>JAURNN010000066.1 GCA_030830185.1 Bacillota bacterium | reverse complement strand
GCAGTGAACGAGTTGATCACCTTTGCGTTTGTTTTGAACATTCGCAATCCCTTGACCATTCATTTTTAAAACCGATCCATGCGCCGTTCCTGGTGGAATTTTAAGTGTGACTTCACCATAAATCGTAGGAATATCAACAGAGGTTCCTAATACTGCTTGTGTAATGGTTAACGGAACATCTAAATGGATATTGTCACGTTCTCTTTTAAATACTTTATGTGGTTTGACTCTAAAGGTTAGATATAAATCACCATGAGAACCACCTTTTGTCCCGCCATGTCCATAACCAGCGACTTTAAGGGTCATATTATTATCTACACCTGCTGGAATATTCACAGAAACATTTTTGGTTTGTCTGACTTTTCCAGATCCACTACATGTATGACAACGTTTTTTAATGACTTTTCCACGTCCACCACATTGGTTACATACTTGTTGAGAACGAATGGTTCCAAACATTGTACGTTGATCAACGTTAATATGACCATCACCATGACATCTTGAACATGTTTCAATATCATCTTTAGATGCTGCACCTGAGCCACCACATGTATGGCATGTATCTTCAATGTCAACTGAGACATCTTTTTTAATACCTAGGACGGCTTCCATAAAATCAATGGTCATCACTTTTTCAATGTCTTCACCGCGCTGTGGACCATCATAAGACCGGCTTGTTTGACGTTGAGACCCTCCTCCAAAAAATTGAGAGAAGATATCACCAAAACCACCAAATCCTTCAAATCCAGCACCAGAACCTCCACCAAACGGATTATTTGCTTGGTGACCATATTGATCATACATTTGGCGTTTTTCACTATCGCTTAATGTATCATATGCCTCTTGAACTTCTTTAAATTTAGATTCTGCATCGGGCTCAGACGATACATCTGGATGATATTTTTTGGCTAATTGTCTGTAGGCTTTTCTAATTTCATCTTCAGAAGACCCTTTTTTTAACCCTAAAACATCATAATAGTCGCGTTTATCCGCCATGTTTTAACTCCAATATGATTTAGTCTTTTGCTTCAAATTCTGCATCTACCGTGTTGTCATCATTGCTTTTTGTTTCATCTTGTGTTGGTTCAGATGCTTGTTGTTGTGTTTTTTGATATGCTTTTTGTGCAATCCCTTGAGCAACCGTTTCAAGTTCTGTTTTTGCTTGTTTAATTGCTTCTAAGTCAGTGCCTTTTAATGCTTCTTCAACAGCTTTAATTTTTGCTTCCACATCTTCTTTTTCTGTTGCATCGACATCATCTTTTAAATCATCTAATGCTTTTGTTGTTTGGAATGTTAAACTTGAAGCTTCATTTCTTAATTCTGCTTCTTCACGTCTTGCTTTGTCTGTTTCTGCCATTTCTTCAGCTTCTTTGATCATACGATCAATTTCTTCTTTAGAAAGTGAATCATTGCCTGTAATGGTAATGTTTTGTTCTTTATTGGTACCTAAGTCTTTTGCTTTCACAGCAACAATACCATTGGCGTCAATATCAAATGTCACTTCAATTTGAGGGACTCCTCTTTGTGCAGGTGGAATGTCTGATAATTGAAAGCGACCAAGTGTTTTATTGTCTGATGCCATTGGTCTTTCACCTTGTAAGACGTGAATATCAACGGCTGGTTGATTATCTGCTGCAGTAGAGAATACTTGAGATTTTGATGTTGGGATGGTTGTATTACGTTCAATGAGTTTTGTAAAGACGTTACCCATGGTTTCAATTCCTAATGATAACGGTGTGACATCAAGTAATAAAACGTCTTTGACATCTCCTGCAAGCACACCACCTTGAATGGCAGCACCCATCGCAACAACTTCATCAGGGTTGACTGATTTATTAGGTTCTTTATTTAGTAATTTTTTAACAAGTTCTTGAACTGCTGGAATACGTGTTGATCCACCGACAAGTAACACTTGGTGAATGTCATTTGATCCCATTTTTGCATCTTTTAATGCGGTACGAACTGGTCCTTCACAACGATCGATTAAATCAGATGTGATTTCATTAAATTTGGCACGTGTTAAGTTGAGCTCTAAGTGTAATGGACCTGCATCTCCCATCGTAATAAATGGTAATGAGATTTGTGTAGTTGTCACACCTGATAATTCTTTTTTCGCTTTTTCAGCAGCATCTTTTAAACGTTGAATCGCCATTTTATCTTTTGATAAATCCACAGCTTGATCACGTTTAAATTCTGCAACTAAATAATCTATGATTTTTTGGTCAAAATCATCCCCACCAAGTAAATTATCACCTGATGTTGAAATGACTTCAAAGGTACCATCTGCAAGTTTTAAGATAGACACATCAAAGGTCCCACCACCCAAGTCAAACACTAAGATGGTTTGTTCTTTATCGACTTTATCAATACCGTATGCAAGCGCTGCTGCCGTTGGTTCATTGATGATACGTTTCACTTCTAACCCTGCAATTTTACCTGCATCTTTAGTTGCTTGTCTTTGTGCATCATTAAAATAAGCAGGAACCGTAATGACAGCTTGCGTGACTTCTGCACCTAAATAATCTTCTGCTGTTTTCTTTAAGTTTTTTAAGATCATTGCAGAAATTTCTTGTGGGGTATATTTTTTATCGTTCACACTGACACGATAATCATTTTCTCCCATGTGTCTCTTAATTGAGATGATGGTATTTGGATTGGTGATTGCTTGTCTTTTTGCAACTTCACCAACAGAAACATCATCACCTTTGAATGCAACAACAGATGGGGTAGTACGTCCACCTTCTGCATTTGCAATCACTTTTGCTTCGCCACCTTCCATCACGCTTACACATGAGTTGGTAGTTCCTAAATCGATACCGATAATTTTATTTGTTTTCGCCATGTTCTTCACTCCATTCATTTACTTTTACCGTGGCCGGTTTAATTAATTGTTCTTTATACATATAGCCTTTATTAATGACAGCTACGTTAATACCATTCGGTTGATTTTGATCATGTATTTTTTCCATTGCTTCATGGAAATTTGGATCAAAAGGTTGGTTTAATGCCTCAATTTCTTTAAGTCCATCTGCTTCTAAGGTTTTAAAAATTTGATCTTTAATCATTTTAAAGCCGATTAAGAAGTTTTTTAGTTTTTCATCTTGTGTTGGTAACTCAACGATTTTATCAAGTTGAGATAGTGGTGTAAGTAGTTGATCAATTAAATACTTTGATGCATATTTGCGATCTTGAATACGTTGTGTATCTAATCGTTTTCTTGCATTTTCAAATTCTGCAACCACTCTTAAGTTTTTATCTTTAAGATCAGCAATTTCTTTTTCAAGTAATTCTATTTGATCTTTTAAACTTGGTTTTTTCTTGGACTGCTTTTCTACTTGTTCAGTCTCTTTTGTTGTGTTATCTTCCATAATGTCCTCTATTTTTTATATAATTTTCCAATGTTGAGTGCGATGTATTCAAGTAAAGGTATAACTTTACCATAAGGCATTCGGTTCGGACCGATGATTGCAATCGTACCATGTTCTTGTTGATTGATTTGATAAGGTATAGAAATCAGAGTGCAATTTTCCATTGGTATTAATTTCATATCACTTCCAAACCTCACTTGAAGTCCATCTTGTTGACCAATCATTTTTACTAAGTCACGCCTGTCTAGCATTTCAACAAATTTTTTAATGTAGCCACCGTTATCAAACTCAGGTTGATCAAACATGCGACTCATTCCTGATAAATACACATTTTCTTCACTGAATTTTGAGAAGGCTTGTATAAATGATGCCATGAGTTGTTGTTGAAAGTCCATAAACGTTTTTAAATCATTTTTCATCAATGATTCTTTTAAGATAATTGAAGCATCTTCAAGTGTCTTATTAGAAAGTAACTCATCTAATGTTTTAATTGTCTCTTTTAAATCATTGATATTAAGAGCTTCGGGAATCGTGATGGTTTGATGTTCAACGTGGCCTTGGTTTGTAACAATGAGTAAGGTTGCTGTTTCATCCGTTAATGGTATAAAATCGACTTTTTTGATGGTAAGTTGATCGTGTGTGGGTCCAACAGCGAGTGCTGTGTAATTGGTTAAATCTGAAAGTAACTTTACAGCCTCTTCAATAGCTTGTTCACGTTTGATTTGATTTTGTTTTAAGACATCATCAATCACAGGAAATGAAATTTGAACATCTACATCTCTTGTAATTAAATGGTCAACATAATATTTGTACCCAAGTTCTGAAGGAATGCGTCCACTTGATGTATGTGTTTTTTCTAAGTATCCAAGTGATTCTAATTCAGCCATGTCATAACGTAGTGTTGCACTTGAAAATGTTAAATATGGAACTTGTGTTAAATATTTAGATCCAACAGGTTGTGCGGTATTGATGTATTCATCAATAATTGCTTTCAAGATTAGTTTTTGCCTACTACTAAGCATGCATTCACCTCATTTAGCACTCATTTGTGCCTTGTGCCAATATAATTGTATAACATGTGTTTGGCACTGTCAAGTGTTTATTGCTATTTTTTTATGTAAGTGTGATTTTTTGTGTTTAGTAAATGATAATATGTGATTTTTTGGCAAGAAAAAAACGATGCTAACATCGTTTATTTTTTCTCTTTATGAATAGTATATTTACGTAATCTTGGGCAATATTTTTTAACTTCCATACGTTCTGTGTGTAATTTTTTATTTTTAGTTGTATGGTAGTTTTCGTCGCCACATTCAGTACATACAAGTTTGACTAGTTCGCGCATATGATTCACTCCTTTAAATTCTTAAATATATTAACATAAAATCTTTTGAAATACAATGTGAATGGCTTTATTTTATGTTTTTTACATCGAATTCTAATGTTGTGGTCTCATAATATGTATTTTCAGGTGTTAAAACAGCATCATTTAATCCTTTGAATTGAATACCACCGGGTTCATGTTGTGTTTCAATTGTAAATGCTGCATGTTTATTTTTTTCTTTTTTAGAGTGTCTTAATTGATGAGGTGCAGGTTTATTATGTGTATATAAAACAACAGATGGATTCGTTGTTTTTAAGGTCATTTTTAATATATCTGTTTCTGCTTCCATTTGTACATGTTTATCCTCACTAAAGATAAACGTATGATCAAATCCTTTAAAAGAAGTATTTTCCATAATATTTAACGCTTCTCTTAACTTTAATCCTTGATTAAAATCTAAAGGTTCTTTAACTAGTTCAACACTTATAATTTTATTACTGTCATCAATATTCAAATAGGTATTTGCATGGATTGTCATATGATGATCATCAATGGTTGGCTGATTCGATAAATTTAAGTACACATGATTGGTGATATTGCAAAGTGTTGTTTCAGTTGTGTGCGCTTCATAGATGATTTCTAAAGTGTTATTGCTTAATTGATAGGTTGTAAAAAGGGTTAATATTCCGTCATATGGACCTTCATCAGCTAAAGAAATTGCTTTGAGTTTAACATAGGCCTCACTCAGTTCAGCAATTTCAAAGTGTTTAAATGAAAAGCCGTTTTCGCCACCGTGTAATAAAGAAGGGTTACTTGTATCATCTAGTAAGTATTCTGTATTCCCAATGGAATAACTCGGGTAAAACAAACGTCCAGCTGTTCTTCCAACTGTTTTACCGTAATAAAATTGAGACGTTAAAAATTCATTAATGTCATCTGGTTGAACGGAGACTTCAATTTTTTCATCTTTATTTTTTACGTACAAATGAAAAATAGACGCACCAAAGCTTAAAATTTCTACAGATAAATATTGATTTTCTAATATAACAGATTGTATTTCACCAACAACAGTTTGAATTGATTTCATTTATTTTCTCCTTTTTTATGCATATAACTCAATGACATCATCACACACTGCTTCATAAAAATATGTTTCATGTGTGACAAGTAATAGTGTCCCTTGATAGTGACTTAACGCTTCAATGAGTGCCTCTTTTGCTGCATCATCTAAGTGATTAGTTGGCTCATCTAGTATTAAAACATTACTTTTTTGTTTTTTAAGTACAGCGAGTCTTACTTTTGATTGTTCCCCACCTGATAAGGTTTTAAGTGGCCGGTGACATTTTTCATAATCAAGTCCGTAACTGCCAAGTTGTTGATAGACAAATTTATCTTCTACATCAGGATAAAAACCTCTAAAAAAGCGGTAGGCAGTCTCTTCATCATCATAAGATTCAATTTGAGAATAGTAGGCAATCATTGCGGTATCAATGACGCTAAATGTTCCACTTAAAGATGCTTTTTGATGTAATAAGGTTTTAATCAGGGTTGTCTTACCGATCCCGTTTTTACCAGTAATGGCAATTTTTTGACCTCGTCTAATTTCTAAATCTAAAGGTTCTAATAAAGGTGTATCATATCCGATGACTAAAGCTTTTGTTTGAATCACGATATCACCAGTTCGATGGGCAAACGGAAAGTCAAAATGATACGTTCTTTTTTCATGAGGCTTATCGATGCGTGTTAGTTTTTCTAACTTTTTACGCCTAGATTGTGCACGTTTTGTTGTCGATGCACGAGTTAAGTTTTTAGAGATAAATGCTTCCTCTTTTTTAATTAACTGCTGTTGTTCTCTAAATTGCTTTTCAGCTTGAGCAAAACGTAAGTCTTTTTGTTCTAAGTAAAATTGATAGGTTCCTTTATATTTTTCAATGTGTTTCGATTCAATTGCAAATACGGTTTGTGCAATTTGTGACATAAAGTATTCATCATGAGAGATCACGAGAAAGGCACCTTTAAATTGATTTAAATAGTTGACTAAAAACTCAATATGTTTTACATCTAAAAAGTTTGTAGGCTCATCTAATAATAAAACATCCACATCTTGAAGTAACAGTTTGGCAAGCATCACTTTTACTTTCATCCCGCCTGATAATGTATGTATTTTTTGTTGTAAGACATGTTTTGATAATCCAAGTCCAAAGATGATGTTATCCACTTTAGATTTAAATTGATAAAAATTTTCTTTTTCTAATGTGTCTTGAATATCAGAGGCATATGAGATTAATTTCATAGGGTCTGTATCTGTTTCAGCATCTTCATAAAGTTTAATCATTTTTGCTTCTAATTGAAATAAATGATCAAAGACATCATGCAAATAGTTTTCTACGAGTTGGTCGTTTTTTAATGATAAAAACTGATCTAAATATCCCACTTTTATATGAGGAAGCCAAGATACTTCTCCTTTATTAGGGTTGAGCTCTTTTGCTAAAAACCTCATAAACGTTGTTTTTCCATTACCATTAGGTCCTACTAACACAGCGTGATCATCTTTAAAAAGACGCATCGATGCATCCTCAAATAGAATGTGTTGATCATATGAAAATGTAATGTTTTTTGTTTCTAATACACTCATTCAGGGAGCTCGATTTCATGAAATGGTAAGTTGTTTTCTAGTATTTCATAACCTAGTGATTTTAACTGTTCGAAAACATTAACTTTAATGTATGACGCAGTTGCTTTAGCATAAATGTCTTTTCCGTTTGTAATATAACCTTTCACTTCATACATTCTTGAACGATCTTTCGTGAGTTCAGAAACAACATAAAGTGTTTCATCCATTGGCATTTGTTTAAGGTAACGAATGTTTAAATCAATGGTCATCCCCCAAGGATCTTGATGAAAGACTTGGTACACACGTGCCATTCCCTCATCTAAAAGTGATGCTGCAACACCGCCATGTAAGACTTTAGGATATCCTTGATGTTCTTGAACTGGATGATAAATGGTCAAAAGGCGTTTTGATTTCAACTCGTAAAACTCAACATGTAACCCTTCTTCTTGTTTTGTACCGCACACATAACAATGATGGGCATTCGGGTGTCTTTGTAGTATGTGATCAATCATATTAAAAACTCCTTAAATAATGATAATTTATCAAAAGGGATAATATATGAATCATAGACCTTTTCTTGATAACTAAAAAAACGTTCTTCATTTTCATTGATGACCATTCTCAACTTGGTTACAATAGGAGATGTGATCACCATTGTTGGCGATTTAAGATTAACAGGAATCAGTTGTGGTTTTTGTTGTTTAGGTGACATCAGTTCTATAAATAAATAACTATTGACTCTTACTTGCGTATTTTTTGAGCAAGAAAGATAGTGTATTTTATAAGTGACGCCTTTTATAAGAATTTCTTTATCATTCATGAGCTGATCTTTAAAAATTCGCTTGAGAGTCGACCGGTAATGAAAGCTCCATGCAATTTTAAAACTAAAAAAAAGAACAATAAGTCCTAATATAACATAAATGGTCATCGTTTAGTTACCTTCACATCGATAAGTGTTTGAGATTCGAACATGCAATGAACGTCTACTTGATATTCCATTATTGGTTTTAAAAAATATTTAATATTAGGTGCAACACCATGATTATTTGAATCGATGATCCAATGAATTGGTTTTAAATCAATGATACCCTCATCCATTTGTATTGGAAAATTTAGATGGATACAATCAAGTTTGACATAAAATAAATGAATGCCTTGACCAGATGCTTCAAAATCATTCCATGTGAGTGTGCCGCGATCTTTGATCAGATTTGTATCTATCTCAAGACCTAATTCTTCTTTTATTTCTCTTTGAATGGAAGCAAGTGGAGTTTCATCTTGATGAATTTTTCCACCTAATCCATTCCACATTCCCATCCAAGGTGACTTACTTCGGTTGAGCATAATCATTTGAGATTCAATTTGAATAAATACGAGTGTGTAAGTATACATAGCCATATTATAGCATAAAAAAAAGGAGAATCTCCTCTTTCTTATTTGGAATCTACATCCTTACTAAAGACACGTTTTTCAAGTTGAATTTTCGCTAAAGTAAACAGTAAAGCGAGTAGAGTATATCCAGGTAACATAAATAATAACGTGAATCTTAATACATTACCTAGTCCATTGGCATCCACATCAATGAATCCATATGGATACTGACCTAATGGCCATGTTCCAAATATTAATGCAAGAGCTAAATACATCATCGGATAAATGATGAGAATCCAAAATTGTGATAATTTTAAATGTGCTCTTACTGCAGTAAAATAAAAGATCACGTACACAATAGGAACAATTGTATGACTTAGATGACCATAAAAGTCAACCGTTTCAGGTGCTAATATAAAATGATACCCAGTTGCAGTAATGACAATATTCACAAGAACGATTTGTGCCAAATATTTAAACCAACCTTTATCTTCAAAACGTGACCAATACAAGACTGATACAATGACTACAAGTGTATTGGTTTGATTGGTGAAATACCACTGATTTCTAATTCCATCAAGTAGTGTCCCATCCACACTAGTGCCTGATAATGTCCATGTTACATACCAGAATGATAATATAAATAAAAGATACGTTAAAATGCCATTAAATTTATCTAAACGATTCAACTGATTCATAAAATTTCCTCACTTTTCATTATTATAGCATATTTTAATAAACATGCATTGCACAATTATTGATGATGTGTTATTGTATTCATACTTGCCCTCTTAGCTCAGTTGGTAGAGCAACTGACTCTTAATCAGTGGGTCGTAGGTTCGAGCCCTACAGGGGGTACCAGATAAATTAAAAAAACAAACATCACAGATGTTTGTTTTTGTTTTATAATGTCAGTTCAAAGACTTCAGATAAACCAGATTCTCTACCTGTAAAATCGACTGCTCGTATTTGAATTTCATAGGTTTTACCGGGCATAAGAACTTTAAAAGGAATACGATTAATAAATGTATATTGATTCAAATTCGTATGATCAAAAAATTCACCCTCAACATACACTGCATATTTTTCTACTCCGGTATCATCAGTTGATGGTTTCCAGAAAATGCCTTGATTCAGTTGTGTCATTTTGCGAATATCTTCTGGAGTTGTCGGATTTTCACGGTCTAATTCAGCATAATCTATTTGATAAAAACGAACATAATCAACGATCATCGTTGCTGGAAAAATCGAATCATCAACACCTTGAACACCGCCCCAATCTCCACCAACTGCAACATTTAAAATAAAATGAAAGGCTTGATCAAATGGATACACATCATCATATGGTACATCTTGATTAAATGCTGGTGTATAGTTAAATTCACCAATTCTCTCACCATTGACTGTGACTCGCATTTCTCCTGGTGCCCATACTAATTCATAAATATTAAGTTGTGTGGTTGCTTCATATAAGGTTTTAGGAAACGTGAGAGCACCATTTGTGTTTTGATGGTTAAACTTTGTGGTATGTGTTGATGCAAAGACACGATTATTATCATAACCAACATGTTCCATGATATCAATTTCACCAGAATTTGGCCAACTACCGTAGGTGTTCATTGTTGGTAACATCCAAGCAGCACTCCATGTTCCTTTTCCTGCAGGAACTTGTGCTGCAATGACAGCTTTTCCGTATGTGAATTCACCTTTATATTTAGAATTAATACGTCCTGATGTATAATTTCTACCACCAAAATATTCTTGTCTCGCTGTAATGAGTAGATGGCCATCAGTGACAGAGATGTTTTCTTTGCGGTAAAATTGTAATTCATTATTACCTCCACCAAAGCCATTCTCTTCAATATTCCATTTTGTTTCATCTAATGCATCACCATTAAATTCATCAGCCCAAACACAAACATACCCATCGAGTTGCGCCACTTCACAACCTTCATATGGCGTTAATCTTTCAAGTCCATTTGGTGGGTTGTTTGATTGACAACTCGCTAATACAAATGAACCAATGAATATAAGTGAAAAAATGATTGTTTTTTTCATGTTATTCTCCTGTGATTCCTGTACGATCGATGGATTCTGTAAAGAAGCGTTGTGCTAAGAAATAAAGAATGAGTAATGGTAAAATCGTCATCATATTTCCAGCGAGCATAATGGCTTCATTAAGTTCTGAACCAAAAGATCCTGGTGGAAATAATGTTTCATAACTTGCTCTAAATGATTGAAGTTTAAGTGGTAATGTAATTGGATTACCTACATAAAGTCCTGTCATAAAGGTTTCATTCCAATACCATACAAAACTAAATAGAAAGACAATCAGTAATGAGGGAATCGCAAGTGGTAACGCAATTTTATAAAACACTTTAAATGGAGATGCGCCATCGATTTCAGCAGATTCTCTTAAGACAGTTGGAATGGTTTTAAAAAATTGATAAAAAATAAGTATATAAATAGCAGCATTATAACCTTGACCAAAAATCGCTGGTAAAATCATGGATTGTTCAGTACTCATGATGCCTAAATTTCTAAAAATGAGCATGTTTGCAACCATAGTAACTTGACTCGGTAAGATGAAGGTCGCTAACATAAGTGCAAATAATAGTTTTTTAAGTGGAAAATTAAATGTTGCAAACCCGTATCCAATCAGTGCTGATGAAATCGTTGCAGATAAAGATACTCGTAAGACATAACTCGTTGAACTAAAGATTGCACTTGGCAGTTCTAATACTTGAACTGCACGTCTGTAATTTTCAATTTCAACAATGGTTGGAATCCATTTGACACCTGGATTGATTAAATCTTCGACATTCATGAAACTATTGGTAAGCATAAATAACATTGGATATAAATAAATATATGAAAAACTAATAAGTAACAGTAACACAATGCTCTTATAAAGTAAGCCATCAGTGAATTGTATGCCCAAAAGGCGTCTTCTTAATGACATATTATGCTTTCTCCTTTCTTCCACGAAGGATGAGCACGAATACGCTCATAATGATCACCATGAAGATGAAATAAATCCAAGCGATTGCTGCGGCATACCCATACCCAAACCAAAATTGTGAGTCGGGTGCACCAACAAGCATGTGAGAGCGTGTGAGTTCTAAAATCCCACCTGATTCAACAAATAAACTCATGGTGACAACAATATAAATCACAGCAACTGAAATGAGTGATGAGATACCAGGTAATGTAATTTTCCAAAAGCGATCCCAAGGTGAAGCACCATCAATATCGGCTGCTTCATAGACACTTTTATCGATTTTTTGAAGTCCTGCTAAGAAAATTAAAATTGGAATCCCTGCATACCATAATACAAGTAACAACGAATTTAATAGTAAAACCATCGGATCTGCAAGCCAGTTTCCTAAGTTATCGGATATAAAATTTAATACATTACTATTTTCAAGTGCAGGAAGTGTCGTTGCATTTTGAGCTGTTAATTCTCCTATCACTGGTCCCGTTGCAATAATGACAGGTAAGAAAAAGATGGTTCTAAAAATACTTTTCCCCTTCATTGGAACGTTAATTAAGACCGCAATAATAATGGAAAACACAATAATCAGTGGTACAGAGACAAGCATACGAATCACATAGTTTGCAAACAGAGGCACAAGCGTTTGACTTCTAAAAATATTAAAGTAGTTTTCAAATCCTACAAAAGAAGTCGTAATTCCTGTTTGTAAATTATAATAAGCTTCAAAGAAACTTAAATATAAGGCATATAACATTGGATATAAGGTAAAAATAAGTAATCCAACAAGCCATAACGAAATAAACGTGTACCCGTAAAAAGCATCTCTTCTTTTCCTTGTGATCTTAAAATTGAGACCGATGATTTTAACTGTTAAATCGTTTACTCTAATCATCGGATTATGTGTTAAAGCATATCCAATTTTAGATAAAATTGGATCGATTTTAGCATCATAAAATGAAATAATTTTTGCACCAAATGTTTGAAACCAAACACCGATTTTTTTTAATGTTTGTTTCATGCGATCACCTCTGCAGACAAGGCATCAATTCTAAAGCTACCCATCATATAAGTGTCATTTGTATAGTTAATTAAAACTTGCGTTTGATCTTCATAAGTAACGAGTACAATTCCTAGATCTAGCACGTCACGTTGAATCACTTTTTGAAATCCTATCTCATCATAAATACGTTTAAATTGATTATATGTTGTTACCATTTCTTCTTCAAAGACATCAATATGTGTTGTGAAAAAAATATTCGAACGCGTAAAACGCATTGTTTGTGTTGGTTGTTCTGTCACAATAAAATTCGGATACATGCCGTAATCTAACATTTGAAGTTTTAATACATCACCAATTGCATTAAAATTAAGTTCACTACTAAATACTGGTAAAATCCCACTTAACACAATAGGAACAAATGGAACTGTGTCTGTATAAAAGTAATATTGTGAGTGAATGATTGGCATATGGGTGTAATAATTTGCATATTTTAATGCATACAAACTCGGTTGACGTAACATAAGCATGTCATATGAAGACAATAATTCATCATAAATGATTCTTGTGTCGATGCGATCATAAAAACCTTGATCATAATAAGAATTTAAGATACGTCCTATACTTGTTAAATACGCAGCGGATATATCATCTTGATTTGATAACGCTAAACTTCTATCAGGATATACAAAATATTGATCAATTGATTGTGTATTCAATGAACGTTGCAGCGTTGTCATTTTTAATCTTGAATAATTTAAAGCAACATCGCGATTAAAGCCAATGCGTTCAGATAACTCACTGCTCATGACATAATCTTGATGACGCAGAATATCCATATTTTGAGACTTTATAAAAGATTCTAAATCCTCTAACTGATGAATATCACGTAACCGGTATGGTGCTTGATCAATCGCACCGTCTCTAGACCATCCTAATAAACTGATGACACTAGGTGTCACGCCGCGACTTAATAAGTCATCTAAAATGTCTTCTGCATCTTGAGCTGAGGTCATTTCCAAGTACGTTGTTCCTAAAAATGAAGGTGTTTGATCTCCCATCAAAAATTGTAATAAATACGGCATTTGTGACACTTCTTGTTTAACAAGTTCACCTTCATTTAATAAATAGGATTGGTAATGATTTGCAATACCTACATAGTTTGCATCATCACCTAATAATGTATAAGTTGCTCGGTAATCTTTATTTGTGAGTGCGTCTGGGATTTGATCTCTACCATCTCCAGCGGCATTAATAATTGCTTTATAAATAGGTCTTAATTGAAAATTAAGTTGCGTTCTATAATAACGCGTTCGAGAAGACCAAAAAACAGCTTCTAATTCTGATAACTCTGCACCTTCATCGATACTGACATAAAACCCTTGTTGATTTACATCATGAATGATTCCAACAACTGGTAAAGATAAATACGCGCGCGTATTATCATTTAAACCTTGATCCCCACCATAAAATAAAGCGCGTATGGTCGCTTCAATCGGTTTTTCAAAACGAATGAGACCACCAACTTGATCTGGGATTAACATATAACCTGGGGCAAGATTCTCTCTCACTGCGCCAAAATATGGAAAAACAGAAATCGATGTAAGACCATAAATATTCCCAGACTCAATTAATTTATCTGCTGGAATATAAACTTCTAGACCGCGTTCATTCAATGATAAATGAACTTCAAGTGACGCATCAATTGCTTTTGCATCGACCGTTGCAATCAACACTTGATTGACTTCTAATACTGAAACCTCAATATCACGTTCATCATAACTACCATCAACAATTTCAAAGGTTGAAAGTTGTGATTGCGTTTCAGTCACTGATCCATTATTGACATAGTCCACATCTGCTAAATCATATAGAGAAACGGTTGTTTCAGTTGCTTGTGATACGTTTGCTTTTCTCACATATGATAACCACAACCCACTGTTCAATCGATTTCTTGTTGCGGTGTTATTTTCTCTTTCTCCTGATATTCCTTGAAATTCAGCACGAGAGCTCATCATATAGTCATTGACTTTATCATAAAGTAATACTGAAAAACTCATCGGTTCAAAATATAAAATATATCTCGCATTTTCAATTGAATAAAGATATCCAAGTAAAGCACGTTCTTCTTCATTGTAATTCACTTGATATAAGTTATTAAAAGCATCGATTTGATCTTGATCATAATCATCTTCTTGAGTGAAACGATTACTTGATAACATATTATTATCCATGATCATTTGATTACTGTTAAAAGGCTCAACTTGATCTTCAACTTGAGGTCTTATGATGGTCATCATCGATGCAAGTGTCATGATTGTGAATAGTTTAATAAGATTAACCACGAACCGTCACCTCCCTAATAATATCTAAAAATAGTTGAACTACTTCGCCCAATAATAAGTACACAATAAATACAACGACTAAAATCATAATTGCTGTAAATAGTGTAATGAGTATGTTTCCAACTGTTGCTTTCATTTCATAATAATGAATTTCTTTCACCATCATCACTAAATAAAATCCAGTTAGGATATAAATGATAAGCATACCAAAATCAAATAGAAATGCTTCATTAAGAGTTAAACCCTGAGAAACAAATGTCATTAACGGTAGACCGATGATTGCCGGTAATAAACTATATGATGTTGCAACATAAACATCTTTAAAAGAACCTTCACCATCACGAATGGAACATACAAGATAGTTAGCTAATACAAATAATAGATACGGTAAGAAAATAGAAATGATTTGTTCAAAAATATCTATTTGTGATCTTATGAGTGGATTAAATAAGAAATTCGTTTCAAAAATAAATATTAAATACACAATAAAAAACAGTAAGAAATAAATGGTTGCTGACAAGTAACTCGCTTTATTTTCTCGCTTGATTCCATAATAACCATCCACAGGATGGGTCATTAAATAAAATCCAAATTTTAATTCTTTTACTAGCTTATAATCTTTAATCTTATTATTGACTAAATGGATTGGCTTTAATAACACGTCATTGAGTTTTAAGTATTTACCACCAATGGATAATGCGAGTACACCAAACAAAAAGACAATAATAAACGCACCAGAATTGAGTAAGACATCATTTCTTACTTCCCAAAATGCATCGCTGTATCCTTGTTGATTACGTGCAATCTCATAATAGTATAATGCTTCTTCGTAATTCATCTCAGCAAAATAAGCATCCCCTAACCCTTGATTTGCGAGATCAAAAAGGGCATTTTGTTCAAGGACTTGTTGCCATGGCTCAAGTGCTTCTACATAACGACCATCTTGATACAATTCAATCGCTGAATGAACTAAGTTAGCAAATGAGGTTGGTACAAACACTTGAAGTGAAGCTGTTTGATTATCTAAGACATAAATTTGGCTTTTTGAATTCACAGCAATACTTGTAGGTCCTTGGAAAAGACCTTGAATATTAGATGTATCCGTCCCACTAAAAATAAATAAAACACTTCCATCAGGACCATATTCAACAATATATCCTTCACTTGTCACCGCGAAAATGGTTTCATAAGGACCTACATAAAGATCTTCGTTATTATCAAATCCCCATACAGAGCGATTTAATACAAAGTTTGCAATATTCAATTTTAAATAGCCATCTAATCCTTTTGTCGTAGTAAGAATCAATCCGTCCTGATCGGTTGCAATATTAAACACTGGATCAGGGATGATTTGAAATAAGTTACGTCGCGTCTCTTCATCAAAAAATAAAAATGTTACTGTATTTTGCCATGATGCTGGAATACTATTCCCACCAAAATAACCAAAAAAAGTGCCATCATTCTTATATTGTGCTAAACCATTAATGTTACCAGCCAGTAAAACATAGACGTTATTTGCGTTATCAGTTGTAATTTTTGTTGGATCAAACGGGTCCTCTTCACTAAAAAACGGCGAGTTAAGAGGTTTTTCATAGGTTTGTATCAGTTCATAGGTGTCATCATTATTCGGTGCAAATTGATATGCTTTCTTAGTAATAAAGTCTGCAACATAAACGTGTCCATCAGATCCGATATGGACACCTGTTGGTCCTTCTAGTATGCCTTCACCGAATGTTTTTGTAACTTGATTGACTTCATCATAAACGATAATGATTCCTAAATCTCTGTCTGCAATATACATCACATCTTGATCATCAAAGGTGATGTCTTGAGGGTTATCAAGTGTGATATCTCCAAACGTTTGTTTTCTTGATAAAGGCACGTATGCGTCTTGTGTGTAAACAAAACGCCCATTCGTTGATGAATAGGTAAATGTTAAATAAGGTACGCCATTTG
Organism: Bacillota bacterium; assembly: GCA_030830185.1. GTDB lineage: Bacteria > Bacillota_I > Bacilli_A > Acholeplasmatales > Acholeplasmataceae > UBA8290. Next base: position 3,524 of record JAURNN010000066.1, on the reverse strand, counting down.
CTTCAACAACAAATAAAGGTAATGTTAATAAAATAAGTAATATAACGATAAACTTTTTCATTATTTAATCCCCGAATGCGCCATGGTATTCATCACACGACTTTGTAAGAATATAAAGAGTACTAAATTCGGTATAAACATAATTAAAGAAGCTGCTGCTGCCATCCCTTGACCTGCAACTGTATTACCTTGAGCGGATGTTAAACTCATCATGAAAAAGGCAAGTGTACGTTTTGATTCATCATCGATATATAAAATCGATGTTGATGTATCGTTCCACAACACTTGAAATGACAAAATACCAACAGTTGCAATTGCTGGTAAAATAATTGGAAAAATAATTTTAAAGAAAATTTCCATCTCAGAGGCACCATCAATTTTTGCAGATTCAATAAGTTCATTTGGTGTCTGATCAATAAATTGTTTTAATAAAAACATTGCTACAGGTAATATCACGACTGGCAATATATGCCCTAAATACGTATCAATGAGTCCCATACGTGCAATGATTAAATACCTAGGTATTTGAACTGCAATTGGAACAAACATGAGTGCGAGCGTATTGATTTCAAATAATATTTTTTTACCTTTAAACTTTAATTTAGATAGACCATACGCTGATAAACTCGTAATCAAAATTGAAAACGTCACACCGATAATCGTCACTAGTAAACTATTAACAATGTATCTAGAAAATGGAACACCTGATGAGGATGTAATTCGTGCAAGCTCAACAAAATTATCAAAGGTTGGTTGTCTTACAAAAAAACGAGGTGGGAAAGCAAATAGTTCTCCAATTGGTTTAAACGCATGATTAAAAATAAAAATAATTGGAAGCAACATGAGTAATGAAAATGGTAATAAAAAGGAATAAAATGGAATTTGACTTGGATGAAAGCGACTTGGATTAATCTTCATCCCTTGAAATTTAGAATATCTCTTTTTCATGATTTTTCTCCAAGCACTTTAAATGTCACTTTAGATATCGCATACACAATGATCAGTAATACTACAGAAACTGCTGCTGCATACCCCATCATATAGCGTATAAATCCAAAGTCTTCGATATGGTTGACAATGAGTTGTCCAGCATATTGAGGGGTCGGATTTGACCCAGCTAACTGAACACCAATCATCCCTGCTTGAAATGTCGAAACAACCGCCATCACCGCACCAAATAGGAGCTGTGGTTTCATAGAAGGTAAAGTAATGTATAAAATTTCTTGAGTTCTATTTTTTAAACCATCAACATATGCAGCTTCATACAAAGTCTGATCGATATTTAAGACACCCGCAAGCATGGCTAAAAACCCAACACCCATTGAACTCCAAAGTGATACAACGATCATAATGGTCATTAAGTATTCTGGTGATTGTAAAAATTGTAACGGTTCTAATATTAAATTATTAGATAAAAGGATCGCATTTAAATACCCGTTAGCATCACCGGAGAATATAATACGCCACATGGCTGCCATCGCAACCCCCATCGTAAGTGATGGTGAGTATAAGATAATGGCTAAAATCGTTCTAGGAACGGCTGGAACTTGTGCTAACATCCAAGCAAGTAAAAATGCCATGATGTAACCAAAAGGTCCAACAATAAGCGCAAAACGTAAGGTATTTGAAAGTACATACTGCATAAACACAGTATCTGTTGTAATCAATTCTATATAATTGTTAATTCCAACAAATCTTGGAGTTTGAATGGCGTTAAAATATGTAAATGATAAATAAATTGCTGCAATGACCGGCAAAATGATGAATATTAAAAATAAAGTCCAATAAGGAACAATAAACCATGCCGGTCCATTCATTCGCTTAATCATGAGCATGCTCCTTTAACCAATCATCGATGTTATCGATAGTTGGTACAACATAATCTTTTATTGGTTGACCATTAACAACATATCCAAACTCAGCCATCTTATATAAAATTTCACGGTTTGCGATACGAACGGCTTCATCTAATGCTTGTCTTGGATTCACACCATTAAATACGATATTCGTCCAAGCATTACTCATTTCACGCTCAACCATATAACTTCCTGGAATACGTGGTGCTTCAATCGCATATTCCCATTGCGCTTGAATGACTTCTTTATGCTGTCTAGGCATTGGAATGAGATTAAACGCTTCTAAATTAGCTGTATTCCAGAAGTATTGTTTACCATATGTCGATAATAACGTTAACGCAAATTCAGCTTGTATTTCAGTAGATGACCACCAGTCTAAAAATGCCCACGCTTCATCTTGATACGTAGATTGAGATAAAATCATATTTGACTGTGCACCTACAGATGCATAGCGATTCACTGTCTCGGTTTCTGGATCATAAACACCTGGGTGTGGTGCCATGGACCATAAGCCATCAAGCTCATCAGCAGCGCTATTTAATAAAATGTATGTTGATAAATCTCCAATGCCTATTGGTAATGTACCATATCTAAAACTATTAAAGAAATTACCAACAAATTTAGGGACATTATACAAGGTGAACAGCTCACTCATGAGTTCCATACCTTCTAATGTTTCTGTTGAATTAATCCCAGTTTGCATCCCATTTTCAGTATATAGATTACCACCAAATTGATACACATATGGAATGGTCGCAACAAATGGCTTAAGTCCTGAAAACTGAGCAAGTGGAACAAAATAATTCAGACCATAACTTTGAAGTAGTGGTAAAGAATCAATAACATCATCCCAAGTATTTGGAATGGTTTCTACACCAATACTATTTAAAATATCATTTCTATAAAAAGTCACCCAAAAGTTTTGAGTAGAGGGTAATCCATACATCCCATCTTCAAATGCATATGGGATGAGTGCACCTTTAGAGAAACGAGAAACCACTTCTTCATAACCTTCAAACTGTCTTAAATCGACAGCTGCACCACGTATAGAAAATTCATATGGAATCCAGTGATCAACACCGATTGCAACATCGGGTGATTTACCAGATGTGTTTGATAAAATCAGTTTATTTTGATCAGGCATTTGAGAGAGTGTTACTTTTCTATCGCCTGGAAAAGACTGGTCAATCATGATTTGCATGATTTCGATATATTGTCTCGGATAATTCACCCAAACATTTAAATCTTCATCTGAGTTATTTACTGAATATGGATTATTCACAAATGATAGTACAAGACGTTTTGAACCTTCAAAAATAGAAGTAAATATCGTTGCATAAGGTCTAGGCAATGATACGTCACCATGAACAATAATGCGTTCAAGTTCTAAATTAGATCGCATCAATTGAGAAACGATTTGACCAAGCATTTGATTCACTGATGAATCTCCATCAGAAAACTGTACCATCTTAGAAGGTAAACTATTAATGTCATTTGCAATATCATTTAAACGGTTAATAGAAACATTCATGTTTGCAATTTCAGATGGATTTGAAGATGATGCAACACTTAAAAGATCATCATACATCGCTTCTAAAATCACAACCCAACTTCTTATATCTGAGACAGCATTAGGAAAATATAATTCAATGTCCCAGTCACGATATC
>JAURNN010000065.1 GCA_030830185.1 Bacillota bacterium | reverse complement strand
TGTCAAAGAAATCATAAACAATTTCAGCAAGTGGTAACTTATAAATAATCGAAACTCGATTTGCATCGATATAGGTCATGGTTTCAAATTGACCACGTTTTTTCTGACACACATCCATGACCGCACCAACATATTCTTTTGGTGACATGATGGTCGCTTTAATCATTGGTTCTTCCATGTGATCGATATCCTGAGGCTTTGGTAATTTTGTAGGGTTATCCACTTCAATCATCGAGCCATCTGTTAAATAAACGCGGTAAACAACTGAAGGTGCTGTCGCAATTAAACCGATATCAAATTCTCGTTGAATACGTTCTACAATGATCTCCATATGTAATAAGCCTAAAAACCCGGTTCTAAATCCAAACCCAAGAGCTTGTGAAGCTTCTGCTTCATACATCAATGAAGCATCATTGAGTTTAAGTTTATCTAATGCATCACGTAAATCCGTATATTCAGATGCATCTAGTGGATATATTCCACAAAACACAACCGAATTAAGGGTACGATATCCGGGTAATGCTTTTTCAGCAGGACGATGTAAATGCGTCATGGTATCGCCAACACGTACATGATGAATATCTTTAATCGAAGCTACAGCATAACCTACATCACCTGGACCAAGCATGTCTCTTTTGACTGGTTTAGGTGTGTTCACACCAACTTCTAAGACTTCATAACTTGCTTTAGATGCCATCATTTGTATGACATCACCTTTTTTTAAGCTTCCATTTTTAACTCTAATTGATGGAATGACACCTTTATATTGATCAAAAAAAGAATCAAATACAAGTGCACGTAGTGGTTCATCTTCAATACCTTCTGGGGGACGAATATCAGTTACAATTCGTTCAAGAAGTAAATCAATGCCAATCCCATCTTTCGCTGATACAAGTAGCGCATCTTGAGCTGGTATACCAATGACATCTTCAATTTCTTTTTTAACACGCTCTGGATCTGCACTCGGTAAGTCAATTTTATTAATCACAGGAATAATATCTAAATCATGATCAAGGGCTAAATACACATTTGCAAGTGTTTGAGCTTCAATACCTTGAGCTGCATCAACGACTAAAATTGCGCCTTCACAAGCCGCAAGTGAACGAGACACTTCATATGTAAAATCAACATGGCCAGGTGTATCGATGAGATGAAAGACGTAATCTTGACCATCTTTTGCTTTATAGAGTAACTCTACTGCATTCAGTTTAATGGTAATCCCACGTTCACGCTCTAAATCCATAGAATCTAAAAGTTGAGATTTCATTTCACGTTCAGGAACTGTATCTGTCATTTGTAATAAACGGTCAGCAAGTGTTGATTTACCGTGATCAATATGTGCAATAATTGAAAAATTTCTTATATGCGTCGTTTTATGTTTCATGTTTTCTCCATTATTATTTTATCATGAAAACATTGTTTTCGCTTTAAAGTCGCCATTAAAGTTTAATTGAGAAAGCGTTTTTATTTTTACAAATGAAAATTATTATTGCTTAATGATTTGATTTGGTGAGACTAAATATATAGTACACAATTCATTAAATGGAACAACACTCATCCACGAACTTGCCGGGGCAACAATAAGAACAGGTGGCTACTACACTGTTCTTAAAGAACTCTTTGAATTTGCAGGTAGTTCAGTTAATTAATTAAATTAAAAAGTGATGCATCAATTGGATGCATCACTTTTTTTTATTTCAACTTCAATCACTTTTTTCTTTGTTGCTTTTTTAACCTTAAAATTGAATCCTTCATAATCAATACTTTCATTCACAAAAGGAATCTTACCCATCTGATCAAGTATAAATCCATTAAGTGTTTGAGCGTCTTCATACTCAAATCCTAAAATATCTAAAAGTTGTTCTAATTCAGCAGATCCTTTAGCAATATAATGATCTTCATCAACTTTCGTAATATCTTTTTCAACTTCATCATGTTCATCAAAAATATCACCGACAAGTTCTTCAATAATATCTTCTAGTGATGCTAAACCTTGTGTCCCACCATGTTCATCTTTTACAATCGCTAAATGTTCTTTTTTGGACTTTAATACATGTAATAAATCAACAATTTTCATATATTCAGTGACGAAAATAGGATCTTTCATCATTGTTTTTAATGTTTTTTTACCATTGATGACATGATACATAAAGTCTTTATAGTGAATAATACCCACAATATGATCTAAATCTTTTTCATACACTGGAAGTCTTGAATGACCTGTCGTTTCAAATAAATCTAAGATTGTTTCATGATCATCTGTGACTTCTACTGCTTCGATATCCACACGTGGCGTTAATATCTCTGTTACTTTCAAAGCATCGAAATCAATCACACGTTGTATTAGTTCTTTTTCATTTGCATTGATGCCACCTTGTCTTTCAACTTCAGAAACATAGGTGAGGAGTTCATCTTCAGTGACGGTTTGTTTTTTAAATTTAAACAGTCGGTTCATACTTGTTTGAATCACGCCAAATATCAATACTAATGGTGATATGACATATCCAATCATTGTAATAAATGGTGTAATTGCCATGGCAAAAGTTTCAGGTAGTTGTTTCGCAATGCTTTTCGGAGTGATTTCACCAAAAATTAAGACGATTGTCGTAAGTACAACTGTAGACAAGGTCACACCTAAATCTTGTCCCAAAAGATCAACAAATACAATGGTTGCCAGTGAGGCAGATAATATATTCACAATATTATTACCGACAAGAATGACAATGAGTAACTTTTCAAACTTGTCATATAATGCGAGTGTACGTTTCGCTTTTCTATTACCTTTTTCAATTAAATACTTTAATTTAATTGGATTCAGAGAAGAAAAAGCAGTTTCTGTTGCTGAAAATAGACCTGATAGGATGATTAAAATGACTAGGATGATAATAAGTGTATTATACATCTGTATCCATCTCTTCTAATATCGTAACTTCGATTTTTTTAAATACATGATATTCTATTTCAATGGCTTTAAATTGAATATTGTTAAAAATAAATACGACCTCTTCATCTGCTTCAGGTAAATGACCAAGTTGATCTAACATAAATCCAGATAATGTATCATATGCCTCAACATCGATACCTGCATCCAATAAATCTTCGACATCATAAATATTAACGTCTCCTAAAATATGATAGACATAATCAGATAGTTTATGAATTTCGATATCATCATCATCGTATTCATCAGAAACAGTTCCAATGATTTCTTCGATGATATCTTCAAAGGTTACAAGTCCTGAGGTGCCACCATATTCATCTAATACGATTGCAATATGGTTTTTAGTTTGCTGCATTTCTTTTAATAAATCACTAATTTTTTGAGATTCTGGTATGAAATATGGTTTACGCATTAAACTTTTTAAGCGGATTGTTTTTCTTTTTCCTGTTAAATACGGAATAAAATCTTTTAAATGGACGGTTCCAGTGATGGTATCTAAATTTTCTTTATAAACTGGATATCTTGTAAACCGTTGTTCACCAATAATCTTAATAATTTCTTCAGCGGTCATCGATACTTCAAGTCCTTCGATATCTACACGGTGGGTCATGACTTCATACACTTCAGTATCATCAAAATCAAATACATTATGAATCATTTCTGATTCTTCTTCATCTAATACCCCACTTTGAGAGCTTTCAGTAACAATAGAACGAATTTGTTCTTCAGTCATTTCTCTATCTGTAAGTTCAGGGTTAAGTTGTAAGATTTTAGCAATAAGCTTTGAAACATAATAAATCGTGAATGTCATTGGATAAAAAATATAAAATATGATGATGTAGGGTGTATAAGTGAAATAAGCAAGTTTTTGATAAAAGCGAATACCAAGACGTTTAGGCATATGACTGAAAAAGACGAGATACACGACATAAGTTAAAAGCATGAAGACAATGCGCATCATCATCGAGATTCCACCAAGGCTTGAAAGGAGAATATAAAGTGTTACCATCGAAGCTATTAATAAAAATAAGCTCATCATATGCTTATGAATTTCATAGTGACGGTAGTTTTCTGTATAATACTTCAGCCTTTTTGCTTGGTAATTACCCATTTCAATTTCTTTATCAATCAACTCATCAGGCATCCTTATAAATGCAACTTCACCTAAATTTAAAATAAAAAGCATCAAAAAAGAGATTGAAATAAAAAGACTATATGTGACTATCTCAGTAGACATCATTGTAACCTAATAAAAAAAGACAACTTGAAAAAGGCGTTATCTTTGTCGTTTCGGGATATGTTGGATCGTCGATCCTCTGGCTAACTTCCATGTATGAATGATACCTCAAATTCAATTTTATGCATGTTCATTTTACTAAAAGAATACCATTTTGTCAATCTATACATTATATAATGGCCTATGATATAATAATATCGTTATGTTAGGAGTACATATGGACATTATACTTTACATTGCTTTGTTACTTGTTGGATTCATTTTTTTAATCAAAGGTGCCGATTTTTCGATTGATGGTGCGACATCCATTGCAACTCGATTAGGTATTTCTAAAATTGTGATTGGTCTAACATTAGTGGCTTTTGGAACATCATTACCTGAATTTTCAGTGAGTTTCATTTCTTCAATTCAAGCTTATATCAATGGAACGAATGCAGATATCGCACTTGGTAATTTGATTGGTTCAAACTTAGCAAACTTTGGCCTAATTCTAGGTATATCTGCATTGATTGTTCCAATTCATGTCTCCCAATCTGTTTTAAAAAGAGATTTACCCTACTTGATATTGATTTCCACTGTGTTTGTCATCTTGATGTATTATTTTCAAATGGATGCACAAGTATCTAGACTTGAAGGATTTGTCTTATTAATATTTTTTGCTTATTATTTAAAACTTCTTCTAAAAGAGAAAAAAGTCATTGTCGGACTTGATGAAAATCATCTACCTCTTAATAAAAGTATTTTAATTCTTATCATTGGACTGATTGGTGTTTCATTAGGGGGATATTTCGTGACGTCTTCTGCTGAATTTTTAGCAATAGAGTTACTTGTTAATGTCTTTAATATGAATCCAGAACAAGTGATTACACTCGTGGGACTTAGTATTGTTGCGATTGGGACATCTTTACCAGAACTTGTTACAACCATTACCGCAATTAAAAAGGGTGATCATGATATTGCCATTGGTAATGTTGTAGGATCAAACTTATTTAATATTATGCTTGTAATTGGATTAACATCATTTATTATTCCTTTAGGTGTGACACCGAGTGTGATTATTGATGGTGTTCTTGCAATCATCCTTGTACTTGTGACGTATTTGTACGTTAAGTTAAAGGGACAAACCACAAAGTTACTCGGATTATTTTTATTACTATTTTATACGAGTTATCTCATCTTTATTATTTTAAGAGCAATATAAAAGGTCCTAATATAGGACCTTTTTTTGTCAATGTGCATAAGCCATGTTCTGTTCCCTTAAAGGGTGTAATCATTTATCTCTATACAATGTATAGCATCTTTATCTTTTCAAATATCGATGTGCCCCTACCATAATTTGGGTTTCTAGCTTGTGGGGTTTACCGCGTTTCACTCACTTATTTCTAAGTGCATCGTCACTGTGGCACGTTACATTTACTTTCATAGTTTCCCTTAGAAAGTTCAACGCCGTTACACAAGGTACTCTAAGTTATGATTTCCTTAGACACAATCACTACATGCAGTAAAGCATGTGCTAGCATGGACTTTCCTAACGCAAGTTGCGCTCGATTACCTTCCATTGACTTAAATATTGTATCATAAAATACTAATTTTTAGGATTTAAATCTGATAATGCATCTTTTCTTGATAAATCAATGCGTCCTTTATCATCAATCTTTATACATTTTACCATGATTTGATCGCCTAGTGATACAACTGATTCAACTTTTTCAACACGTTCATTTGCGAGTTTTGAAATATGAACGAGACCTTCAGTACCTGGCCATAACTCAACAAAACATCCAAATGCTTCAATACGTTTGACAACACCCTCATAAATTTTACCAACTTCAGCTTCACGAACAAGGTTTAAAATATATGCTGCTGCTTTTTCAATTGTTGGACGATCGTGATGCATCAAAAAGACACGTCCGTCTTGTTCAATATCAATTTTAATTTGATCATGATCTTCGATGATTTGGCTAATGATTTTACCGCCAGCCCCAATCACATCACGAATACGATCAGGTGAAATGGTAATCATTTTGACTTTTGGTGCAAATGGTGATAAATCTTCACGTACTTCACTAATAGTTTGATTCATGTGATCTAGAATTTCTAAACGTGCAACTTTTGCTTGTTCTAATGCTTCATGTAAAATTGCTTCGTTGATTCCTGTAATCTTAATATCCATTTGAAGTGCAGTAATCCCATTTTTAGATCCAGCAACTTTAAAGTCCATGTCGCCTTCGTGATCTTCCATACCTTGAATGTCTGTTAAAATTGTATAGTAATCGCCTTCTTTAATAAGTCCCATTGCGATTCCTGCAACTGGTGCTTTTAATGGAACACCTGCTGCCATAAGTGCCATAGACCCAGCACAAATCGTTGCTTGTGAACTTGAACCATTACTTTCTAAAATTTCAGAGACGACACGAATGGAGTATGGAAATTCTTCTTCGCTAGGTAGTACTTGTAGTAATGCACGTTCACCGAGTGCACCATGACCAATTTCACGACGACCAACACCACCATAACGACCTGTTTCACCAACAGAATATGGAGGGAAATTATAATGAAGCATAAAACGTTTAGAATCTTCTAGTGATAAACCATCTATAATTTGATTTTCACCAAGTGAACCAAGCGTGACAACTCCTAATGCTTGAGTTTGACCTCTTGTAAAAAGTGCTGATCCGTGCGTACGTTTTAACACATCCACACGAGACGCTAAATCTCTAATTTCATCAACTTTTCTACCATCTGGTCTTACTTTGTCTTCTGTGATTAAACGACGTAATTCTTTTGTAACAAGTTGATCGAGAATCATTTTAATGAATTTTAAATTTGAATCATACGCTTTTTGATCAAACACTTGAACACCATCAATATTTTTGAAAAATGATTGTGCTTCATATTCAGATAAAACACTTTTTTGAATCGCATCAATGGCTTCATAGCGCTCTAATTTATCAAATATGGAAACTGCTTTAATAAGTGCTTGTCCTGCTTTTGCAGTGACTTCAGCAACTAGGTCTTGGTCAGGTTCTAATGATTCAAACGGCATTTTTTCAATAGGATAATCTTTTAGGATTTCATCTTGAAAATCACACAATTCTTTAATCATTTCATGTGCAAATAAAATTGCATCTAACATATCTTTTTCAGATGCCTCTTTGGCACCTGCTTCAACCATATTAATAGCATCTTTCGTACCAGCAACAATTAAGTCAATATCAGATGCTTCCATTTGCTCTGGTGATGGATTGACGACAAATGCTCCATCAATACGTCCAATGTGAACTGCAGCTACTGGACCATAAAATGGAATATCAGATGTGTTAATTGCGATGGATGATCCAAAGAATGCAGCCATTTCTGGTGATGCCTCTTGATCACTTGATAATACAGTATTAATCACTTGTACATCATGCATGTAACCTTCAGGGAATAAAGGACGAAGTGGACGATCAATAAGTCTTGAAGTTAGTGTTTCATGTTCAGAAGGTCGACCTTCTCTTCTTAAAAATCCACCTGGGATTTTACCTGCTGCATAAAGTTTTTCTTGATAAATGACCATCAAAGGAAAAAAACCTGCATTTGCTGATTCTGTTTTTGCTGTAGCAACACTCAGGACTTGAGAATCACCATATGAAATTAACGCAGAACCACGAGCTTGTTTGGCCATTTCACCAATTTCTACACGAAGCGTGCGTCCACCAAATTGTCTTTGGTATGTTTTTTTGGACATATAAAATCTCCTTCATTTTATATTTTCTTTTTTTCTTTATATAACCTTATTTATCATAACATAATTTATATAAATTGTATATAAAAAAAAGGCATGTCGATTAACGACGAATGCCTAGTTTGACGATAAGCTCTTGATAGCGAGTCACATCTTTGAATCTTAAGTAAGATAGTAAACGACGTCTATGTCCAATTTTTTGGAATAAACCACGTCTTGAATGAAAATCATGGATATGTGTTTTTAAATGACTGTTTAATTCCTCGATTTCAAAAGTCAATAACGCGATTTGTACCTCAGGTGAACCTGTGTCACTATCGTCACGACGATAAGCAGTAATGATTTCCTGCTTTTTTTGAGCTGTTAAAGCCATATTATACCTCTCTGCGCTCTACTAAAGTATGGGAATCTAGCCCTAAACCTTGTAGTCGACATATGAGATTATACCATAATATTATAAAAATGCAATCAAAAACTCTTACTATACTTTTACTAATTGATCAACTGGTAAAACAAAAATAGTCGCGCCACCAACTTCTACTTCAATTGGCATGGCTGAGAATGAACCAAACTCATTAACAATGGTATTTGGAACGAGTTTTTGACGTTTTTTAGAATTCGCTTCGATGATATCTAATACATTCATGACTTTCTCATCATTGACACCAATCATGAATGTAACGTTTCCAGCTTTTAAAAATCCACCTTGAGTTGCAAGTTTCGTAATAAAAAATTGTTCATGGACAAGTGCTTTTTGGACTTTGTTTGCATCATCGCTTGATACAATCGCAATAATTAATTTCATAAAATACCTCCCATTTGTAGCATTATTATAACATACTTATTGATGATTTAATAATTTTCTTATATGATACTCATCATCTTTTAATTGGTTTATTAAGTCATCTTTTGAAGCGAATTTCTTTTCAGAACGGATGTAGTCATAAAATTCAACTGCAACATGCTTTCCATATAAATCTTGATTAAAATCAAATATATATATTTCTAATCGAGGCTTTTCTTGATAATTAATCGTAGGATTATGACCAATATTTGCCATGCCATAATACCAC
>JAURNN010000064.1 GCA_030830185.1 Bacillota bacterium | reverse complement strand
TTGATGTGTTTCTTCATCGATTTCTTTGGAAACAATTTTTCTTGCTGCACTAAAAGCAACCGATTTAATCGATTGTTTGATTTCTTCTTGAGCTTGAGCAACTTCAAAGGCAATTTGCTTTTCTGCATGTTCTACTTTTTTACTTGCATCAAGTTCAGCTTGTTTAAGTAGAGCATCTGCTTGAACTTTTGCTTCTTTTTCAAGCTTTAGTTTTAATCCTTGCGTTTCTTCTCGCATCTTATGATATTCCGCTTTGGCATCTTCTTGAAGTTTAATAGCTTGTTGTTTTTGATCCTCAGCTTCTTGAAGCGCTTCTGTGAGTGCATGTTGTTGTTTGTCTAAAAAAGCTGTAATTTTAGCCCAAAAAAACTTGCGGACAACAAACGCTGTTACGATGAGTGCGACGATATTTAATAAAACAATGTCAGGGTTGGTAATGACAGAGTTGAGTCCCGCATCAATGATGCGTGAGACTTCTTCAAATATTTCTTGCACGATAACCCTTAAGGTTGTACGTTAATTAAGATAAATGCAATTAACAACCCATATAAACCAGTGGTTTCAGCAACCGCTTGACCAATGATCATCGTTGTTAAAATTTTACCAGATGCTTCAGGTTGACGACCAACCGCCTCAACTGCTTTTGCAGCTGCAATACCTTGACCGATACCGGTCCCTAAACCTGTGAGCACGGCAATTCCCGCACCGATGTATGCAAATGCTTTTGCATATAATTCGTTTGGTACGACATCAAGTATCGGTACCAATACATTAAAGATTGAATCTAACATTGTATTCTCCTTTTTTTATAAAAAATCTTTTTCATCAATTTTTGAGGATGTAAAAATAACAGTTAATAAAACATAAACAAGTGCTTGAATCAGTCCAAACCCAACATCAAATACTAAATGAAATGCTGGAGCAATAAATACGGATAACCATCCTGTAAATCGGTAAATTAAAACTAAGAAAACAGCACCTGAGATAATATTTCCAAATAAACGTAATGCAATCGAGATGATTGGTGTGACTTCTCCAATTAAGTTTAAAGGTAACATTGGTGCAAACGGTTTTAATAGTCCTAATAAATGACCCCATCTTGAACTAATAATCCCTGTAATCTGAATGATTAAAAAGGCAAATATTGATAAACTAAAGGTAATCGATGTATATTTTGTTGGTGCATCTAATGCAAACATCCCTGATACGTTAGATACAAACACATAAATAGCTAATGTAAGGACGAGTGGTGATAAAACTTTCCAGTTTTTACCAACATATCCTTTCACCATATCGTTAAACATTTTCACAAATGAAATGAATAACGTGAGTCCTCTATTTGGTATTGAGCCAGGGTTTAACTTGGATACCTTGTATCCGACATATGACAAAACAATAGCAATCCCTGCCATAATTCCTAATGATGTATAAAAATATCCAGGTAAACTAAGTAGATAGTCTATCATGCTTATTCCTTGTTAGATGAGTCCGTTTTTTTAAAAAATGGTAGCGCATAAATCCATGTACTCACCTTTATCGAAGAGAATCCTAAAAGCAAGATCACATAAGCTGTAATGAGTGCATTTTGTGACTCACGAAGTTGAAAGAAAACGATTACAATTATAATAACATATAACAAAAATCGTGTCACTAAATGTGTTGCTAATTGATTTATTTTCACATGATTACCTTTTGTAATTTGAAGCATTTGACTATGATTAAATAGCGATGTGAGCGCACCTAATAATGCCCACTGTGCATACTCACGGTAAAAAATAAACACAATAAGTGATAATAATGCACCATATCCAATTCCGATGAATGCAATTTTATGTTCGTCTTTCACGCTTGGCCTCACTTTTTACAAATTGCAATAATGTTATAAAACTTAAAAAAATCCCTACAAATAATCCGATGGCACCATAAACAATCATTCCTGAACCTTCAGGATCAACTCTTGAACCAATGTAAACACCTAAAAAAGATAGTCCAATAATGGTCATAAATAGCTGAATGACAAGAATATATATGGTGAGTCCCGTTTTAAGTCTATTTTGTCCCAAATAAACGATCCCCACAATCACCTAGACCAGGAACAATATATCCATTCTTATCTAGTTTTTCGTCAAGCGCTGCTAAATAAATACTGACATCAGGATGATCGTTTTGAAGTCTTTGAATCCCTTCAGGGCATCCAACAAGACCAACATATCTAATGTCTAAAACACCATGTTTTTTTAAAACATCAATTGCATAAGATGCTGAACCACCTGTTGCAAGCATAGGATCAACAACTAAAACAACACTGTCTGTAATTGTTTTAGGAAACTTTTGATAATATGATTTGGGTTCTAATGTCTCTTCATCACGATATATACCAATATGTCCAATTTTTGCGGTCGGAATAATATTATGAATGCCATCAACCATCCCTAACCCTGCACGAAGAATTGGCACAATCACAACCGGTTTTTCAAGTTCATATGCTGTCATGACTGCCATCGGGGTTTCAATGGTTTTAGGGGTTGTTTTAAAATCACGTGTGATTTCATATGTGATGAGTGCACCAATTTCAGAAACAGTTTCACGAAATGCTTTCGTATTTGTGTGCTTATCTCTAACTTGAGACATTTTATGATCAATAAGTGGGTGATTCAATACCGTTACTTTAGACATGATTATTCCTCGATTTCTTTAATTTTATCTATTCTTTTTAAGTGTCTAGATTCAAATTCAGTATGTAAGAACGTATCTAAAAGTTGATACACTTGCTCTTTTGTATGGGTACGTGCACCAAATGTAATGACGTTTGCAAAGTTATGTTTCTTCGCTAACATCGCTGTTTGTTTATCATAAATATTTGCAGCGCGAATCCCTTTTACTTTATTAGCAGCAATACTCATCCCAATGCCTGTTCCACAAATGAGAATGCCTAAGTCCACCGTTTGATTGGTTACGAGTTCAGCTACTTTTATTGCATAATCTGGATAATCTACATCATCTTCTGTGTCTGTTCCAACATTGAGAACTTCGATATCATGTTGTTTTAAATAGACTACCGTTTCATCTTTAAGAAGTT
This sequence comes from Bacillota bacterium, assembly GCA_030830185.1. Taxonomy (GTDB): domain Bacteria; phylum Bacillota_I; class Bacilli_A; order Acholeplasmatales; family Acholeplasmataceae; genus UBA8290. Next base: position 3,361 of record JAURNN010000064.1, on the reverse strand, counting down.
TCCCAGCATGGTCATTACCAATTGCAATTTTCATATTATACCTCTTTGATTAATGAAGCATTGTTTGGACTAAAAAATGTCATACGTTCCTTATCTTGAAGATCTTTAACTGTCAGGATGGTTGCATCTTTAAAATATTTTTTGATGAGGGTATGAATACCTTCTTTTTGATTATAACCATGTTCAAATGCCATCAATCCATGGATGTTTAAATGCATGGATGCTTGAGATAAAACCGTTTCATAATGTGTGAGTCCACTTTGTCCTCCATATAAAGCAAGTGAGGGCTCTTTATCTACGGTATCACCTATAGATTCTTCATCTGGAATGTAAGGTGGGTTACACACAATAATATCATATTGTTTATCAATTTTGGAAAACCAATTAGAAACAATAAACTTAGCTTCCACATGTAATGTCTTAGCATTATGCTTTGCAACTTCTATCGCCTCTGCACTAATATCTGCAAGCGTCACTTCAATGTCATCAATTTCTTTTTTTGCTGTTAATCCGATGCAACCAGAACCTGTTCCTAAGTCGAGAAGTTGTAGTGGTTTTTTCATGTGATCTATATACATTAATACGTGTTCAACAAGTTCTTCAGTTTCATTTCTAGGAATTAAGACATGTTCATTCACCATAAACTTATAGCCAAAGAAGTATCGATATCCTAAAATGTAGTCAACAGGGAGATGGTCGTCAATATATTTGTGTAGTGCATCTTTGATTGTTTTAAGCAGTGTTTCTTCAATTTCTTCATTCAGTTTCATATAAAAAATATGAGGTTCTAATTGAGAAAGTTCCATTGTCATATACTTCACAACAAACTCAGATTTATTTGCTTTAACACATAAGTCTTCATATTGATCAATGAGCTGTTTATAGGTCATGCTTCACCAGCGATTTGTCGCTTTTGAATCTCGTGAATGAGTGGTTCAATAATAAGTTCTAATTTCCCCTCCATCACTGCATCTAAGCGCTGTAACGTAAGTCCGATTCGGTGATCTGTGACGCGGTTTTGAGGATAGTTATAGGTTCTTATTTTTTCAGAGCGATCGCCACGACCAATCAGTTCTTTACGTGTTTGTTCTTCTTTTGAAAGTTGTTCTTGTAAAATTGAATCAAAAATACGCGCTTTAAGTAATTTAAATGCTTTATCTTTATTTTCGTGTTGAGATTTACCCTCTTGACATGCCACTGCAATATTTGTTGGAATATGCGTTAAACGCACGGCACTTTTTGTTGTATTGACAGATTGTCCACCAGGTCCACTCGATGTAAATGTATCGACTCGAATGTCATCCCACTTAACATCAATTTCAATTTCTTCAGCTTCGGGCATCACTAAAACAACAGCTGTTGACGTATGAATACGTCCTTGCGATTCAGTTTCTGGAACACGTTGTACACGGTGTGTCCCGGACTCATATTTTAAAAGGGAATAGACTCCTTTACCTGATACCATAAATTCAATGGACGTATATCCTCCCATTGCGCCTTCCATAGCGTTAAGTAGTTCTATTTTAAATCCTTTTGTTTCTGCATACTTTGAGTATAGTCTAAAAAGATCACCAGCAAATATGTTGCCTTCATCTCCACCAGCAGCACCTTTGATTTCAATGATGATATTTTTATCATCATTTGGATCTTTAGGTAAAAGTAAAATTTTTAATGTGTCTTCTAATTGAATCAACTTATCATTTAACTCTTGAAATTCGATTTCTGCCATCTCTAGCATATCTTTATCTTTTTCAAGTTTCATCATCTTTTCAGTTTGTTTTAACTGATTAGAAATTGTTAAATATTCATCGTAAACTTCAACGATTTTAGCAAAATCACTTTGTTTTTTAAGTAACTCCTTCATCTCTTTCATATCAATAGAGGATGCTTGAAGTTTGACGAGTATTTCTTCATATTGTTTTTTTATTAAATCGAGTCTATCGTACATATCATCACCTTTAATATTGTATCATGATTTTGACATTCTTTTATCATTCTTAAATGAGAAAACTTATACAATAAGGATAAAAAAAGTAGAAATGAATCAATGATTATTTCTACTTTTTGGAAAACATATTGTATGAATATCGTTACTTTTATTCGTTAGGCTTATATTCTTCAGATCGATTTTCTTGAGCAACAAATCGTGAGTATTCGGTATCAAATCTAAAGAATCTAGAGACACCTGCAACACCTTGTCTATTTTTAGCAATAATGAGTTCGACTTCACCCGTGTTTTGATCATCTGTTTTTTTATAGTAATCAGATCTAAATAGAAACATGACGATGTCAGCATCTTGTTCAATACTTCCTGATTCTCTTAAATCGGCAAGAATAGGTTTTTTATCTTCACGTTTTTCAACTTCACGAGATAACTGAGATAATGCCATCACTGGAATTTTTAATTCTCTTGCCATTTGCTTTAAGCTTCGAGAAATATTCGCAACTTCTTCTTGTCGATTTCCACTTCTATTATCTGATTTAATAAGTTGTAAGTAATCTATCACAACAAAATCTAATCCTTTTTCTTGAGCGAGTTTACGACATTTCGCACGTATATCTAAAACGGAAACAGACCCTGAATCATCAAAGTGAATATTAAGTTGATTGAGTGATTGCATGCCACTTTCAAAATATTGCCATTCTTTGGTTGATAAATTTCCTGTTTTTAAACGTGTATTTTTTAGATTTGCTTCTGTGGATAACATACGTGAAACAAGTTGCGTATTACTCATCTCTAAACTAAAGATGGCAACATTTGCTTTTCCCTCTTTGTTTCTTTTAGCGACATTCATCGCAACATTCATTGCAAAGGCACTTTTTCCCATCGAAGGTCGTGCTGCTAAAATAATAAGTTCTTCGGGTTGAAGTCCAGCTGAAAGTTCATCTAAGTTTTTATACCCTGTCATGAGCCCTGTAATACCTTGTTTATTGGCATTACGTTCTGATACTTCTTTGACTTCTTTTGTGATTTCAGATAAGGATGCAAACGATGATGCTTTTCTTCTTTTGGAGATCTCAAAAATACCACTTTCAGCATAATCAACATATTCTGAAACTTCCATATCTTTTCCATATCCATGTTCAATTACTTGAGATGCAAAATCAATTATATCTCTTTTTAAAGATGCTTCTTTGATCATATCGACATACGTGTCTAAATGAGACGTCGAAGGAATCATTTCAGCAAGACTATACAAATACTCTAATCCGCCAGAAGTTTCAAGCACACGATGTTCTCTTAAGATGGCACCAATACTGACATAATCAATGGTTTTTGATTGAAAATCAAGTTGCTTCATCGCATCAAAAATGTGTTGATGATGTTGATCAAAAAAATCTGATGTCTTAAGTAAATCTG
>JAURNN010000063.1 GCA_030830185.1 Bacillota bacterium | reverse complement strand
GGTCTGGTTGGAGGTGTTTTGCTTAGTTTCATCGTGGCTATCATTAGTGGACAACCATAACATAATTTCTTAATGTGTTAGATTTTTGTTATTATGATAAATTTAAAAGTTTATTAATTTATACTAGACCAATAAAGAGTAAAGGACTGCAAAAAGGTGCAGCAAAGGACTGAAAATCCTTGTGTCGGCAGTTCGATTCTGCCAGAGCTACTGTTCGTTACCTATAAAAAAGCCATTTTGGCTTTTTTATTTTTTAAAGTCGATGATATAATAATCTATAAACAAATAAAGGATAATTCATGATACAACTCAAAGAAGTAACGCCAAAAAATTTAAAATCATGTTTAGAGTTATATGACACATTAGATGAAAATCAAAAGAAACAAGTAGCACCAAATGCAGTAAGTCTTGCACAAGCCTATGTACACCCTAATATTGCATGGCCAAGAGTGATTGTTGATGATGATCTTGTTGTAGGATTTATCATGTTAGAATTACATGCTGACGAAATTCCTGAATATAACCAACCAGGACATTATATATGGCGTATGATGATTGGTAAACCGTATCAAAATAAGGGATACGGAAAAAAAACGTTAGATTTAATTAAAAATAAATGTCAAGAAGAAGGTTTAAAATCACTGTATGTCTCTTGCACGATGGATCATAAGATGCCATATCAGTTTTATATCAACAACGGATTCAAGGATACTGGTTATGAAGAACATGGTGAAAGATACTTAAAATTACTTTTTGATCAATAAAACACTTTAGAATGAAATCTTATGTTACTAGAGAGAAAACTTCAATTATTGGGTCGTTCCATCATCATTTTCACTGTGATTTTTCTTGCCACAATGATTACGATTGAGGCCACACAATTAAAAATAGGGATACAATTTTTTGGATTCAAAGGAGAACTTGATTTACTCATTGTTGTAACAGTTCTCGTGAGTGTCAGTATTGTATTTATCATTGATTTTTTAAGATATCGATTTGAGTGGATGATTTTGAGAATCATTATCTCAAGTTTATTGATATTTTCAGCATTCATTGTGTATGGTCTTACACACTTTTTTGCAGCCAACAGAGTAATCTTTTATGAGACACCTCAACACGATACATTGTTTTTTGTTGCAGAGTACAGGGGTGGCGGACTTCATCACCCCGAATATACCACAACGATCTATCAAAAAGTTGGACCCATGGCCTATGAATCACTTGGAAAGATTGATTCCTTTACCACATGGCTACAAGAAACAACCATTGATGAATCTGATTGGTTTTCTATTGAATTTTATGAAGACTATTTTATTGTCATCCATACAAATTATGATGGAGAAGCACCTGTTACACATCGCCAAACATTTAATCAATAAAACAACTCAACGAAGTGTTGAGTTGTTTTATTGATTAATGATGTAGAATATACATATCAAAGGAGTCAATTATGACATTTGGAGAAAGTATTCGTTTTCAAAGATTAAAAAACAACATGAGTCAAAAAGCATTAGCAGATGTTTTATTTGTGACACCTCAAAGTATTTCTAAATGGGAAAATGATTTATCTGAGCCTGATTTTGAAATTATCAATGCGCTCACAAAAGTATTTAAAGTATCTTATGATGCGTTATTTAAAGGACATAGTGATATCTCGTATGACGGTGTTTTATACACAGCAATAAAAGATTCTAGAATGAAAATTAATTATAACGTTATTATATACTTTATCTCATTTTTATCTGTTGCACTCATGTTTACGTCAGTGTATTTATACACAACAGAGTTACCCTTTGTATATTTTAGTAGTTTCTTAGGTGTAAATATTTTACTTACTATTTATCTAATCATATTATTTAAATGGAAATTAACAATTGATCAAAATCCAGAAGCTTTATTTGATATTTACAATCATAAAATCATTTTTCATAAAGATCAAAAAGAAATTGAAATGTCTTATGTCAAGACACTAAAAGTTGAAAGATACACGATTAAAAATGGAATCAGAATTTTTGAGAATACTGGGATAGTTTCTATTAAACTAATAACTGGTAAAAAAATTCTAGTAAGAGATGTTTTAGATATAAAGGATGTTCAAGTGATTTTTGACAAAATAAAAAAAATGTAGGGAGAGTGTTTATGAATTTTTTATGGGGAAGCTTAATGGCTTTTATGGGTTTATTTATGTTTGTCTCAGCGATGAGAAAGAGTAATTTTGTTTTATATCGATTGATGTATTCTAGAGTTAAACTACTTTGGGGAGATTATGCACATACTTTTTTAGCGATAAGCGGTCTAATTATTACGGGATTAAGTGCACTATTCTTTTTTGGTATATGGGGATAAAAATACAATGATATTAAAAAACGCGTCATTTATTATGAGGTGTTTTTTAAATTAACCATAGGTAAAGACTCATGAACAGGACTCTTTTTATGTATGTCTCTATATGCTAAAACGAAAAATGAGTGGTCATTTAAAAAACAAATTGATTGTTATATAGTAAAATAAATATATGAATACTTTTTTTAACCAAGAACCCGGCCAAACAATTGAATGGTTCGGATGGATACATACTTCCATAATCATGAGTTTCATACTCACACTTTCTTTAGTTGTAATATTTGGGAAAAAAATTCAACAGTCGAAGTATGAAGTTCTGTTCAGATACTTTTTTATAACACTTGTTGTTCTTTTTGAATGGCAAGTCTTTGAAAACAGGGTACTAAACGGATCTCTATTTAGATTGCCTTTATGTGCTATCGCCTTATATGGATTAACATATTCAATTACATTTAAAAAAGAAAAAGTATTTAAAATCACGTATTTTTATTGGTTTGGGACCATCTTAACATTTCTATTTTTTGATACCCCCTTTGGTCTTGATCGTTGGAGTGGGTGGACCTATTTCGGTGCTCATTTGATGATCGGAGTGCTTGCGATGTATGGATTAAGTGTATTTAAATGGATACCATCTAAAATGGACCTATTTATTTCAATGGGTTTATTAGCTATTTATGGAATTATCTCAGGTTATGCTACATTTGTTTATGGGGGTAGCGACGAACTCTTTCTAAAAAACCCACCCGTCGACTTTTTAAATGGACTTGTTAATATTCATCAAGGTCTATACACCATGGTATTTGCACTCATCGCAGCGATCATCATGATACTTATATATTTACCACTTATTCAACTTAATAAAAAAGATAAAACGATGAAAGACTAATTAAAAGGCTGGTAGGACATGAAATATTTAAAAATGAACAACGGATTTGAAATACCTTCTTTAGGAACAGGTACAAACACGTTTGGAAAAGCAAACAAAGACTTTTTTGGTGAAATTAATTATGATACTAAAGAATTGCTTTCAGCCATCGACTTAGGATACCGTTTAATTGATACGGCGATTTATTATAGAAATGAAGCAGTAATAGGAAAAGCGGTTAAAGAATCAAAGATCAATCGAAAAGAATTTTTTATAACAACAAAAATTCCTGAAAAAGAGGAATTTAGTAGTACAGATACACTTGTTTCTCAATATATTGAGCAATCACTTCAGAATATCGACTTAGAGTACATCGATTTATATTTAATGCATTTTCCATTAGAAACCAATGAAGAAAACATAAGAGTGTATCGTATATTAGAATCGATTGTTGATCAAGGCCTCATTAAATCGATTGGTGTTTCTAATTTTAATATTGAGCAACTGCAATATCTCATTGATCACGTGAGAATCAAACCCGTACTCAATCAATTTCAATCGTATCCAGGAAAACACCAACAACATCTCATTGACTTTTGCAATTCCAATGACATCATTCCTGAAGCGTATCACTCGATTGCTAAGTTATCAGAAGAACATAAAAATATTCTTACTGAAATAGGAAAAAAATACAATAAAACATGGAGTCAAGTTGTTTTAAACTATCAAGTGCATCAAGGCATGGTTGTGATTCCCAAGTCACATAACCCAAAACATCAACAAGAAAACATCGATATTTTTGATTTTAAACTCAATGAAGAAGATCAACACATTATTAAGCATCTATGAATAAAAAAAGCTCTCTTGAGCTTTTTTTATTATATCCATAGAATCCCATAAAAACATTGCATTTATCCAGCATGTTATAATCAAAAAAAACCAGAGAAGGTAGCGATGAGATTAAAACAAGTACCTATCTTTTTACTTATTATTTTTATGACACAGGGAGAAGTGAAAAAACGGATTTAGTAAACAATGAATGGAAATAAAAAATAGAAAAAGACCCTATTTTTAGGTCTTTTTCTTTATACTCTACTCCCTATGCTATAATAATTAAAACTTTTAAAGGACAATCTATGTCAAACACTTATGCTTCTTTTAAAAACCCTATCTATACTAATAAAGGTGTCGTCGCCTCTTCAGAAGGTCTTGCTTCACTTGCAGGACTTGAAATTCTTAAAAAAGGAGGTAACGCCATTGATGCAGCAGTAGCAACTGCTGCAGCCTTAACCGTTGTTGAACCTTGTAGTAACGGGATTGGTAGTGATAATTTTGCTCTCGTTTATTTTAAAGATCAATTATATGGACTAAATAGTAGTGGCTATAGTTCTAGAAACATCTCTATTGAAAAAGTCAAATCAAAAGGCCATGACACCATGCCTCCTTTTGGTGTGATTCCAATTACCATTCCAGGGACCCCCAAAGGATGGGCAACCCTCATTGAACGTTTTGGTAATTTAACGTTACTTGAAGTATTAGAACCTGCCATTAAACTGTCAAGAGAAGGGTTTATCATTTCTGAATCAGTAGGGTATTATTTTGAGAATTCCATCAAAAAATATCAAGAGACCAATCAAGGTGCGATGTTTCAAACTTTTTTTGATGTCTTTACAAAAGAAGGCAAACGGTATCATGCAGGAGATTTATTCAAGTCTGATTTAATAGCAGATACCCTTGAAGAAATAGGAAAAACAAACGCTAAGAGTTTTTACGAAGGTGATCTTGCTGATAAAATTGTTTCTTTTATGGAAAAACATGACGGCTATATTGATCACGATGATTTAAAATCTTTTTCTTCTACCTTTGTTGATCCCATCTCTACACATTATAAAGGCTATGATGTATATGAAATACCTCCCAACGGTCAGGGGATTACGGCACTTATGGCACTGAATTTATTAAAAGATGAATCTTATAACCTTTACCATCCACATACCACTCACAAACAAATAGAAGCACTTAAAATTGCTTTTTCTGATACGTTAACATATGTCACCGATCCAAACTTTATGAAAGTGAATCCCTCTTTTTTATTAAGTGAAAATTATGTTAATTTAAGAAGAAAAGAGATCAAAGAAAAAGCCTCGTTATTTGAACCACTTGATTATCAAAAGGCAGGTACTGTGTATTTAGCAACTGCAGATAAAGAAGGGAACATGGTCTCACTCATTCAAAGCAATTATATGGGTTTTGGAAGTGGTATTGTTGTTGATGGCACTGGAATTTCCATGCAAAATAGAGGCCATACCTTTAAGTTAGATGAGACTCATCATAACAAATTAGAACCTAGAAAGAAAACCTATCATACGATTATTCCTGGATTTCTCATGCAAGGAGAAAAACCTATTGGACCATTTGGGATTATGGGCGGGTTCATGCAACCTCAAGCCCATGTTCAAGTACTCATGAATCTTATTGATTTTCACATGAACCCTCAAGCAGCATTAGATGCCCCTCGTTTTAGGTGGGATGAAGGGTTGAAGGTCGCTGTTGAAGATAGTATCGATAAATCTTTAATAGATGCCTTAAAAGAAAAAGGTCATGATATTGTGATTGAGCCTAGAGGGTCATCTTTTGGACGAGGGCAGATCATCTTAAAAAAGGGTAATCATTATGAATGTGGCACTGAAACAAGGTGTGACGGAATGATTGCTTACGAGTAATTAAATCCTTAAGAAATAGTCTTCTACCGTGTTATACTAATCTTAAGGAGACAGCCATGAAAAAAACGTATAACCTTATTTTAATATTCACCTTTTTATTTGTATTATCTTCTTGTGTAACCTTACCAGAAGATAATTTACCAGATGAAACAGAAGTGAGTATTTGTAATGAAACCTTTGATGATAAAATCATCACGTTTTGTGATGATTTTGAAACTTCAGTTAATCCGAATGAACAAGGAGTTGATATGTCTAAGTGGGCATTTCAAACTGGAGACGGCTCTCAGTATGGGATTCCTGGTTGGGGTAATAATGAAGCTCAGTACTACAGAGAAGAAAATGCATTTGTTGAAGGTGGCTATTTAAACATTCAACTTAAAAATGAATCTTTTGGTGGGAAGTCTTATACCTCAGCAAGACTTTGGACCAATAACTTATTTTCTCAAACGTACGGACGATTTGAAGCATCCATTAAATTACCGTTAGGTAACGGATTATGGCCAGCGTTTTGGTTACTCCCTGATAATACAACCTATGGGACATGGGCTGCCAACGGTGAAATTGATATTATGGAAGCCAAAGGAAGATTTCCTAATGAAGCATCGGGTGCGATTCATTACGGTGGAGAGTGGCCAAATAATACTTATTCTTTTGGAACGTATACGTTCCCTCAAGGACAAGCCATTAACGAATTTCATACTTATGCGATTGAATGGGAAGATGATGTCATTCGTTGGTATGTTAATGATAACTTATACTACCAAACAAGTGATTGGTATAGTGAAAATGGCGCATATCCAGCACCGTTTAATACCTCATTTTATATCATTTTAAATTTAGCAGTTGGTGGCACCTTTGATGGTGGACAATTACCGGATGCCTCTATCTTTAATGAAGATGTTATCATGCAATTAGAGTATGTTAGAGTGTTTCAATATTTTAAATAAGGATTCAATATAAAAAAGTAGAATAAGCAAATCGCTTATTCTACTTTTATTAATTATCCTAGAATAACGTTAGGAGTTATTCTTTTTTTATAGACATTTAAATATTTAATGGTCCAAAAGGAATGTGTTAAAGCTAGCACGCGTTGGGTGATTCCCATAAAAGGTCCAAATTGAAAGATGACAGATAAAATCAGTAAGGCAATAAGGATTCGTATATGATATTTCTTAACATTCTTATCTGAATACTTGATATGCTCAAGTAGAATCAGAAGACCGAGTAATTGAGATCCGTGTGCTGCAAATAAATGAAGATTTCTTTCAAGGTCACTTTGACTCGCCAGTAAAACAGGGATGCCTGGAAGGGTCGTTTTAAAGAGTCCAGCAAATACAATGAAAATAGCAATAAAGAAAAACATCCATGCCACTCGTTTATGTAATACTGGATTTTTATAATTTAAGTATAATCCGTAAAACCAAAGTACAGCACTTCCAATAAAAGCAATTTGCATAATCCAAGCGAGATCATAGCCTTGAGGTCCTAATTGAGAAAAGTTATTATTTATAATTGAATAAGGCTCAGGTGCAAAAAAATGAGCAACCAAAGCAAACAAATAAAACCATAAGACACCAAATTTCATCATGATGAGTGGTTGATTGATTTTTTTCATTTTATCTCCTTATTTTTAGTGTATCATATAATTAATTGAAATTTGAAGATTTTAGTGAGGTTAAAGCTATGCTCGTTACATTGAAACACGGCACACGTTCCCTTGAAATGGGAAAACACGTCAATGTCTATATTCCAGAAAAAAAAGCAACAGAAGGTGGATTTAAAACTTTATATCTTTTACATGGATATTTTGGGGATTATACAGATTGGGTATATGCCTCGAATCTTTTACGTTATGCTGAACAATATGATCTTGTGATTGTCATGCCTGATGGTGGGAACAGTTATTATGTAAATAATCCAAATGGGCTTCGTTATCATGACTATATTATTAACGATTTAAGAATTCGTATTGAAGAAACATTCCAGGTGTCTACCAAAAAAGAAGACCGTTTTATTGCAGGGTTATCGATGGGTGGATACGGAGCGTTATATTTAGGACTTCATCACCCTGAACTATATCATAAGATTGCTTCACTTTCGCCTGTGATTGAACTTGAAAAGATGGAAGACCATTTTATTAAAGGTGAACGTGTCTATCAATTTCAAACGTTATTTGGTACGGATCTTTTTAAAGATAGTCATTTAGATTTGTATCATGTGGTTAAAAAGATGAATGATCAAAAATTATTGATTAGTTGCGGAGATAATGATTTTTTAGTTGAAGAAAATAAAAGATTTCATACATATTTAAACAATCAAAACATTCTTCATACATATGTATTTAAACCGGGTGCCCATGACTGGGCATACTGGGATCAAGAAATACAAACCGTTTTATCTTTTTTAATGGAAGATTAACATGCAAGACGCCATTGATGCTTTACTGAACTTAAATATCCCTTTATTTTGGATGATCACGATCATTTTTATCTTATCTGTGATTCATCCGATGATTTCTCAACCATGGAGTTTATTTCAGTAACAGTAGCAAGTATTTGGTTTGGGATTTCACTTGCACTGTTGATTTTATGGAGTGGCTATCTAACAGGGATGGTGTTATATTACATACTTATAAAAAAGATTGATCAAACCTAGCACTTAGAAAAACATTAGAAATTCATTAAAGCTAGAAACTGGTTAAGAGAAACACCTTCTTATCAACACGCCATTTCACTTGGAACACCACTTATTCCAACATACTTTATTAAAATGATGATGCCATTATCAGAACCGAACTTTAAAAGATATATGGGCGTGATGATTGGAGCGTATGTGATTTTAACAATCTCTAATGTTTTATTGTATTACGGTATATTTGTTGAAGCACTTCTTGGACCAAGATTTTGGCTCACATTTATGATTTTATTTATGTTTATTGTTACCATGTATATCATGAGTCATCAAAATAGAAAGAAAAAGCAAGTTAAACCTTCCTAATCAGGAAGGTTTTTTCTACCTCATTTGAGTCAATATAAACTTAATAATCACACGTTTTGTGGTATAATTGATCAATTTAAAAAAACTAAGGAGTCTTCTATGAAGAAAAAAGTATTACTCGTTTTAAGTTTAACTTTTATATTATTTTTAGTGGCATGTAGATCTGATCCAGAAGATAACATTGATCCAAATCGTCCAGTTTTAACAGATACCTTACTCTATTCACTTGACCGTTTATCTCAAGTCGATTTAAATGTGAGTTTAGATGCACTTGTTGCAACAGAACCTGAAAACGTCACGTTTGTCAATAAAAATGTGTTATTAAATGGATCATTTTCAGGTGATGCATCGACAGGTGATACTGATATTGATACGGAAACAAACACACTCACCTACACCAATTTACCAGATAGTTCAAATATTGGTGTTGAATTTAGAAATTTAAATCAAGGGATATCATCCTATGCTGAAGCATCTAAATCAGAAGTCGATTGGGCACTTGAAAACATTTCTGTTGAAAATACATGGGTGACATTTGGTGATCGTAAATTAGCACTATCTTATGATGAAGAAGCAGATATTGTCACGTTAAGTAGTGCAAATATTGCATTTGAATCGAGTGAAGATGCAACCTATTCTTTACGACAAATTGCTATGTACTATAATGATTTAGGTCAACTTGTTGTTGATGTGTATGATGCATATCAAGAAGGCACCTTTGCTTCATTTGGAAGATTAACATACATTAAAGATACATTATATGAATGGTCAAGTGATATTTGGGCCAATGGAATTAAAGAAGAAAATCCAATGGCAGGCGGAAGTGGATGGTTTAAAGCTTACGTCAGTGAAACGACAGGTCTTTGGATGTATTTTAGAAGCAGTGATGCAAACATTAGCTATAACGTACAAACACCAAATGGTTGGCTTCAAACATTTATTAGAGTGTCTGAGTTTGATGATGTTGTGAATGACACAGCAACTTTTAACTATGTGAAAGTTGCAACCAAAGGACTAGAAAACGATGTCTATTCATTTCAATTTGAAAGTACAGATCAAACCTATTTCACGTTTTATCCAACGGCATTTAATGGTTGGTCAAGTATCACGGCATCATATAGTGAAGCAGAATTAAAAAACCTTCAAGACTGGAATCCAGATTTATTTGATGATGTTGATTTATATGATTCTTTAAATGCTTCTTTAGTCTATGACAATGATTACCAAGAAACAGAGGAAACAAGTGTTTCTGTAAACGTCCGTGCAAGTGGTATGGATGATTTAGCAGGTGAGTTTTTTGTTGGATATGTTGCTAAAGCGTCAGCGCTATTTAATGTGAATTATTTAAACATGCTACCTGTCATGAAAGAAAGATTTGAAACATATGGTCTTACTTATAAACACGGAAGTTTAGATCAACTGTTTAATGAAACCATTGAAACGATTTTAAATCTAGAACGTTTATTTGATCAATTTGAACTTAATAACACCAGAGGGTTTGTTGATTTAGAAGTTTATCGTAGTGTCTTGGATACTGAAATGGCATACTTACATGCCTTACCAGAACGTTATGAAGAAGCATTTGCTGGTTATGAAACGATTGATTACACTGAACTTCCAGTATTATCTTTAGATGGTATTTCATTTATTGATTTTAATGTAAATACAACAGGGTCTGTATCTTTTAATCCAGAAACTGAAACTGTCTCCACTTCTAATCTAACATTAAGTTTAGAATCTTCAGTATTGCTTCAAGAAAACCAAAATTATACCATCGTCTACGGATTATATACGAATCAAGCATTCGTATATATTGGTGAAGAAGCACCAGTAACCTTTACTGGAGAAACTTTAACAATTACAGGTAACCAAGCTTTAACAGGAGATACAAACTTACTACAAGAAGCACGTTATGTCTTAGTTGGATACTTAGCAAGAGTGACTGAAAATGGACACGTTCGTGTATCATCTGTTACAGCACTCACGGTTGATGCATTTACAGCAGCCTCTGTTTCAAGAACGGATGATGGCATTGAAACAACCGTAAGTTATGACAATAACGAAGGACTCATTGTTGATGTCTCAAAAGAAGATAACCAAGCACCTTTTATTATCATTGATGATCCAAGATTTGGTACTGTTGCAGTAACATTCGTTGGGACTGGTGCATCTAATGTCATTGAAGTGACATTCCCAGAAGTTGTCTCACTTCAAAGCATCTTAGAAAATATAGAGTTTAGTGATAATTCAAAAGAAGCTGTGATCTTTGGGATTGAGGCACTCACATTTAACGGTGAAAACGTTACTGAATTTGATGCTGATGTAGAGGCTGGAACGTATGTGATTACCATTTCAGATACATCAGGCAATGTGACAACTTTAACTATTAATACAGTAATTACAACTGAATAATATTGACACATATTTTAAATCAAAGAAAGCATACATTTGCTTTCTTTTTCTTTATGCTTGTTTTTATATCGTGTGTTTGCTATAATTGCTTTATCAATATAAAGTAGTAAAGTAATAAAACATCTTTAAGAAAAGGTTACCTAATAATGTTTAATGAAAAAATAAAACAGCTCCAAGTTAAAAATCAAACCATTGAAGCCTTAAATTCATTTTTTAAAGATAATGGTTTTACACCTGTTGAACCAGAACTGATTACAAGAACAACGTCTTTTATCACGTCTAACCCCTCTGTATCAGAGGATAAACTCATTCAACTTCAATTAAGAGATGGTTTTTCTTATGTCTTAAGACCAGATATTACAACCTCTATTTTAGAAACGTATTTACCATTGATGAATGATAAGGATCAACTTCAAGTATGCTATCAAGCGTCTTCATACAGACAATTAGAAACTGGATTAAAAACATTCCCACAATACGGGTATGAAGTGGTTGGTCAAGTGAACATAAAAGATCAGCTGAAGATGCTTTTAAGCATTTCAGAAAAATTAAAAAAAGAGGTGATATTTGTTGTTTCGTATCCATCGTTTATGACCTCTCGTATTCCATCTATGAACACAAAAATCAAAGAAGCGTTGTCTCTTCAATCAACAACCTCTTTAAAAACGTTATTAGACAATAAGACATATGAAGGCATCCTTCCATATTTAAACCAAAAAGGTACATATGAAGAACTTCAAGATTGCCTTGATCTTTCAGTTTTAAAACCGTATCAAACAGAGCTGAATCAACTCAGTGCCATCATTGATCTTTCTGTGATACCACCCTATGATTATTATTCAGGACTTTATATCCAAGGGTATATGAAAGGGTATCATAGACCCGTTTTATTTGGAGGATCTTATGACGGTCGTACAGGTCAGTATCAAAAACAAGCATTTGGTGTATCGATTTCTCTTGAGATGCTTTTAAAGGAGTTTAACATATGATGACATGCGCAATTCCTACCGGAAGACTTGGAAAACAAACGCTAGACCTTCTATTTGATCAACGTGTAACAACCACCCTTATTGAACCAGGTCGACAACTTCAAATCGAAGATGAAGCTTCAAATTTAACCTTTCTATTTGTTAAACCAAGTGATGTGATCACGTATGTCACATCAGGGCTTGCTGATATTGGGATTGTAGGAAGTGATCTCATTGAAGAAACAAAAGCGGATATTTATGAGCTCTTAGATTTAAACATTGGTAAGTGTCGAATGATTGTTGCAGGATTAAATGAAAATGCGTATGTAGAAAATGATCACATTGTTGTCTCAACAAAATTTATCAATACAGCAAAATCATTTTTCAAAACAAGAAACCAAACCGTAGAAATTAAACCCTTAAATGGATCGGTTGAACTTGCACCAATGATTTTATTATCAGACGTGATTGTCGATATTACTGAAACTGGAACAACCTTAAAAGAAAATGGACTTAAGATACTAGATACCATTTCAGATGTTTCAGCAAGACTTATTTGTAATCAAGCATCGTTTTATTTAAACAGAAAAGAAATGGATACATTAAAAGAAAGATTAAGCTTATGACTTTTTATACAAAAGAAACGTATTTAGAAAAACTCAATCAAAATTTAAACGTGAATGTCCAACAAGACATCGATGACAAAGTGAAAGCTATCATTGAAAATGTAAAAAAAAATCAAGATGAGGCGTTAAGACGATATACAAAAACGTTTGATCGCGTAGAAATTGATTCTTTTTTAGTATCTCAGCAAGATATAAATGATGCGTATCATTTAGTTTCAGAAGAAGTTAAAGACGCTTTAAAAAAAGCCATCATTAATATTCGTACGTATCATGAAAAACAAACTTATGCTTCTTTTGAATATGAAAATAACGGTCGTATCATCGGTCAAAAAATCACGCCAATTGAAAAAGTAGGTCTTTATATTCCAGGTGGAACAGCAAGTTATCCTTCTACTGTACTTATGTCAGCCATTCCAGCAATCATTGCTGGCGTCAAAGAAATTGTATTAATTTCACCACCGAATCAAGAAGGTAAGATTGCACCTTCGATTTTAGTTGCGGCAGATATGTTAAATATTAAACACATTTTTAAAATCGGTGGTGTACAAGGTATTGCAGCATTAACATTTGGTACACCGTCCATTCCTAAAGTCGATAAAATTGTTGGACCAGGAAACATTTATGTTGCAACCGCTAAAAAATTAGTTTCAGGTCTTGTTGGTATTGATACCATTGCTGGTCCAAGTGAAGTTGTGATATTAGCTGATGAAACGTCAAACCCAATCTTTATTGCTGCAGATATGCTGGCACAAGCAGAACATGACACACAAGCAAAAGCCATTTGTATTTCAACGTCTCAAGTGGTCTTAGAAGCTGTTGAAATGGAACTTCAAAGACAACTTCTGTTACTTTCAAGAGAAGCGATTGCAAGAACCTCCATTGAAAATGAAGGTGCCTTGATTCTTGTAGATTCAATGGATGAAGGCGTCAAACTGATTAACATTATTGCTCCTGAACACTTAGAACTTTTATGTCAAGATGCGTTTATAATCAAAGACCGTATTTCAAATGCAGGTGCCATTTTTATTGGTAACTATACGCCTGAACCTGTCGGTGATTATATGGCGGGACCCAATCATACTCTTCCAACATCAGGGGTGGCACGTTTTTCATCAGGACTTTCTACCTATGATTTTTTAAAAAGAACCTCTTATGTTTCATATTCTAAACAGGCATTTTTAGAAGATCAGAAATCAATTATTGATCTTGCTGAAGTAGAAGGTTTGACTGCTCATGCAGCAAGCATTAAGGTACGCTTATGACCATTAAAAAAGCGTTAAAAAACTTAACACCATATGATCCAAAACTGATTGACGCATCGATTTATTTAGATGCCAATGAAGTCAATACAACCTTACCTTTTGTTTTAAATCAAGTTGTGCTCTCATCACTGAATCGTTATCCAGATCATCAAGGTACACAACTGATTGAAACGTTATGTGAACAATTTGGCTATCAAAAAGAGACTATCATGATTGGATCAGGATCATCTGAGTTATTAGAACTCATCATTAAAACCTATGTCAGTCCTAGTGATGTCATTTTAAGTATTGACCCAACCTTTGTGATGTACCAACAATACGCAACCATTCATCAAGCAACATATATTTCGGTCCCAGAAACAAATGACATTTTAGATGATTTATATCAAGCTTACATCGCGCATTTACCTAAAGTGATTTTTATATCGAATCCTAATAATCCAACGGGATCGTTTATACCAAAAGATAAACTCATCACGTTTATTAAAAAAGTATCATGTGTGGTCGTCATTGATGAAGCATATATTGAATATGCTAATTTAAAAGAAACATTGATTTATGACATTAATAATAATCCCAATTTATTTGTGACACGTACATTTTCTAAAGCATGGGGTCTTGCTGGTGCAAGACTAGGCTATATCGTTTCTCAAAAAGAAAACATTCAAACACTAAAAATCGCGAAAACGCCTTATAGTGTCTCAAGTGTGACCCAAGCCTTAGGCATTGAAGCACTGAAGATGGATCAAGAGATTTTTAAGAGGATTGAAGACATCAAAGAAATAAGAACATCCACGTATCTATCTTTAAAAGAGATGCTCCAAGAGGTTTTTCCTTCGTATGGAAACTTTTTGTATGTATATGAAACAAGACTTAACTTGTATGAAGCATTATTATTAAAAGGTATAAAAATCAGAGGTTATCAAAACGGGCATTATAGAATTACCATTGGAACAAATGAAGAGATGACACAATTAATTAATGCCATCAAGGGGTTACTATGATCACCATTGAAAGAAAGACTAAAGAAACAAACATCAAGCTCTCTTTAGAAAGTAGAGAGCTTCCTTCAACCATCCAAACACCTTATCCTTTTTTAAATCATATGTTAGATGCATTTTCTTTTTATGCTAATCTTACATTAAACTTGGATGCAACTGGAGATATTGATGTTGATGATCATCACTTAGTAGAAGACATCGGTATTGTTTTAGGTCAAGCCCTTCTTCAATATAAACAGACCCTTACAAACATTAACCGTTTCGGTTTCTTTTATATGCCAATGGATGAAAGCTTATCACGACTTGCTTTAGATTTTTCTAATCGTCCAACACTCATTTATGATGTTCAATTTAAAAATGAACGCATTTCTAATTTGACTTTAGATAATTTTAAAGAGTTTTTTAAAGCGTTAACCTACGAAGCAAGAATCACCTTACATATCACAAACTTATATGGAGATAATGATCACCATAAAATAGAATCTGTATTTAAAGGTTTTGGAAAATGTGTGGGTCTTGCATTACGTGAAGTGGATACCCTACAGTCTACAAAAGGTGTTTTATAATGCATGTCATTATTGATTATAATGTGGGTAATTTAGCATCGGTCAAACAAGGGTTTTTAAGAGCTGGAATAGAAACAACGATTAGTCAAGATGAAGTAGTGATTAGAAGCGCGTCATCACTGATTTTACCCGGTGTTGGAGCATTTAAAGAATCACTGGATGCGTTAAAACAATCAGGTTTAATTCCTGCGATACTAGATCACATTAAAACAAATAAACCATTAATTGGTATTTGTCTAGGCATGCAACTCTTATATGAATATAGCGAAGAATATGGTCGTCATCAAGGCTTAGGAATCTTTAAAGGTACCATTAAAAAAATTACAGGTGACGTTAAAATCCCGCACATGGGATGGAACACATTAGAAATTGTAAATTATGATCCAATAGTTTCAAACTTGAAAGAAGCATCAGATGTCTATTTTGTTCATAGTTATTATGCGGATTCAAGTGATGGCGTCATTGCAACCACCAACTATGGTGTGATGATTCCCGCCATTATTAAAAAAGGAAACGTGTATGCGACCCAATTTCACCCTGAAAAAAGTGGAGATGTGGGTATAGAAATCTTGAAAGGATACAAAAAGATATTATGATCATCTATCCAGCTATGGATCTCATTGATGGCAATGTTGTAAGATTAAAACAAGGGGATTTTAATCAAAAAGTCATTTATGAAAACGATCCTGTCAAACAAGCGAAAGTCTTTCAAGCATCAGGTGCGACCTATCTTCATATCATTGATTTAGATGGTGCGAAACTAGGTTCCCCTAAAAACATCAATATCATTTTAAACATTAAAAAAGAAACAGGGCTTTTTATTCAAGTTGGTGGTGGTTTAAGAGATGAACAAAAGATTATTTCCTTACTTGAAGCAGGCATCGATAGAGTTATTTTAGGATCGTTTGCTTTGATGTTTCCAAAAGAAACAAAAAGACTGAATGACTCCTACCCAAACAGAATTTTAATTGCAGTGGATACAAAAGACGGTTATGTGACCTATAACGGATGGCAACAAAAAAGTTTATACACTTTAGATGCCTATTTATCTGACCTTCAAAATGACGGGTTTAAAGATGTCATGGTCACGGATATTTCTAAAGACGGGATGTTAGAAGGTATTGATATTATGTTATATAAAACACTTAGTGTTAAGTATCCTCAACTCAACATCATCGCAAGTGGTGGTGTCACATCTTTAAGTGAAATTAGAGCATTTAAAAAAACAGATGTTTCAGGAGTGATCATCGGTGTTGCTTTATATCAAGACATCTTTACTCTAGAAGAGGCGTTATCATGTTAAAAAGACGTATTATTCCGTGTTTAGATGTGAAAGATGGAAGAGTCGTAAAAGGGACGCAATTTAGTGATATTCAAGATGTTGATGATCCTGTGACGCTTGCATCTTATTACGCAAAAGAAGGCGCAGATGAACTGGTATTTTATGATATTACAGCGTCTCATGAAAATAGAGGGTTAATCTTAGATGTTGTAAGAAATGTGAGTGCCAATGTGCATATTCCATTTACGGTTGGTGGCGGGATTAACTCCATTGAAGCGATTGCTGAAGTCTTATTAAGTGGTGCTGATAAAGTATCATTAAATAGTGGAGCTATTAAAAGTCCAGCACTGATTACAGAAGGTGCCAAACGGTTTGGAAACCAATGCATTGTTCTTTCGATGGATGTTAAGAAAGTATGTGGCACGTATAAAGTCTTTATCAATGGTGGCCGTATTGAAACCGAATTAGAGGCCATCTCATGGGCAAAACAAGCAGTATCTTTAGGTGCCGGTGAAATTGTTGTCAATAGTATGGATCAAGATGGGATGAAACAAGGATTCAATCTTGAATTACTAAGACGTATTGAAGAAGCTGTTGATGTACCGATTATTGCATCTGGTGGTGCAGGGAGTATCGAAGACTTTATTGAGCTAGCCATACATACCAATGTCGACGGGTATTTAGCAGCAAGTGTGTTTCACTTTAAAGAAATAAAGATTCAAGATTTAAAATCATCACTTATAGAAAAAGGAGTCCCCATACGTTTATGAAACCAAACTATAACAAAGAAGGTCTCATTCCAGTGATTACCCAAGATGCAACCACATTAGAGGTCCTTATGCTTGCGTATATGAATAAGGAAGCCTATCAGTTAACATTAGAAACTAAAAAGGCAACTTACTATTCACGAAGTAGAAAGTCTTTATGGGTGAAAGGCGAAACCTCAGGAAACATACAAGAAGTGGTTTCAATGGAACTAGACTGTGACCAAGATACCGTGTTACTCAAAATCAATCAAAAAGGGGTTGCATGTCATACAGGAAACGTCTCTTGTTTTCACCAACAAGAAATACCAAACGAAGCACCATTTCTATGGACCGATTTATATCAAACGGTCTTAGATCGAAAACTTCATCCTAAAGAAGGCTCTTATACGAATTACTTATTTGACAAAGGGATTGATAAGATCTTAAAAAAAGTCGCTGAAGAAACAGGTGAAGTGATTATTGCATCTAAAAATAATAATGAGGAACTCATTTATGAAGCGTCTGATTTAATTTATCATTTAACGGTGTTACTGGTAAGTCAAGGATTAACAGTTTCTGATATCATGCAAGAACTTAAAAAAAGACATCAATCATGAAAGATACACATATTCATACGCATTATTCAAAGGACGCATCACGAGACGCAACCTTTGAAGCTTACATAAAAAAAGCGTTAGCATTAGGGTTTACATCACTCACGTTTACCGATCACCATGATATTGATCCCGCGCATCCACTTTTTAGAGAACCGATTGATTTTGATGCTTATATCAAAGACTTTAATCAAGTAAAAAAGACATCTCCTATCCCTATTCATTTAGGCGTTGAAGTCGGATATCAACGTCACGTTAAAGAAGAGATTCAATCATTTATAAAAAAATATCCTTTTGAACATGTCATTTTAAGTGTGCATTATTTAGAAAAAAAAGACTTGTATACACAAGAATTCTTCAAAGGTAAAACAAAAGAAGAGGCTTATGACATTTATTTTAAAACATGCTTAGAAGCAATTGAGACAATCGATAATTTTACAACTTTTGGACACTTAGATTATATTCCTAGATACGCACCTTTTGATGATTATGATTATGATTACCACAAGGTAGTGATTGATGACATCTTAAACGCACTCATTAAAAAAGAGAAGGCGTTAGAAATAAATACAAGTGGGTTTATTACTGAAAAAAGACAATATCCAAAAGAAGAAGTGATTTTAAGATATCTTGAGTTAGGTGGGAAGAAATTTACTTATGGGAGTGATGCTCACGATGTGAAGGATTTAGGAAGGTATTTTAAAGATATAAAAAGGGATCTATTTTGACATAGGCCCCTTTATTGTCCTTTGGCTTATGGGTAAAGTCATTGGGCAAGTCAACTATTTCCCTTTTGGTTTTGCAGGTGCTGGTTTAGCAGCTGGTTTGCCGGCAGGTTTTGGTGCTGTTTTTGCCATATCAATTACCCTCCTTTGATTGTATATTTTACGCTTATTTTTTTTATTGTAAAGAGGGTTTTGATATTTTGTTGAGGAATTACTATTTCCCTTTGTAAAGGTGAATACTTTTTCTAATTATGTGAATTTTTTTTCAACAATTTCGATGAAAAAAGAAGAAAAATCAAGTTGAAATTGAAGATTCATTTTCTTGATATAAGATTTAAAACTTTCGTGGTCATTAAAAAATAGATGAAGAGAGAGATGAGATAACATAGAAGGTATCATTAACTGTTTATTCTCTTTATTTAAATGCACTAGAAACAATGTCGTTGGGTAGTCTAAATACCGATCACTTGATTGTTTTCTAATCGTATCTAAGAAGTCACAGACTAATTTTAATTGTTTCATCTTATGTTCTTGAAGAAAAGACATTCCTAAATCAATCATATATTCTAAAATAAGTGGCTGTTGTTTACCAGAATTATAACCTATGATAAGATCATCCATTGAATCTGTTTTAAAGTATTGGTTAAAGAAATGCAATGGATCTTCATCACTTAAGACCGACTTAAGAAGGTGTTTCTGATTATCAGCTAAATAGTGTTTGATCTTATTGACATAGGAATCAATAAATTGATGTCTTTTTAGTCTTTTAAAACGTCTTATTTTCGCAAGATAAAATTCAACATCGGGTGTGTCACTTAAAAAATCAAGTAATTCTTTTAAATCGAAATTGTATTTAGAAGTAAATGCAAGTAAGACGTCCATCGGAAGATCTTGAGTTAATTCGATATACCTGTAATAGCTTCTTTGAGACGTGACATCTTCAATGAATGCATCGATAGTAAGACGATGTTTTTTTCGGTAAGTCTCTAAATAATTAACCAGCGCATGTTGATAAGTCATTGTATGAAAGCACCTCCTCTTGATAATAGGTGTCAGTTTCAAGATGTCTTTTAAGTTCGTCTTTAAAATCTTTAATGATCACTTGAGGTGTTGTGACTTGTGAGAAGGCAAGTTTAAAAGATGGGAAGATTCCTTCAGGATTTCCAGTTCCAAAGACAGACATAAACGTATAAAATAACGATTTTTTAGCATCTTGATCTAAGTGATGTAAGTAGCACATGGAACTATTTAAATAATTGAGTGCCATAAGGTTATAACTCATCAACGTTTCTTTTGTGAGTAAGATGGCATCTTTAATGAGTTGGCCACCTTTTTTTGTTTCCGCTTCTGAAATATAAGACCTTCCATAGATTGCAGAGACATAATAGGAATACACCATTTGTTTATTTTCTAAAGTATCCCCATCTAAAACAAACTTACGATTTTCGATAAAATCTAAATAAAAACTTAAGAAACGTTGTTGTTTTTCTTGATCTAATAGATTAAATATTTTATTCATCAGTAAATTAATAAGTGAAAACATTGAAGAAGAATAATATGTGTGATTGAGTAAAGATAAAACATTGGTTTCATTTAAAATGTTTTCAACACGTGTTTTATCAAGCTGTTCGTTTTGTCCGAGTTTTTCATAAAAGTCAATGAGTGTTTCATAAAGACGAAGTGTTTCAATTTGATCATTTGAAAGTTGCATGGATTTGATGTCTTTTATTAACACTTTTGAAGTTGTATAATCAAAATCAATCATCGCAAACCTTAATTGTTCAAATTGTTGGTTTTGTTTCATCTTTCTTGTCTCTAAATATGTTAAAAAAGTAGGTAACGTATAGTCTAGTCGTTCAAGAAGTTTTAAAAAGATAGTGAGTGTAGGTATGGATTCACCGTTTAAATAGCGTCTGTATTGTCTGTCTGAAACAATCTCTTTTAGAAATAAAGCTTGATTGATTTTTCTTTCTATTCTAAGGGTTTCAATGTCATAAAGCCAGTTTTTAGTGGTCATATAAGACTCCTTTGAAATATATTTTAACATAAAAAAAACTCAAGGAATCCTTGAGTTTTTTAATTAAAATAATTGAGAGATAATATCACTTGTTTGTATAGCACCTGTATAGACAATCCATGCGATCGTTGATTTTGCAATTAAGCTTAACCAAATGTATACTTTTTCACCAAACACATAGTTTTTATAAGGTCCAATTTCTAAGTATTGAAATAACATATTAAATGCAAAACTATTAAAAAATAAGAAATAGCCTCCAATGGATGCCCATGCATACCAAGGGACAAGGTCAAGACCTGGGGTAAATCCTAAATACATAAAAATGACAACCCAAGGTGCAAGTCCGATGATCCAACCTAAAATATAAGGGAAAAAGCTTTTTTTCTCTCTACCTTGATTAGAACGTTCCATTTCAAGTCCTAATAAGTTCATCACCGCATTTGAAATAAATATAATCGACAGTGTTTGAAGGTCTTTGACTCCAAATAACACCGCAAGTAAAACGATCAATACACTAGAAGATAGTGCATATTCATACCAACGGAAGACATTGTATCCTTTTTCAATTTGTTTTGTATATGTCTTTTTATTTAAAACAATTAAAAAATGAAAAAAGGCACTTAAAAACAAGAAACTCGTTGTCACAATTGAAAAGGGTAACTCAAATAAAACACGTGACATGGTAACAAGTTCAAAATTTTCATTTAAACCCTGGTAATAAACGATAATCTCAGGTTGAAAATCGGTTAAATCTTGAATGATAAATAATGCGATAAGAACCATAATGATTGCTTGAATCAGATGGGCAAATCCCATTTTTTTATTAAATCTTACGAGTGTATCCATAGAAACTCCTTTTAATGATATACTCTTATTATATGTGGTAATTTAACATTAAGTGTTGATTTGCCACATATGAAATGATTTCACATAATATTTTTAGAAATAAAGGAGTCTTCATGGCAAATATTTTACTGACATTAGATGACGAATCAACCATTGAAATAGAACTATACGAAGATCTTGCACCTAAAACAGCTGCAAATTTTTTAAAACTCGTATCAGAAGGATTTTATAACGGGTTAACCTTTCACCGTGTGATTCCTGGCTTTATGATTCAAGGTGGATGCCCACAAGGTAGCGGGATGGGTGGACCTGGATATCAGATTGAAGGAGAATTCAAATCTAATGGCTTTGATAATCCGATTAAGCATGAACGTGGTGTGATTTCGATGGCTAGAAGCATGAGTCCAAATAGTGCAGGATCACAATTTTTCATTATGCATCAAAATTCACCGCATTTAGACGGTCAGTACGCAGCATTTGGAAAAGTTACCAAAGGTATTGAAGTTGTGGATGCGATTTCATCTGTACCAACAGGTGCGCAAGATAAACCATTAAGTCCAGTTAAAATGAAGTCCATCGAGGTTTTATGAGCCAAACATTTGTCATGTTAAAACCGGATGCCATTGAGCGTCATCTTGAAAAACACATTATTGATATTTTTATCGAAGAAGGATACGAAATCTTAAGACAAAAAAGAGTTACTGCAACCAAAGAGATCATTTTAAGTCATTATGATGAGGTCATTAAAAGACTTGATTTAGAGTATTTCACAGCTGCAATTATAGATTCTTTTGATGGAAAAGACGTGATTGTGTTAGAACTTAAGCATCCACAGAAGGATTGTATTCAAGCGATTCGTTCACTTATTGGTGCGACCGATCCCTCAAAAGCAGATAAAGCATCCATTCGTGGGAAGTATGGAAATGATTCTTTTGAAGAAGCTTCAAAAGAAAAAAGGATGATCCATAATTTAATCCATGCTTCAGATAGTACCCTAAGTTATGAAAAAGAAGTCACACTTTGGTTTGAGTAAACTTAAACCAAAGTGTTTTTTTTATGTTATAATGTGTTCAATACTTTGAATATCAAAAGGAATTGTATGCAAACAACCCCCGTTAAAAATTTTAACATCCCTAATATATTAAGTTCGTTAAGAGTGATTTTATTACCAATATTATATATATTTGCACTTATAGGTATGAAATTTGAGTTTTTAATTGCGTATATCATAATTGGATCAACGGATGCATTAGATGGTTTTCTTGCAAGACTTCTCAATCAAGTCACGAAGCTTGGTAAGTTTCTAGATACTGTTGCAGATATTTTATTTTATTTTTCAACTTTATTTTTTATTTTTTACTTTTATCCAGATAGAATTGCACCCAATACATGGCTACTCATTGTCTTTATGTGTTTTTATTTAGGTGCGTTCATCATATCAATTATTAAAACTGGGAAACCCATCCAGATTCACACCACACATTTGAGATTGAATGCGACACTTGTGTACTTCTTAGTGATTGCATCTTATTTCTTTGATACCACCTATGTAGTGACTGGGATTCTCATCTCATTTATTATTGGATATATCGAAGAGATTGCGATTTTTATAAAATTTGGTAAAGTAGATCAAGATACAAAATCATACCGTTCATTACTAAAAAAATAAAGCATTCCTTAATGGAATGCTTTTTTATTAGATATGATCATTTAATTCTTCAGTGAGTTGTTTAACTAAATCAAATGCTAAATCTGTTGACATCTCTATGTTACCAACTAAGTCAAATCCATTACCAATGAAGGAGGCATGGAGTAGATCAGAAATCACCATATTAAGTGATAAATAAGAAGTACCTCGTACAGTTCCGACAAAACCTCCAATATTGGTATTTGCTTGTATGACACCATAACTATAAGACATATCAATTGAAACTTTTGCATCCAATATATTTCCAATGTAACCACCAACATTATTTGCAGTAAATGAAGATAAAACACCAATGGAAGTATAAGAAAAACTTAATCCAACCTCTATATTTCCGCCTTCGATATAACCTATAAATCCACCATAATTTTCACTTGTTGCATTAAAATAGGCATATGATCTTGCATGTACAATTTCAACATATGTAGGCTGTGCGATAATTCCATTCCATGTATATACATCTGTATTCCAATCATAGATTGGTGAAGAAATGGAACCTATAAAACCGCCAGCATCATCTGAAGAAGTTATAATTTGAACATAAGATTCAACATTTCTCAAAATCACATTCGAGGATAAACCTTGGTAATCTACTCGTCCAATCATTCCGCCAACCACATTACCAAAAATGACACCATTTACAGTTGAATTGATAATTGCGATATTGATTCCTGATAAAGAACCAATCATTCCACCAATTATAGTTGAGCTAATATCAGCAAATATAGTCACAGTTACATCACTAATTGTTACAATATCTTGGTCGACTTGTCCTTCAGAATGTATGACTTGACCAACAAGTCCACCAATTCTTCCTTGATTATCACTAAGCACAACAATTCCAACTACATTTGAAATGTGAACAGCAGACTCATTGGATGTTCCAATTAACCCTCCAATGCCTTCTCCCAAACTATTAAAACTATGGATATTCATCAAATCACCAAATTGGATATCATTAAAATTAAGTTCTGATGTGTTAGAAACACCAATCAATCCACCAACATTATCAGATTGATTGATTAAATCTGATCCAGTCATTTCTATATTTAGTGTGATGTTTTCAAAATAAATCGTTGAATCTGTTGTTTTCCCGATGAGACCTCCAAAGTCATCACCACTTATTAAACCTTCGTTAACTTGAATGAAAATATTATCTAAATATAGAGTGGAAGAATCAACATAACCAAATAAAAGTCCAGAAGGGTCTACTTCATTAGTAACAAATAATTGATCTATAATAATATGAATGTTATTTGCATGTATTGTTGATGCGTCAGCATATCCAATTAAAGCAGACGAATCTGTTAAATTTGCTGTTTGTATATCAACATAAATGTTATTTAAAATGAAGCTGCTGCTTTCATCAATATATCCAAAGAGTAAACCTGAAGACTCAAGTCCTGTAAATGAATCGATATTGATTCGAATATTTTCAACGGTGACATCATTTTCGACACCTCCTGCGAGATATCCACCTACATTTGCTGTTTCATATGTTTCAACATTAATCACCAGATTTCTAATAGTTGAGCCACTATCTAGTGTTCTAAAAATGGCATATCGAGTACCACTAAATGTATTTGGTCTTGATTGTAGCGTGATTGAAAAATTATTTCCATCTAAAATACCATCTAGATCAGAGATGCGATCATAATCATTACCTAAAATAATATCGTTCATTAAAATGTAGTTACAGTCACTACATTCGTCAATTTTCATAAAATCTTCAAGAGTATAAATTAGATGCCATGTCCTAGTTAATTCTATTTGATCTAAAATATCAAAATAAAAAGTATCCTTATCAAAAATACTGTCGACTACTTTGTTATAATCTAGTTCAATCGTTTCACCATTAGATAATACAAACTGCAAGATTTTTGATGTCACTTGATATCGAGAGTTAAATTCATCAAAACTTGTGAATCCAATAGTATCATCGTTTTCATCTGACATGATAATACCTTCAAATAAGACATCATTTGTTTTGATTAAATAAAGATAAACATCTTCATCTAATGTTCCAGTAATTTCTAATTCACTTGGTTGTCCATCCTCTGAATAACTCAAGAAAGCATATGTTCCAGTCCCGATTCCAAGTGATTCTAATGTTCCAGAATCCTCGCCTTGTCCTGCAAAAAGTATTTCATCTTTAGATGTAAGTACATAATAAAAACTATTTGTTGTAGGTTGAATAATATCAATAGAGTAATCATAATTAACGTTTCCAGAACTTAATGTGTATTTGTAATTAAAATCTAAGGAACGTAATAAAGACAAGCCTTCAGGAATTTCACCAATAAAATAGGCTAAATCATAATCAAAATTTAGATTACCAATTACAAACATTTCAATCACAACATTACTTGAACCCGCTGGAATTAAAATATTATTGTTTTTAAAAGACTCTTGTATCGTTACATAAACGATGTGTCTTTCATCATAGTCATTTGTAAAAAAAGTTTCGTTTTCAATGGCATTATTTTTCCACTGATCGATGTCGACATCATAAGTGACACGTATTTCAGCATTAACATTTGAATTATCCTCAAAATAAGAGATTCCAAAATAAAGATCAGTTGAAGTAACGCCATCGATTAAATAAAATTCATAGCCATAAGTATTTCCAGTTTGGGGACTATTTAGGGCATTACTCTTTCCATATCCGGAATAATAAATGGTTGCAAGTGGATTGTAAGGATTACTTAAATCCTGATAATCAATGATTTCTATGTTTAAATTCTGATCAAGTGTTAATTCAGTAGAATCATAATCCCATTGCGGAGAAAATATTGTGAATTCTCGAGTGGATTCAATAACATCAATAAATTGTACCGATGTACCAGCTTCACCTTGAATAAGGTCTAATGCGATTAAATCTGTCCAAAAATTACTTCCGACATATTGCCACTGAATGTGTGTGTCAGTCGTTTGCAGTAATATCTCACGACCATCCGCTCCATCTTCACCACTTGAACCTGTAAGGAGATTTAATGAAATTAAATTATTCCAAACAGTTTCTCCTTCATAACGCCACTGAATGTGCGTTTCTGATGTTTGAAATAGCACTGCACGACCATCAGACCCATCAATACCATCTGCACCATTTGTTCCATCGAGTCCATCTAATCCTTGTAAAAGTTCGATTGCTAAAAGATTGGTCCACGTATTATCGCCTTGATAGCGCCACTGAATATGGGTATCACTCGTTTGAAATTCTACTTCACGACCATCAGAACCATTAAGACCATTGGTTCCATCGGAACCTGTAAGTAGACTCAAGGCAATTAAATTCACCCAAACATTATCACCTTCGTAACGCCACTGAATATGTGTTTCTGATGTTTGAAACTGAACTTCACGACCATCGGTACCATCTTGACCTTTTAATGCAGCAAGATCGATGAGATTGGTCCAAGTTTGCTCGTTATTATATTTCCAAACAATATGAGTTGAAGTAACATCTAATTCAATCACTTGACTAGAATCACCAGGTAATCCACGTAATTCGTCTAAAGCAATTAAATTTATCCAAGTGGATTGATCACTGTATCTCCAAACAACATGTGTATCAGAAATATCAAATACAACATTATTTCCATTGGGTCCAATTGGCCCCCTTAAATCATCTAAGTCAATCAGAACTTGATAATCCAAATCGCCATCATAGCGGTATTCTATCGCTTGATTCGTCACGATAAATTCAATTTCTTTTCCGGGTTCTCCTTGAGGACCAGGAATTAATATTGCGGTTGCTGCAGTTGAAACTGAAATCATCCCAATTAATAATGATAGTAATAGTGGGTTTGTTTTAAAAAAAGATATCAATTTTGACATTATAGCCACATCCTTTAATTTTTAATTTAACCACTTGAACTATACCATAATAATTGTTTAATATGTGAAAAAAATATTAATCACATGTAAAGGATCTTATTTAAAGTAATACATAAGTGGTATAATATTTCAAAAGGAGAACCTCATGCCAATATGCCCTCATTGTGGGACAGACAATCATGCAAGTTTGGAAACATGTATTTATTGTCACAAACCACTGAAAGAAAACAAACAAACATTTGAAACTTTTTCAAACATTAAAAGAGACCAAAACAGTAGCGATTTAAACGGGATTGTTTTACTATTACTTTTTATCTTTTTACCCACCGCACATTATGTCTATGTCAATAAAGTTGGACTCGCTTTTTTGTTTTTTATTACAGCTGGTGGATTTGGACTATGGTGGTTCATTGATTTAGTGAGAGTCATTAGTGGTAATTTCCCTGATCAAAACGGGAAGCCGATACGGTTCTAATGGATCATCAAATATATAGTATGTCGATGGAGAAAATCTATCAACTTTATATCAAAAAAATCGCTAAAAAAAATAGAACTGTTGAAGAATTAAACAAAGTG
>JAURNN010000062.1 GCA_030830185.1 Bacillota bacterium | reverse complement strand
CCTGTTGACGTTTTTACAAAATGCGCACCTGCTTCTTTTGCACAAAGGCAAGCAAAGATAATTTCTTCATCGCTTAAATAGCACGTTTCAAGAATCACTTTCACACATCTTCCAGCGGCTGCATCCACAACGGACTGAATATCTTCGATGGTTTTTGTTTTATTTTTAGATTGAATGTATGTTAAATTTAAAACCATGTCAATTTCATTTGCACCATCTAAAATCGCTTGTTTTGTTTCAGCAATTTTAGCTTCTTTTGTATGACTTCCATGAGGAAATCCAACGACTGTACATGTTAAGATGTTTGTATGTTTCAGTTTCTCAGAAACATAGGAGACAAAATGAGAGTTGATGCATAAACTTTTAAATTGATAAGTAATACCTTCTTCAATAAGTTGATCAATATCCTTAAAACTCACTGTTGGACCTAGTTTTGTATGATCAATGAAGTGATTGAGTGTATCCATATTATGATTCCTCTTCTAAAAGTTTTGAACTTCGTATTGAATAAAACGTAGAATCAATATCTTTATTAGTTGCCTTTTTTAAAATTTTATAAAATTTTGGAACATGTTTTTTAAGTAAAACATTGGTTCCCTCAATTGTACCCGGAACTTTATTAAGTAAATTTTCAACTTTTTTTGCAATGGACTCATAATCAAATGCTTTAAGTGTTTGATCTTTCATCCGTATAAAAATCGTATTGATTTCAGGTGGAATCACAGTGAGCATTCCATCTTGTATTTCAATGGCTTGAATCAATGTTTTTCCATTAAATAACAACTGATATTTTGGCACAAAGGTTAAGATATCTTTATAGTAGGCTTTTAAATTGATAATATCATCTTCGTATTTGAGCATTTTATATAATATCTTTTGATCAATAAATACATACTCTTTCATTTCTTCATGATGTTTTTCAATATATTTTGCTTTCATCATACGAAAAACTTCAGTAAGCAATTCATAACGAAATGGCATAACATCCTCAAATAACGGATGATAGATAAATAACTTAAACGTTCTTGTAAAGGTATCAATTGCTTTTAAAAAATGTTGATACATAAAATCACTTGTAAGAATGGGTATATCAACATGTATATTGACATCTAAGTAATTTGGACTTAACCGGTATATATCAGGCACAGTTGACCTTGGCGTGATTCTGTATTGATAACCAACATACAACGTTTGATGCTCATAAGAAAAACGGACAGATTTTTCATCCATTTCTGTATGAAATCCTTCTTGCTCTCTAAAATAATTGAGTAAAAGATCAATATCAATTTGTCTTGATTTTTCTTTGAAAAAATGTAACCGAAAATGTGCCATATTATCCCTTCTTACTAAGATGGATGATTTAAAATTGTTTCAATTGCTTCTTGATTTGTATTGTCTAGTGATAAAGGTGTAATTGATACATATCCATTTTCTATTGCTTTAATATCACTTTCATCTTCTTCAAGATAGTGGGTAACACCATAATTAGGAACAAATACTAATCCATCTTTTGTTGAAGAAAAATCTGAATGTTGATGACGTTTTCCGAGTTTAGTAATTTTGACACCTAATGGTTTTGCAACATGGGCTTTTGGAAAGTTAATATTTAAGACATAAGGTCCTACATATAGTTCTGATTCTTTCATTTCATCCATTAATTTTACAGTTTCATCAAATAAATACTCTAAATTAGGAACCGCTGCAGCTGAAAATGCAATTGAAGGAATCCCTAAAAATTTAGCTTCACGTGCTGCGCCTACGGTACCTGAATAAAAGATATCTGTTGCGACATTGTGTCCATAATTAATGCCTGAGACACATAAGTCAAAATCAACATTAAACGCTTTTAAAGCAACTCCAACGCAATCAGCTGGTGTACCTTCAACAACAATCATATGTTTTGCACCAACAATTGGTTCAGGATAAAAAACATTAATATTTTGTTTGATTGTAATGGCCATACTTTTTGCGGATTGTCCTTCTTTTGGAGCCGCAACATACACATTACCAAATAGTGCCATTGCCTTAACTAGCGTCTCAATACCAGGTGCTAAATATCCATCATCATTCACAACTAAAATATTCATAATAACTCCTTTAGTACAGATGAACAACGTTGACATACGTTTCCATCTTCTAATGTTTCAAAAACATTCCAACAACGCTCACATTCATGTCCATCAAATAATTCAAGCGTTGCTTTTAATGTTTCTGATATTTCAATTTTGACATTTGCAACCATTAAGATTTGTTTTAGACTAAATTGCATGTCTAAAATATGGTCAAGCATCGTCTGAGGAATATATATTGTAATAGAAGCTTGCATCGATTTTGTAATAACTTTTTCTGTTCTCGCTTTTTCTAGCTGACTATTCACAACATCACGTACTTTTTTAACATCTTCTAAGTATGATAAATATTTTAAAAATGGTTCACGAAGTCTCTTTTCAGGCATATCTTCTAAATATATATCTTCAAATAACTTATTTGGAATAAATTGATACGCCTCTGATGCAGTATGAGGCATAATAGGTGTCAGTAATTTCAGTAATGTATACAAGATATCATATAGAGTCGATTGAATCGCGCGTCTTTCAAAATCATTTTTCTTTTCTAAATATAATATATCTTTAGTGAAATCTAAATAGAACGCACTTAAATCATTAATGATAAATGGCATGAGTGTTCGGTATACTCTATCAAACTGATATTCATCATACGCATCAATCACTTCATTAATTACTTCATCTAACCTCAATGTCATCGCACGATTCATATTTCCACGCATTGAAAATGAGATATAATTTTTTTCAATGTCAAATCCTTCAATCACACCAAGCATGTAACGTATTGTATTTCTTATTTTACGGTAACCTTCTGATATTTGTTTTAAATTATCATCACTTATTCTTAAATCACTTTGATAATCTGCAGTTGCAACCCATAATCTTAAAATATCTGCACCTAAAACATTCATCACTTTGAGCGGATCAATTGTATTTCCTAAAGATTTAGACATTTTACGTCCTTGACCATCTAATACAAATCCATGTGATACCACAGCCTTATATGGACTTTTTCCATATGCAGCAACTGATGTTGATAAACTTGAATTAAACCAACCACGATATTGATCAGATCCTTCTAGATATAAGTCAGCTGGAAAAGATTCGCCTCTGTTTTCTAATACAGTGTAAGATGTTCCAGAATCAAACCAAACATCCATAATGTCCGTTTCTTTTTTGAAAATACCATTTGGACTTGATGGATGTGAATAGCCATCAGGTAATAATGCTAAAGCATCTTTTTCAAACCAAATATTTGAACCATGTTCTTCAAATAATCTCGCGACATTCATCAGTACATTTTGATCAAGTATTGCATCGCCATTCTCAGCATAAAAAACAGGAATTGGCACACCCCAAGCGCGTTGACGACTAATGCACCAATCTTCACGATTTTCAATCATATTTGATAATCGTAATTCACCCCATGAAGGATACCATGTAACCTCTTTAACAGCGTCTAATAAGTCTTTTTTAATTGTTTTTACACTGGCAAACCATTGTGGAGTTGCTCTAAAAATCACAGGTTTTGATGTACGCCAATCATGAGGATAACTATGTATAAATTTAGTTTGATTGAGTAACAATCCATTTTCTTGGAGTTCTGCAATAACTGCATCATTGGCTTGCGTATAAAACAAACCTTTAAATTGATTCGCTTCTTCAGTCATGAACCCTTTTTCATCTACAGGACAGAAAACCTCTAACTGATACTTATTACCTATGATGTAATCGTCTTCACCATGTCCTGGTGCTGTATGAACAAGTCCTGAGCCATCTTCTGCAGTGATATGATCACCACAAATAATTGGACAAGTTTCTTTGAATACTGGATGTTCATAAGTTAAATGCTCTAAGTGAGACCCTTTTACGACTTCAAGAATGTTAAAAGATTCCCAAGCAGCTTTTTCAGCAACATGAGAAACTAACGACTCTGCAATAACAAATACGTGATCTTCCACTTTGACAAATGCGTAATTTAACTCTGGATGAACGGATACCGCTTTATTCGCTGGTATGGTCCATGGTGTTGTTGTCCAAATCACAAAGTAAACATTTTGATGTTTAAAATCGTTTAATTGCTTTGCTTTAAAAGCAACATAAATCGATGTATCTTCAACATCTTTGTATTCTATTTCAGCTTCAGCGAGTGCTGATTCGGAGGAAGGTGACCAAAAAACTGGTTTTAAACCTTTATAGATGAGTCCTTTTTCCACCATTTTTGCGAATACTTTAATTTGTGCGGCTTCATAAGAACTTTGAAGTGTTATATATGGATAATCCCATTCTCCTAAAATTCCAAGTCTTTTGAATTGTATTTTTTGTTTTTCAACTTGTTCTTTTGCATAATCCATACACAAATTTCGATACTCATGAAGTGGCATATCTTTTCTTTTGATTCCTTTTTTAGCAAGTGCGGTTTCAATTGGAAGACCATGCGTATCCCAACCAGGAATATATCTTACTTTGAATCCCGCCATCGTTTTATAGCGTAAAACAAAGTCCTTTAAAATTTTATTGAGTGCATGTCCAATATGAATGTCGCCATTTGCATAAGGTGGTCCATCATGTAAAACAAAAGAAACAGCATCTTTTCTATTCTCTAAGACGCGTTCATATAAATTAAGTGTTTCCCAATTTGCTTGAATTTCTACTTCTTTAACACCTAAATTACCACGCATTGGGAATTCGGTATTCGGTAAATTGAGTGTATCTTTGTAATCCATTTGTTTCTCCTTATAATAAAAATCGCAAAACAAGACCTAGGGACGAAATCATCGCGGTACCACCCTATTTCCAGCTTTGCTGACACTTTCTTTTGATAATGTATTTAAAGGTGATCCCATATACATTGATTCATCTAGACTCTCACCGTCTCTAGATCGCTTGTTTGAATAAAATGTATTGTGCTGTCCTTCTCATCATACGATTTAATTGAGTTCTTTTAAAAACATTTTTACGCTTCCATCTTCAAACGAAGCTTCACTCCCAAATAATAATATTTTTTCTTGAACAGGAATGACTTCACCTGAAATCGCATAACAAACTCCAGATAAAAATGCGATGCATTTGTTAATATCATCAATTTCTAAATTCTCAAAATTAATCACGATTGGTATCTCTTTTTTTATGATATCCGCAAGTTCAATGAGTTTTTCATCAAATGCGTGATCTAATTTATGAAATTGAATGCGATTTGCTGAAGCTTCTTTTTCTTGAATGACTTCTTTTTGTTTCTTACGAAAAAGTCCCATTTTTATCCTCTAATATTGATTTAAAATAACGGCCTAATCTAAGATGCGTGGTGTCATATTTTAATGCAAGTTCATAATCATCTGACATCCCCATCGATATTGACGGTAACTTTAATTCTTGATTCATTTTTAGTGTTTTTTCAAATGCTTGTTCTGTGACTACGGAATCATCTAATTTTCCCATAGTCAT
>JAURNN010000061.1 GCA_030830185.1 Bacillota bacterium | reverse complement strand
TTTGTGAAACCGATTGCATATTGTAATCGCTATCATTAAATTTTTAATATTAGTAATATACATGTTAATATACATTGTGTAGGAGGAATACATGAAAAAAATTTTAATTGCAATAACATTACTTTTATTACCGTTATTTTCGGTTCAAACATACGCAGCAGATGAACTCACGACTCTGCGTGTTCATTACTATCGTTATAATGATACCTACAGTGGATTTAATATGTGGGTATGGGAAAAACTTCCAGTTGGAAGAGGCGGAAAACAATGGGACTTTAATGCAGCCAACAAAGGTGATTATGGTGTTTATTATGATATTGATCTTGCCACAGAATATCCAGGAGCAACACGTCTTGGAATCATTATCAAA
This sequence comes from Bacillota bacterium, assembly GCA_030830185.1. GTDB lineage: Bacteria > Bacillota_I > Bacilli_A > Acholeplasmatales > Acholeplasmataceae > UBA8290. Next base: position 17,624 of record JAURNN010000061.1, on the reverse strand, counting down.
CAAGGTGGTTGGGATGGTTACCGTGAAATTGGTGGTGACCGATTTATTGACCTTGCTGATGTTGAAGTTGTTGAAAATGGACGAGGTCACGTCTATTTTGTAGAGCAAGATATTCATATTGGGACATCTCAAACAGACTTAGATAATAATATTCCTGACTACCGTGATCGTATCTTACAAGCGAACTTTGTACTATCAGGTCCGATGTATCAAATACAAGTATCTGCAACAGGGACTGTATCTAGTTATGCAGTTTATGAAAACGGTTCTCAAACAGCTTTTTTAACTGGTACAGCGAGTTCAAATACCTTTAATATTTCAGGTAGTTTCGCAATTGATAAAGCTTATGTAGTAGAAGTGATATTCGCTGATGATGAAAAAGCAACGAAATCCGTTTCATTAGAAAAAATATATGACACACCTGCTTTTGAATCACTATATACATATGATGGTGATTTAGGTCTCAGTTTTGATGGAGATGATACGATTATTCGCGTTTGGGCACCACTTGCTAGCGAACTTACGTTAAACTTATTTAACCAAGGTCATCCAGACTATAATGATGAAGGTCAACCTTCAAGTGAAACCTCACCCTATGAAACACATCCAATGACACGAATTGAAAATGGAGCTTGGGAAATCAACCTAACTGGTGACTATGATTTTAAATATTACACGTTTAGTGTAAATAATGGTGGTATCACCGTAGAAACAACTGATCCATATGCGTATTCTGCAGGGGCAAATGCTGTCAGATCCATGATTGTTAATTTTGATGCGATTAATCCTCAAGGTTGGGAATATAATTCTAGACCTAAAAATGTCACGAATAATACTGATTATATTATCTATGAACTTCATGTAAGAGATTTAACAACTCATAGTTCTTGGACAGGAACAGAATCTTATCGAGGTAAATTTTTAGGCGTTGCTGAAAAAGGAACAACCTATACAGATAGAAATGGTGTCACCGTCACTACTGGACTTGACCATATTAAAGAATTAGGTGTCAATGCTGTTCACTTCTTACCACTTGCAGACTTTGGCTATGTCGATGAAGTTGAATTTGCAACTAATCCTTTGTATGATAACTTATTTAACTGGGGTTACATGACCATGCATTTTAATGTATTAGAAGGGACATTCTCTTCGAATCCTTTTGATGGACGTACCCGTGTGACTGAATTTAAACAAGTTGTTCAAAGTTTACATGATTATGGTATTCATGCAATCATGGACGTTGTTTATAACCATACTGGATCCAGTGAGATGTCTAACTTCCATCAGCTTGTTCCAGGTTATTATCACCGTTTTACTGATTCAGGTGGTTTTTCAAATGGTTCGGGTACTGGAAATGAAACAGCATCAGAACGTTCGATGATGCGTAAATTTATTGTTGATTCAACGGAATTCTTAGTCACTGAATATAATTTATCAGGACTTCGATTTGACCTCATGGCACTTCATGATGTTGAAACGATGAATGCACTTGCTGATAACTTATATGAGATTGATCCTACGATCCTTATTTACGGTGAACCTTGGATGGGTGGAACGTCTCCTCTTCCAGTTTCAGAACAAGCCGGTAAAAATAATATTAGAAACTTAAATGATATTGCTGCATTTAACGATGTGACAAGAGATGCTCTAAAAGGTTCCGTATTCAGTGCTGCAGATGGTGCTTGGATACAAGGTGAAGGATTAGCAGCAAACTTTGAAGGTTTAAAATACGGGATCGTTGGTGGGGTTGATCATATTGATGTTGATTATGTTGGTGGATGGCATTTAGATCCTGAAAAAATTGTCAATTACGCGTCAGCTCATGACAACAATACACTATTTGATAAACTTGTCTTAACTGGATTTTCAGTGACACGTGATATTGAAACATTAAAACAAATGCAAATTCAAGCCAATGCGATTGTATTAACTTCTCAAGGTGTCCCATTTATCCATGCTGGTGCTGAATTTATGAGAAGTAAACCTCTTGAAGAAGGCGGATACAATCATAACTCTTATGAATCTCCAGACAGCGTCAATCAATTACGCTGGGATAGAAAAGCTCAATTTAATGATGTGTTTGAATATTATAAAAACTTGATTTATATTAGAAATGCTTATGAACATTTTAGAATGACAGATCCTCAACTCATTAATAGCAGATTATCATTTTTAGATACCAACCAAACATATAGTGCGATTGCATACCGTATTGTTGGGATGGATGATAATGAACCTGAAGTAATCGTGATTCATAGTGGATTCAATCCAAATAGTGGATTAACACAAGTCACACTTCCGCAAAATAAAGAATATCATGTCTTAACCTTTACTGGCGATAGTGATCCAATCAATGGACTTGAAGTAATTAGTGGGACAGCGTTTGTTCCAGCAAGAACAACCATGATCTTAACAACAGAAATTCTTGAAGCTCCACAATATGAAATCCTTCCAGGTTCATCAGATAATAATCTTATCTTATGGATTGGCTTAGGTGTTGGACTTGTATCTGCAGTATCTATTGGTGCCGTTGTATTATTAAAAAGAAAACAACCATCACTAGATGCGTAAGTAAATTATTAAAAAAAGACCACTTTTATAGAAAGTGGTCTTTTTTTTATTTTAAAGATAATATTTTCTTCCGTATTTTAACATGACAATCATAATGACAATCCCAACTAAAAACTGATAAATGACACTTGCAAACACTGGTTCAAAAAGTGCAATTCCTACGCCTACTACCGCTGGTAGTGTCATCATCCAAACAATGAATGTTAAACTTTCTGAATAGGTCATAAAAGAGGATAACTGATATTTAAAGAGTTGTAAGACAATCGATAAAAAAATAATAAAAATGACTTGTATGACAAACTGTATCACTGTATTTGTTAGTAAGGCATTAAAAATAATATAAGGTCCAAATGATCCTTCTATACCCTCACCAAATGCCTGCCATAAAGCTTCTTTTTCTACTTGATCACTAAAGATAAGGAGACCCATATCTAACGTATCAGAAAATCCTTGATAACCTCTTGACTCTAGGATACTTTCACCTTGTAGATAATAAATACGGTTATTAGATAAGATGATAGAACGTTCTTCATAAGCTTTACTTTCATCATAGGTTTCAATATAATACGTGACATTTTGATGAGTGAATGACACATTTTCCTGACAATTTATCCCTGCAAATGACACTTCACAATCGATTGCAACATCAGGGATAGAAGTATTAAAACTTTCAGCAATAAAATCTAATCGAAATCCTTCTTCTTGAATGATTTGATAGTTCAGAGGAAAAGCACTTAAAAACGTCAAAATAATAAAGTATAAAATGACTTTAAAGTTGATTGGAATGAGTCTTTTAAAGACATATTCATAAGAAAATCCATTTTTAAAATACTGGATAATAAACATTACATACCTTCTTCAATGAGATAAATTCCAACACCATAAGCATCTAATGTGAATTCTGACTCACTGTCTTCATAAATGGTTTCTATAAATGATGGTAGTGTGAAAGTTGCACCTTGTTGAGAAATATTAATAATCACAAGGACTTTTTGGGTGTGTTCTCCATTTGTAAAACTGCGATAAAACCCTTGAATGTTATAATCATTATTTTCATAAGGTGTAAAATCACCAAACATCAGTGCTGGATATTGAAGTCTTAAATTCATAAATGTATGATACACATAATACATGCTATCTACATTTTCAATTGCTTCATTGACGTTTGGCGTTGAGAAATTTTGAGTATCTGGAAACCATGACGTTTCTCTTTCATCATCCCATAAAAACGCTGTTCGTCTATATTCATCATACGCCGTGCCATAACCAGGAACATTCACACCTTCTTGACGTCTTCCTTGTAAATCAAGCTCATCACCATAGTATACATAAATATTACCAGGTAATGTATACATCGCTTTTACGGTTTGTTTTCTTGCATCAATATTAGGGATGCGCGTCGCTGGACGGTCAATATCATGATTTCCAATAAATAGATGATCAATATAGTTAGGTTGAGCATCTTCCATGGCTTTATAAAATTGATTTAAACTAGAAACAAAATTAAACCGCGATGATTGGAATCCTACTTTTTGTTCAAGTTGCATCGCACCAAAAAAGTTAAAGACAGATCCTGTTCCAAGAACATAGCTAGGATATCTGACATAGTTATAATCAAATACTTCTGAAACAATATGTGCAGCATCACCGAACTCAGTTTGAAGATAGGCTTTAAATTCTAATAAATAAAGGCCTGCATTTGTATCAATTGCAGTAAGTCCTGGTTTATCAAAGATGTGTTTTGCAGCATCAATTCTAAATTTTACTATACCCATGTCACCATAAAACTTAAGGATGTTTTTGAATTCATCTTTCAATGCTTGTGAGGTTGGATCAAAATCAACAAGTCCACCTACAAAGGACTGATACGCAATATTAGGTGCGTCCCAGTAATAGTATTCTCTATAAGGACTATCTATATTACTTCTTGCTTCAACATACCACGGATGTTGATCACTCGAGTGATTAATCACAAGATCCATCATGATCTCAATATTTTTAGCTTGCGCTTTATCTATTAGACTTTGTAGATCTTCTATCGTTCCAAAATCATCATGAACATCATAATAATCTGTAACAGCATAGCCGTGATAGGTATTTGAAGGATGAAATGGCGTTAACCAAAGTGCCGTGACACCTAAGGTTTCTAAATAATCTAAATTATTTTCTATTCCTTTCAAATCACCGATGCCATCATTATTACTATCTGCAAAAGACCGTATAAATATTTGATAATAATTATCAATATTGGGGTGCTCTTCAAGCAGAGATAACGATGTTGGAAAAAGATCATCTTGACATGCAGAGATACCCAATGTCATTGTTAAAAGTAGGATAAATAGTAGGGTTTTTTTCATTTTATAGTCCTCGTTCTTTGAGTAAAGAAGAACGTCCTAAAATATCATCTTTACCTTGTCTTTTTTCTAAATCAATCATTTTTGTTTGAAAAATATAGTCATGAATGGTTCTTGAGGTATGACCATTCATAAAAAACATGCACACCATTAAATACACACCTGCGGTAAACACACTCGCAAGTACTTTTGTTGTGTCTCTTAAAAGTAATAACCAAATGGGTGCCTTACTTCCATCTTTTAATACCACTTGTATTTTTTGAACACGTTTTCCAAGTGTTTGACCTGTATTTCTAAAATAAGGAAATAAATAAAAGAAAAAAGCTGCACTTAAAAAAATCACATACGATAACGTCTCTGATTGAGGTGATACCCCAATTGCAAGTATCCCTACCAATGCAACTCCTGAGGTGTCAATTGCAAACGCGCGGACACGTTTTTCAAAGGAAGGTACCATACTGTCTCCTTACATCTAAAATCGTAAGCCATGCACCTAAAGGAAACACAACTTCATGTGAGGTTGAAAAACTAGTGTATATCTTTGCTTGTTCTTCTACCACACTTAAAAAGATATCACGAATATAGAGTCCTGTGTCTATCATACCGGTTCCACTTAAAAATGGAAGGTCAACTTTATCAAATAAATAATCATTAGTTGCGACTAAATAATCATCGTTACTATTAAATGTCATATTATTTAAAACAAAGATATCGGTTGCATTAAAATTATTGATTAAACTATTAATGACAGATCCTTTTAAATAAACCGTTTTGATTCGATTATCAAATGGAAATATCTCATATAACTTAGCAACCGTAATTCCTTCATTAAAATCTAAATCGGTACGTGTGCCACCACCGTTATGAATCCCAACGACTGCACCAGTTTTTAGCGCCATCAGTTTAGCGATATATTGCGTTAAATCATTTCTAGAATAATAACTTGAACTTGGTAAGATAACAGTTGTAATGAGTGGTTCTACTTGCTCATAATAAGAATCAATCATTGCTTTTAATCTTTCATCTTGACTTAAATTACTAGGCATTTGAAGTGGGCTTATGTTTCTTGCTTCATAATCTTCTAGTCCGTTTCTTGAAATATCAAGTGTGAGATGACCAATAAGTTGCCCATATGCCGAAGATTGCATCACTGGCATATCCATACCTTCTCGAGAAATAAACGTTAAACTGTTTTGATGGGTATGACCATTAAACATTGCATCAACACGAGACGATCCAACGAGTTGTCCTATCCCTTGATTGGTATCCGATCTTGCACCATGATCAATGGCGATCACAAGATCAACATCTTCATTGGTTCTTAAGTAATTGGCATAATAAGAAACGTACGTCACTGGGTCTCTAAATTCATAGCCTGTCACACGAGACGTTGCAATACTGGATTCTAGACCAAATCCAATGGTACCAATAATCCCAATTTTTAAGTCTCCTCTTGTGACAATTGTATATGGTTCAACTCCTACAGGACGTGTTTCAGTGCCTGTATAAAATAAATTGGCTGCAAGTAATGGATAATTTGCTTGAATTTCATGATTCCCGTTAAAATAGTCTAAAACAACATCTAATCCCCAATCAAATTCATGATTTCCTAAAGTAAATGCTTCATGTCCCATCATGTTAAGTGCTTCTATAATTGGTGCACCATAAAAGTAATTAGAAAGCAAACTTCCTTGAAGTAAATCCCCACCACTGATAAAAAGCACATTATCTTCTGTATTTTCAATGTAATCAATGTAACTTGCAATATTAACAAGGCCCATTTGATTGCCGTCTTCAAGTATCGCGCCGTGTGTATCATTGATATAGAGCACTTGAAGTTCTGTTGCATTTGAAACTACTGGTTGTAGAACAGTTAATGTTATCGTTTCTGTTGTAATGAGTGTTTGAGAGTTCATCACAGAATATCTTACTTGATATGTACCGACCGTATCATAATCGACAGAGGTATCATCAATAATCAAATTTTCTGTGATATATCCATCATTTAAATCAAACGCAGCAACACCATCTAAATAGTTAGGGAGTTCATCACCAATATAATACGTCACATCTTTAGTTCCTATGATGGCTGGATAAATTTTAAGTGATTCTTCTCGACCCTCTAATACGGTCACATCTCTTACTGCTTTTGTTGTGACTTGATAAGGGGTTGTGACATAATAATTGATTTGATAAAGTCCTTGTTTATCCCAATCCACTCTCGCATCATCAATAATTAAGCTATCGATGAGATTGTCATAAAAATTGTGTGATACGGTCACACCCTCTATTAACGAAGGAATATCCTCATTGGTATAATGAATGACATCACTTTCAAAAGAAATCGTTGCAGGAACGACTAAGCGTCCTTCATTGATTTCTTCTTCACAAGATATGAGTAGTATAAGTATAGGAATCATTAACAATAATTTTAAAAATTTCATGAGTCTCCTTTAAGAAATGCAATACGGTGAAGCATCATTTTTTGCGTAATCTTAGCATGTGGTAAAGCGTCATAGCCGTGCACTGTTTTTAATGTATGATAAGCAACAACATCAATACCTTGTTTTTTTAACTTCTTTTCTAATAAAATCCCTTCATCTCGAAGTGGATCAAATTCTGCTGTTTCTATATATACCGCGTTAAGTGCATGCATCTCATGCTCTAATAACGATGCATATTGATCATTGGTAACATCTTTTAAATACGATTCCCACATAGTTTGATTTAAATGTTGATTCCACATTGGTGTCATAAGGTGTGTCAAATGAGATGATAGTTGATGATTCTTTGTTAACACAGGATAAATCAGCATTGTTTTTTTAATGTGATGAAGGTTTTGATCACGGTCATATAGTGATAATGCAAAAGCTAAATTTCCACCTGCAGAATCCCCACCTACATAAAGATTGGTAAAAGCGAATGCTTGCTTTTTAGATACGACGTAATGATAGGTGGAGACAACATCTTCAAATGCTTTTGGGTAAGGATAATCAGGAAGTAAACGGTACTTCACATACATCACTTGAAGGTTAGATTCCTCAACAAATCTTATGATCATTTGTTGGTGAATCGATGTCCCTTCATTTTGAAAACCACCCCCATGAACATAAATCAATAAAGGTTGATTTTGATAATCTTCTTTGTAGTAATGATAACATGTAAACGCTTCACCATCATGAGAATTGATTTTTATAGATTTTCTTACACAAGGGAGTTTAGGCTTTGTAAATTGAAAAGACGCTTTAAAGAAAGCATTCATTAAGTGTCTTGTTAAAGTAGAATGTCGTTTAAATTGAAAAGGTAATAGCGGTTTTAAATCTGGATCGATACGGTATTTCACTGAGATTCAAATAAAGCCAAGTATGACTCATATCCTTCTTCTTTTAGCTTTTCTAATGGAATAAAGCGGAGGCTTGCAGAGTTGATACAATAACGTAATCCACCCTTATCTTTTGGTCCATCGGTAAAAACATGACCTAAATGACTATCAGCTTCTTTACTTCTAACCTCTATTCTCATCATACCGTGAGAAAGATCTCTTTTTTCGATGATCTCAGTAATAGGTTTCGTAAAACTTGGCCAACCACAACCACTATCATATTTATCTAGTGATGAAAAAAGTGGTTCTCCAGAGACGACATCAACATAAATACCTTTTTCTTTAAAATCATGAAATTCATTTCTAAAAGGAGGTTCTGTTCCGTTTTCTTGTGTGACATGAAATTGTATTTGTGTTAACTTTCCTTTTAATTCTTTTTTATCCATCTTAAGACTCCTTAATAAGTGTTTGATAAATCTTTTCAATATTTAAGACCACTTCTTCCCAAGTAATATAAAGAGTTTCATGGGCTTTCTTAGAAACCTCTTGATGATGTTCTTGATGATTTATCACATCATGGATTTTCCTTGAAAATAAGACTGGATTTTCTTCACTTAAATAGCCGTTGTGCTGATCAACAATGCTTGATGCAGCAAGAGTATCTTTTAAGAAAATACCAGGTGTATACTGGCTTGCTGCTTCAATTTGTACAAGCCCATTCGTATCGTATGTTGAAGGAAACATCAGTAAATCACTGACTTGATAAAAAGCTGCAAGTATGTTTCTGTCATAAATAGGACCGATAAATGTGATCACATCATTTAATTGAAGTTCATCCACTCGCGATTTAAAGGACTCTTCGTGCGAACCTTTTCCAATAAAATACATATGGAATTCTTTTGTTCTTTTCTTTAGTTGAAAGATAACATCAATCATAAAATCAATATTTTTGATTTTATCTATACGGCCAACAAACATCATGTTAAATACATGTTGAATCTCGTAATCTTGTTTCACTTTTAAGACAACTTCTTTTGATGCGAATATCATGTCAGTCGCATTAGGAACAATGCGTGGTTCTTTTTTTAAACCATATCTCATGAATAATGCCTTAGATCCCTCATTCATTGTCATGGTAACATCACATTTATTAAGACGTATCATAATATCTGATAACATGACTTTGGTGATCGTTTTTGATTTTGTACGTTCATAAAAATCTTTTTCATATTGGGAATGAAGGGTTGCAACAACAGGAATATTTTGTTTTTTAGCAACTTTAATCCCTAGTTCTCCCATTGAAAATGGGGATTGAATGTGAATGATATCAAATTTGATTGTTTTTAACTTTTTATTCAATGTTGTATCAAGTTGAGGTAACGCGAGCTGATAATCGGTTGTTGGAATATGAATATTCAAAACACGCATCACTTCATAAGGGAAATCATCTTGATAGTTTTTTTCTTTTGCTTTAGGCGCAAAGACATATACTTGGTGATGTTTTGATAATAGTCTTGCTTGATAATCTGTGACTTTTACAACACCATCTACCATTGGATAAAAGACGTCAATAAAAATACCTATGGTTAACTTTTTCATAAAATCACCACATAAAGGATTGGAATGATTAAAGCTGGTAACATATTTAAGACTTTAATTGATTTGATTTCTAAAAAATCTAAAGATAAAGCAACAATTAAAATATTTCCAACTAGACCTATCATCACCATTAAATCTGGTGGTAAAAATGGCGCAAAAAATAATGCAATGAGCATCACAAGACCTTGATAGATTAAAACGGAAATAAATGATAACAAGACACCAAATCCTAATGTGGATGCAAGGATCATTGCCGTAATAAAATCTAAGATGGATTTAATATAAAGTAATGTTAAATTGCCTTCAATAACATCTTGAAAGACACCTAATATCGCGATGGCACCAATACAAAAAATAAGACTCGCTGTAATAAATCCTTCAGCAATCGGAGGGAGTTTATGTTTCGTTTCGATATTTTTAATGAATCCTCTAAATCTTTCATCTAACTTTAATAGTGATCCTATCAACGTACCAATGATAATCGATAATAAAATAAGGAGTTCGTATTGCGTTTGAAAACGCACACCATCATAGGTAATAAAGTCTCTCACAAACCAACCAATACCCATTAACATTAAAACAAGCCCCATCACAAGCTTTAATTGATTGGTAATGTGAATATTTAATTTAGATTTAAACATTAAACCGATGATAGATGCAATAACGATTGCAATCGCATTGATTAAAGTTCCCATATTTCACCAATGATATTATACCTTTTTTTTAACCTTTTATCTATGATAAAATAAGTGTGAGGTGTCCGATGCTAAAACCGTTTGAGTTAATAATCCCAACCACACATTCATCAAGAACAATCAGAGTTTATGACCCAGAAACATGTAATGAAGAGCGACCATGTGATGTCTTATTCATGCATGATGCTCAAAATTTATTTGATGATGAGATGAGTTATCATGAGGTTTCATGGCGCGTGATTGAAGGATTAGAAAAAGCTCATGTGACCAATATGATTATCGTGGGCATTGATAATTCACCGACTGAAAGAATGAATGAGTATAGCCCTTATGAAACAAATATTGAATTAAAAAATCGTTTTATAAAAGGGACGGGTGGAAAAGGGTTTATCTATATTGATTTTATTGTTGAAGACGTATTGCCTGCAATTAAAAACCTCTATCATACTTCAAATAATTATTATATGGCAGGTAGTTCTATGGGAGCTTATATCTCGATGTTTGCAGCGATGAGATATCCTTCATTATTTAAAGGGATCGGATGTTTTTCTATTGCATCATGGTTTAATGAAGACAAATTTCTTAACTCTTTAAAAGCATCTTCCATTTCTATTGATACGTCATTTTTTATTTCTGTTGGTGATCAAGAAACCTCCTCAGATGATCTTAAAGATTTTCCTGACATTTATATCAATAATTCAAAGCATGTTTATGAAGTACTAGAAAACAAAGGTATTAGACATGTGTCGTTTCAAATTGTCAATGGAAAACACAACGAAAGACAGTGGATGAATTTATTTCCTGAATTTATCAAATTTATTTCTCAATCATCATAAAAAAAATGGATTTCAAAATGAAATCCATTTTTTTATTTCTACTTATTTAATCATTAACAACTGTAATGATAATTGAATCGATGGTGATGATTCCAAGTCCTGCATTTTCCATATCTCCAAGGAAAATTCCAACTTTCGTATCATCATTATCTTGAGTCGGTGTAAATGTATAAGTGAATGTTTGAAATGCACCTGTGATACTTTCAGTGATTTCAAAATATTTTGTATATCCAGCATCGGTATTTTCAACAAAGAATGTAACATCACGGCCACCAACAATGGATGTTTTTACTGTAAATGACACTTGATAGGTGACGCCAGCAGTGATATAAAATCCACCTAGTTGAATGTTCTCTTGATAAAATGCGCCTGTATATGCACTGACGTTTGCTTCTAGATACCCACTAGCGTTATGTGTTAATACAACATTACCTTCTGTGTTCCAACTTGATATATCACTTGAAGTAAAGGTTTGATTTGGAAAATCTGTCAACATCACATTTTCTGTTTTTTCACCAGTTCTTGTTAATACAATAGAATCAATGATGACTGACCCTGGATTTGCGCCAGGTAGATTTGCTCCTAAAAAGACACCGATCATTCCTGTTGTTGTATTAGATGTTGTTTGAAAAGTGAATGTAAAATCTTGATACGTAGTTGTTAAAGAAATTTGTTGTTCAAGTAATTTCGCTGCACCTTGTGAGGGTTCTGCAAACACAACAACATCACGCCCACCTTGAATTGCTGTTTTCATTCTGAATGTGACTTGATAGGTGTATCCTTTTTCAAAAGTTTTTCCTGGTTGAGCAAATAAAATATCCCAGAAATTCATTCCAATCATATTGACATAAATATCAACTTCGCCGTTTTCATTGGTCACTGTCACATCACCATTTGGAATCATCCATGCATCAAATACATTCTCAGCAGTAAAGTCTGGATTGATGATTTCCCACCCTGTTTGTCCAATAGATTCAACAGTAGATCCACCAATCGGTAATACCGTAATGGTGATTTCTTTACGGTATAATTGACCATTGATACGTAACTCCATCCAAACCATATAATTACCAGCCTGAGTCATCCGGTTTTCAGCATTTAATAATAAGTTATGCAAAATCAGATCTGGAGTGATTGTTAAATAGTTACTACCATCATATGCAACAAAGTAAAGCATGAAGTTTGGCATATAATCACCAACATCAAATTCCGTTTGTTTTTGCGTGTTGATGTAAATACCAGCTTGACCTTCAGTCACGATATCACTGTAATCAATGCTTGGATCTGATACTGTTATATTAATGGTTAAGACATCACTGCCAACACGTACGGTGACTGAATACACACCAGGTGTTGTCATCATATTGCTTGCATCAAGTAGTAGCGTATGCTCTATCATGGAATTACTTACTGATGACCCATTTGCAGTGAAATAACTAGAAAAATCTGGTAATGAATCTCCAACTTCAAAATTAGTTTTTGAACCAGTAACTAGTTTAATTCCGTTTTCATTAATTTCTTCTTCTATTTCAATGGCTTCACATGTATTTGTTGTTTCATCATAAAGCTCATTTGAGGTACAGTTTGGAACGACTTCACAAACAGATCCAACTGCAACCGTTCCTTCACCACATGCAACCGGTGTACTTGAACATGCTTGTAAAACAAATACCATTGCAAGAAGTCCTAATACTATTATTTTTTTCATATAATCTCCTTATTTTGTTTCTACTCGTGTGATGATGATTGAATCAATAATCACGGTTCCAACATCATTTGCAAAAAATAATCCTACTTTTGTATCGTTGTTATCTGTAAGTGCCACATAATCATATGTATAGAGTTGGTAGTCTTGAGTTAACGTGACTGTTTCTTCAAAAAACTTATTATAATTATTATCCGTGTCTTCTAAAAAAAGGATCACTTCTCTACCATTAACTTCATCGGTTCTCAATTTAAAGGTGACCGTATAGGTATACCCAGCTTCAGTATAGATTTTAGGTTGCCAAAATGCACCATCCCATACTGCTCTAGTAGACAGTCCTGCATCCGTGACATCAAAGATAATCGCGTTGTATTCTTCCATCCAAATACTATCTGGATCATTGACCATCCAACCACCAATGAAAAACCATGGTTCTGCAGGTGCTTTTATGAATTCGCCATTGACCACTTCATAAGCTGCTTTTGAATCTGTACAAACGCCTGTATTATTTTGATTGTTGTTAGTATTTGGATCAGTTCCAGCAATACATGAACCATTATTTAAATATGTTCCTTCTCCACATGTTAATTGTTCGTCACATGAAACTAATGCTAAAACAATTGTTGACATGAGTAACAGATATAAATTTTTTTTCATAAAACTTCCTTTTTTTAAATTTGCGAAAGCGCTTTACCAATATTCTATAATATCTTCTATTGAAAGTCAATGTTAGATGAGAATAAAATAAAAAATGCCTATCAAATTCATATTTAAAGGCATTTTTGACATGTTTCTCTTTCTATAATTTCTACATCAACATTGAGTGATGAAACGGTTTCACCATTGATTTGTTGAATTAAATATTGCGCGGCTCTTTTTCCAATTTCTAGTTTATTTTGAGAAACGGTGGTAAGTGCTGGTTGACTGTATTTTAAAAATTCTAAATCATCATACCCGATAATAGAAATATCTTCAGGCACTCTTACATGATGCTCTTTAAGTGCTTGGATGACACCGAGTGCCATAAAATCTCCAGCAACAAAGATGGCTGTTGGTAGATCATTTTTTTCTATGATTTTTAGTGCTTGTTGATATCCATCTTCAATACTGTAGTTATTGGCTTCATAAATATGAGAAATAATATCTTGATGTTCACTTACGACTTGCATGAATCCTTTTTTTCGTTGTTGCGCTGAAATCGTATAGGATGGTCCTGCGATATGATCAATCTTTCTATGACTAAGCTTATACAAATATTGTGTTGCTAAAACGCCTCCTAATAGATCATTAGAAGTAACAGTTGGTATATGATCAAATCCTGCATCTGCTGAAACGAGTGGAAGTCCACTTTCAATTAGTTGAGGGACTTGTTTAGAAAGACTATAATAATTCACGATGAAAACACCTTCAACTTGTCGATATTGACAAAATTCCAGGTATGACATCGAGCGTTTCCCCATGTTTCTGTTAATAAACGTGATTTCATAACCTTCTTTTTCTACTTCTTGTTTGAATCCTTCTAAAATCACTGAAAAGTGGGGATGTGAAAAGCCAATCCCTAAATTATCTGAATAGATGATACCGATAATCCAAGACTTATTTAATGAAAGTGCTTTTGCATGATAGCTAGGGATATAGTTAAGTTCAGATGCGATTTTTAAGATTTTCTGGCGTGTCGCTTCACTGATTCTTCCAGTATGATTTAATGCTTTTGAAACAGTAGAGACTGAAAAACCTGATTTAGTCGCAAGTTCATAAATATTTGCTTTTTGTTTCATTTTCATAAAAACCTCTTTATCAATTATTATGACATAAAAATTTCAAAAATAATGATTTATTTTTTAAAGCTATTTAAATTGTAAATATTTATATCACCATTTTACCTCAATATGACTTTCTTTTTTTATCACATGACTGACCTTTTTTACTCTTTTCAATTTATTAAAAAAAGAAAACACCTGCTAAACAGGTGTTAAAAACATTTGGAGGCCCCGACCGGATTTGAACCGACGATCAGGCAGTTGCAGTGCCATGCCTTACCACTTGGCTACAGGGCCTTAACAGCATTATTGATTATAACGTAAACGTGTTCATTAGTCAACGATAATCCCATATTCTACAAATTTAGCACTTAACTATTGACAGTGCTAAATTGTTTATGATATATTATGATTGGCAAACAACTACTACGACTGCCAAGGGGGTATCCTCATGCAAATGAATATGATGGAAAATTATGATCAAGATCCTAAGTTATTAGAAAAATTTGGTCGAAATCTCATTGAAGAAGTTAAAAAAGGACGTATCGATCCTGTCATTGGTAGAGATGATGAGATTAGACGTGTCATTAAAATATTATCTAGAAAAACAAAAAACAACCCTGTATTAATTGGTGAACCTGGTGTTGGTAAAACAGCGATTGTTGAAGGATTAGCGAAACGTATTGTTGATAAAGACGTTCCTTTAGCGCTTCAAAATAAAATCGTCTATGAACTCGATTTAGCAGCACTTATCGCAGGTGCGAAATTTAGAGGGGAATTTGAAGAACGTTTAAAAGCAATTTTAAAACGCGTTAAAGATTCCAATGGGGACATCATCTTATTTATTGATGAAATACACGCAATCGTAGGTGCTGGTCGAGCAGATGGTGCCATGGACGCGTCTAACATGTTAAAACCAATGCTTGCAAGAGGCGAACTCCATTGTGTTGGTGCAACCACGTTAAAAGAATACCGTCTTTATATTGAAAAAGATACGGCACTTGAGCGTCGATTTCAAAAAGTCTTAGTTTCTGAACCGACTGAAGCAGATACAATTAGTATGTTAAGAGGCTTAAAATCAAGATTTGAAGCTCATCACGGGGTCTCTATTAGTGATCCTGCAATTATTGCTGCTGCGTCATTATCCACACGTTATATTACTGACCGCTTTTTACCAGATAAAGCCATCGATTTAATCGACGAAGCGTGTGCGTCGATTCGCATGGAAATTGATTCGATGCCTGTTGAACTTGATGCTGTCACAAGAAAACTCATGCAACTAGAAATTGAACGTCAAGCACTTAAAAAAGAAACAGATAGTGTCTCTAAAACGCGCTATCAAGAATTAGAACATGACATTGAATCTTTAAAAACACAAGAAAAAATATTAAGAGACACTTGGCAAGAAGAGAAACAAGCACTTCAACATATTAAAGATCAAAAGAAACAGTTAGAAGTGTTAAGAAATGACCTTCAACAAGCGTTTAATGATTCTGACTATCAACGTGCTGCAGAACTTCAGTATCAAAAAATCCCAACCTTAGAAAAAGAAATTGAGCATCTTACCACTTCTGCTTCTAAACATGAGTTACTTTCTGAAGTTGTGACAGAAGAATCGATTGCTGATATCGTTTCTAAATGGACACATATTCCAATTAAAAAACTCATGAGTGGAGATAAAGAAAAATTATTACATCTTGAAACCACGTTAAAAAAACGTATCATCGGTCAAGACCATGTGTTAAAACTCGTGAGCGATGCGATTATTAGACAACGTGCGGGTATTAAAGATGCCAACCGTCCCATTGGTTCCTTCTTGTTTTTAGGACCAACTGGTGTTGGTAAAACCGAAGTTGCGCGTGCATTATCAGAAGCATTATTTGATAGTGAGACGCATATGATTCGTTTTGATATGAGTGAATATATGGAAGCTCACAGTGTTTCTAAACTGATTGGTTCCCCTCCAGGATATGTTGGCTATGATGAAGGGGGTCAACTCACTGAAGCTGTAAGACGTCGTCCTTATTCCTTATTGTTATTTGATGAAATTGAAAAAGCGCATCATGATGTATTTAACATGCTTCTTCAAATACTTGATGATGGAAGACTCACTGATAATCAAGGTCGTACCGTTGATTTTAAAAATACCATCATCATCTTAACTTCAAATATAGGAAGTGAGTTTTTATTATCACATGAAGAAGACGCAGTTGATAAAGTCATGAAACTCGTCAAACAGTCATTTAAACCTGAGTTTATTAACCGTTTAGATGAACTCATGATCTTTAATCCATTAAATCTAAAGATTCAAATGGATATTGCTAAAAAATTACTCAATGAACTATCAAAAAGATTAGAAGTTCAACATTTATTCGTCACCTTTGATGATCAAGTTGTTAAATACGTGATTAAACATGGTTATCAAGAAGAATACGGTGCAAGACCGCTTAAACGCTTCATTCAAAGACATATTGAAACGCTCATTGCAAATCATATCATATCAAATGTGATTATCCCGCATACGCCATTTATCATGAATATTGATAATGATCAACCCGTTGTATCTTTAGTTGAAACATAAAAAAAGAGCCGTTAGGCTCTTTTATTTTACTTTTAATTTTATTCTTCTATTTTGATGACGTAAGTAATAAGTAAGTATGCAGCAAGTAGAACACCAAATCCAATAAGTGATGGGACCAGTGACTCTATCAATGTTGAAATGAGCAACATCACCATGCCAAAGATGGCAAGTGTTGGAACATATGGGTATCCCCATGTTTGA
>JAURNN010000060.1 GCA_030830185.1 Bacillota bacterium | reverse complement strand
TTGGAGCGCGCCATATTACCGTTTCAACATCAGGGATTGTACCTAAAATTAAAGCATTTGCTGAACTCGGTATTCAAGTCAATTTAGCGGTGAGTTTGCATGCACCTAATGATGAAATTCGTACTTCCCTCATGAAAATTAATAAAACATACAACGTTGATCGCGTATTAGAGGCAGTAAGAGAATATTTAAAGATCACCAAACGTCGTGTAACCTTTGAATATATTATGATTCAAGAACTTAATGATTCAGTTGAAGTTGCAAAAGAACTCGCTGAAAAAATTAAAGGCATGAATGCTTATGTTAACTTAATTCCTTATAACGAGGTCATTGAAGCACCTTATAAACGTTCTGAAAGAGCGCGTATGGAAGCATTTTATGATGTCTTGAAAAAACATAAAATACAAGTCACACTTAGAAAAGAACAAGGACATGATATTAATGCTGCATGCGGACAATTACGCTCTCAACATGCGCAAAAAGAGATGCTATGACAGGCCAAATCATCAAACAAATTTCAAACCAGTACACCATTTTAACTGAAGATCAAAAACGAATTGATGCCATTGCAAGAGGAAAGTTAAGACATATGGAAGTAGATGGCAAGTCAAGTTTTTATCAAAGTATCTCATCAAAAACAAAAAAAGAAACACAACATCAGCAATTATCACCTAAAGTCGGTGATATTGTAACGTACTCTTTTGTTTCAGATCATTATCTTATAGAAGACATTCATCCACGAAAAACCGATTTATACCGACCAGATATCGCAAATGTCGACCAGTTATTTCTTGTTTTTTCAGCCATAGAACCTGAATTCAGTTATGTGTTATTAGATAAGTTTTTGACTGTCCTACATACGTATGATTTAGAGATTCAAATCGTTTTAACAAAAACTGATCTTATTGATCAAAAGATGAAAGATGTCTTTAAAAAACAACTGGATTATTATCAAAAAATCGGTTACCCATATTTAACACTTAACGCAAAAACATTAGAAGATAAAGACAAATTACTCACGTTATTAAAAGATCACGTTTCAGTCATCTCTGGTCAAACAGGTGTTGGTAAATCAACATTACTCAATGGGTTAATTCCGGATTTAAATTTAGCAACTCAAGAAATTTCTAAAGCTCTTGGACGCGGAAAACACACCACAAGACATACTGAATTATATCCACTTAATGGTGGATTAATTGCTGATACTCCTGGATTTTCTAAATTATCCTTTGATCAATTACCATTAGAAACATTACCCTTTTGTTTTAAGGAATTTAGCTTTTATTCAGATAATTGTAAGTTTCAGTCATGTTCACATATACATGAACCACAATGTGCTGTTAAAAAAGCAGTAGAAAATGGTCAAATACTTACAACCCGTTATGAAAATTATGTATCTTTTTATGAAGAAATCAAAACAACAAAAAAGAAATATTAGAGGTGATTTATGAAAATTGCACCTTCTGTGTTGAATGCACCTATTGAACATATGAATGATTGGATGCCACAAATAGCATCCAGTTACATGTTACATCTTGATATTATGGATGGACACTTTGTTCCAAATTTATCTTTTGGAATTGAAGTATCAAAAGCATATCAACGTATGACAGAGCTGCCTTTAGATGTCCATTTGATGACAACGCATCCACTTTTGTGGATTGAACAGTTTAAAACATTAAAACCGCAATTCATCACCATTCATGTCGAATCAAAAGATGTTGAAAAATCGATTCAAATGATACAATCGCACGGGATTGGTGTAGGACTTGCTTTAAAACCGAATACACCAATAGAAGTCATGATACCATATATTCAAGATGTAGATTTAATCCTTATTATGACGGTTGAACCAGGATTTGGTGGTCAGTCATTCATGCATGACATGTTAAAAAAAGTTGAAGCACTTCAAGCCTATAAAAAAAACCATCCTTTTGTTATTCAAGTTGATGGTGGTGTTACAGATGATCATATCGATGCTTGCAAGAAAGCTGGTGTGGATGTAGCAGTTGTTGGAAGTTATTTATTTAAACAACAAGACATCAAAGCATGGTTGAAAAAATTTCAATGACCATTTATGTCATGACCTATCCACTCCCTAATGATATCAAATCAAGAATACAATTAAGAGATGATGATTTTGTCATTGGTGTTGATCAAGCCATTGCTGCTATGTATAAACAACGAATTCCTGTGAATCTTGCGGTTGGTGACTTTGATTCATTAAAAAATACAGGTTTGTTGCACGGTTTAAATGTTGAAATCTTACCAGTAGAAAAAGATATGACTGATTCTTTTTATGCACTTAAACGTGCGCATGAGATGAAACATGACAAGATTGTTTTAGTAGGTGGCGCTGGTGGCGATCGCATCGAACACGTGGCTGCGCACTTCAATTTATTTCATCATTACCCCAAGTTAAAAATGATTACTGAAGATTCAGAAATATTTATTGTTGATAAACATATTCAAATTTCACACAAAGGGTATGTTAATATTTTTCCTTATCAAGAGGCAGTTGTCAGTTTGAAGGGATTTAAATATCCGCTAAAATCACATCATTTGAAACCTTTTGATAATTTAGGTATTTCTAATGAACTTGAAGATGAACATGGTGATATACATGTTGAATCAGGAACTGTACTCGTGATTTTAACTAACAAAAAAAGCGCTTAGTGCGCTTTTTTGTTTATACACGTTCTAATTGCAATTTTTTAAGTGCTCTTGCGGAGATCTTTACTCTTTTTACTGTTCCATCTTCTAAGCGAATACGTACATTCTGTAAGTTTGATTTCCATGTGTGGCGTGTTGCATTTAGAGCATGAGAACGACGGTTACCTGTTAAGGTCTTTTTACCTGTTACATAACATTCAGCCATTTCAATCACTCCTTTTCCTTGAATACTTTATCATGAACCAACTAAAAAAGCAATGATTTATGCTTATTTTGTCTCATTGCTTTTTGATATCGTGCATGATATAATATGAAAGATTTATTAACTTACCCATTTACTAAAAATCTAAACTATAAAATAAACACAAGTACATAAGGAGATTACTATGCCTAACCAAAAAATTAGCGGTAAGCTATTTAAGCAAATGGTAACAAATGGCGCGGTTCATCTTAAAAACAACCACAAAGAAATTGATCATTTAAACGTATTTCCAGTTCCAGATGGTGACACAGGCACCAACATGCAAATGACCATGATGGCTGGTATTAAAGAAATCATCAACTCAGAATCCGCATCGATTGTCGATGTTTCTAAAATTTTATCTAGAGGCCTACTCATGGGTGCTCGTGGTAATTCAGGGGTCATTCTATCCCAATTTTTCCGTGGTGTTTATAGTGAAATCGCAAAAATCGACGAAGCATATGCAACCGTCGAGCAATTTATTCAAGCTTTAGTCGGTGGCTATCAAATGGCGTACCGTGCCGTAATGGATCCCGTTGAAGGAACCATTTTAACAGTTGTTCGTGAATCTGCAGAACGCGTATTAAGAGATAAAACAAAGTATGATTCTGTTGAAAAAGTAATGGCTGCATATTTAAAACAAGCCAATCAAACATTAAAAGAAACCCCTAATTTACTTCCTGTCTTAAAAGAAGCAGGTGTGGTTGATAGTGGTGGTGCCGGATTCATTAAAATTGTTGAAGGTATGATCATGGCTCTTGAAGGTCAAATGTTATCTGAAGAAGCACAGCAAGAAAATCACGGTGAATATCATGGTGCTCACAATTTAGGCGATGTTGAGATCACATTTGGTTATTGTACAGAATTTATCATTAAGTTACATGATGAGAAAAACTTTAATCCTTCAGATTTAAGAGATCCATTAAATGCAATGGGTGATTCATTAGTTTTCGTACAGGATGAAGACATTCTTAAAGTTCATATTCATACAGATGAACCAGGTGTCGCAATTACTTTAGGTCAAAAATACGGAGACCTACAAACCTTAAAAGCAGACAATATGAGAATTCAAAATGCGACCATTTTAGGAAAAGAAGCACCTTCAACAGCCAAAAAAACAAATGAAAAGAAACGATTTTCAATTTTAGCAGTTGCAAGCGGAGAAGGTATTAAAAAAGCGTATAAAGATTTAGGGATTGATATCATCATTGATGGTGGTCAAACAATGAATCCTTCAACAGAAAGTTTTGTAAAAGCAATTGAAGCTTCAAATGCTGAACATGTCATCATCTTACCAAATAATAAAAACATTATTTTATCAGCTGAACAAACCATTGATTTATTACCTGACCGTTCGATTTCAGTAATTAAAACAAAAAATATCGGTCAAGGCTACTCAACAATGATCGCCTTTGATCCAACAGTATCTTTAGAAGACAATTTAGAAGCAATGACCGATGTCGCTGATCATATGACATATGGTGAAATTACTTTTGCTGTAAGAGATACTGAAATTAAAGGTGTCAAAATTAATAATGGTGATTTTATGGCCATCGCAAAAGATCAGATTATTGCCGCAGAAAAAACTAAATACGAAGCAGCACAACGTTTATTAGAAAATCTCATTGATGCATCTAGAGAAATCATCACCATCTTTTATGGAAAAGATCATGATGAAGATGAACTAGATCAAATTGTAGGATATGCTAAAAAATGTCATCCAGATATTGAAGTTGAAACGATAGAAGGAAATCAAGACATTTACACATATATATTTGCCGTCGAATGATATAATAAGGGTGCTAAAAAAATAGCACCTTTTTTAATGCGGATGTGGTGGAATGGTAGACACGCATGCTTGAGGGGCATGTGGCAGTAATGCCGTGTGAGTTCAAATCTCATCTTCCGCACCAAATCAAAGTTTTAAAGACATTCATTTGAATGTCTTTTTTATGTTATACTGATATAAAAAGAGGTAATCTTTTATGAAATTAACAAAACTAAGACTATTTTTACCATCGATAGACTATCAATTATCTATTCAATTTTATCAGCAACTAGGATTTGAGATCAATTGGAAAAGTGATGATTTAACAATTATGAAACACCGTGAACTTGAATTCTTCATTCAAAACGCTTATGTTAAAGACTGGGCAGAAAATACAATGATTCAACTATTTGTAGAGGACATCCAACAATTTTTTAACAATATAAAAAATATAAAAAAAGATTATCCCATGATTCAAGTTAAACCGATTCAAGAAGTTGATTACGGAACGACTTTTCATTTACTTGATCCTGCTGGGGTTCTCATTCATGTCATGCAACATGTGTCAAAATAAGTTTGTATTTTGATATAATGACACCAAAGGTGAATGATGAAGTTATCTAAAGGCATGCATATCGTCATCCAAAGTTATAAACATAATAAACATATCCATCGTATTTGGAAAAAATCCGTTGTTTTAGAAGCCAACAACAATTATGTCGTCACTGCCAATGACCATACAAAAGTCATTGAATCTGATGGTCGAACATGGCACTCTAAAGAACCAGCAATATGTGTGTTTTTTGATGACTATTGGTTTAATATTATTGCCATGCTTAAAGACGATGGGATTCATTATTACTGTAATTTAGCGAGTCCGTATGTCTATGATGAAGAAGGTATTAAATACATTGATTATGATTTGGATATTAAAATGTATCCATCAAAACGTATACGTGTCCTTGATCGTCAAGAATATGAAGATCATAAAAAAAAAATGTCATATCCTCAAGAAGTAGATGACATCATCATGTATTATATGGAAATGCTTAAAGAAAAACTTCAAAAAAATGAATTTCCATTTAATGATAGCGAGATCAAATCGTATTACCAAATGTATTTGAATTTGAAATCGTATTGATTTCAAGTTTTTTCATAATAAAAACTTGATATAATATATCAAGTTTAAGTTATTTGATGGAGCGGGCGAGGAGAATCGAACCCCCATTTCATGCTTGGCAAGCACGTGTAATAACCATTATACGACGCCCACAAAATTAGCTTTTTGCTTGTATATATTAACAAATAAATAACACCTTGTCAAGAGAGTCAATCATAGATGAATAAAAAAGTCATATTTGCTTTATTGAAACAATTTGTTTTACCATTCATTCTATTAAGTGTCTCCTATATGACACTTATCTTTTTTGATGTGATCAAGCCATATGATGCTCATTTATTCAGTCATATCAGTCTGATTGTTATCATCTTAATGTTGATGATTTTTATTCATGAATGGAGTCATCTTTTAATGTTTCTAGCTTTTAAAGTCAAGGTCAAAGCCATTTTTGTTTTAGGCTTTGGGATCATTTTTAAACCGCGTTTAAGAGTGATCTATGATATCAAATTATTAAGACTTTTTGGTGGCATCGTCATTCCAACTTCCATCCCTATTAAACATATAGACGTCTATCTAAATCTTAAAAAAGGATATCAGGCGTCATTACTCATTGCGCCTCTTATAACACTTTTATCACCAGCACTCTTTTTTTTAGGTGCTCTTTTTTTAGGGATTGACTTATCTGCTACCATGTATGTCACGTTTGTATCCGCATATTTTACGTGGATGATTTTCCCAACCTTTTTTATTCAGCACCAAATGATGTATGGAGACTTGAAAGCGTATCATAAAATCAAGTCTGGAGATATTTTATTTGAGATGCAACTGATTTCACAAGCAATGATTCACGGAAATAAAGACTCGGATTTAACCTTTCTATTTGACCAATTATCTCAAAAATGGAAACATTTAGATAGAAAACAAAAAAGCAGTGACTTTATCATATCGCTTGTATTAAAAGGCATCTATCAAGAATATATTCATGATCGTGACATCATAGAAGAGATAACACGCATATTATTAAAAAAATCTCTCATAAAAACAGAACCTCATCTTATATTAGAGATGTTGTATGTATCACATCTTTTGAATGATGAAAAACGATGGCTAACATGCATGCAAACATTGATGCAACATCATCATGATTTAGAAATCAATTGTTATCATGCTTGGCTATCAAGTAATCATGAAAAAATCAAGCATTTAAGACTTAAAAATCAAGAGGATTTGTTATACTTTAATTATGTAAAAAACGATGATACCATGCTTTTTTGGTCATACCCTAAACGCATCTTCAAACCGATGGTGTGCAAACTATAAAAAAAAGACGTTAAGTCTTTAGTGGTGCCCTAACGAGAATCGAACTTGTATTTCAGCATTACCATTGCTGCGTTTTGCCATTAAACTATAGGGGCAGCGAAAATATCATAACATAATTCAAGAAAGTTGACAACTATGACGTTTATTTTTAATTTACTTAAACCATACAAAATTAGACTATTTTTTGCACTTTTATTAAAATCAATTGCTGCACTCGCGGACTTAATGATTCCATTTCTAATTGCGTATATGATTGATACCCAAATACCAACTTTAAATGAAGGGGATTCTTTGATGCCTATTTATTTAAACGGTGCATTAATGGTAGTCATCGCTTTTTTAGGTTGGATTTTAAACGTGTTTTCAAACAGAAGTTCAGAATACATTGCTTCAAAAGCAGTAGAAACATTAAGAAGTGATTTATTTATATCGATTGAAGAACTTTCAGCTCATGATGTCGATACATTTTCTAAGCCGTCATTAATTTCAAGAATGACCACAGATACCTACAATATCTATAGAGCAGCAGCAATTATTCAACGTTTAGGCATTCGTGCACCTGTGTTATTAATTGGTGGTATTTTACTATCTTTTACCTTTGATGCCGTCTTAACATTGGTGATGGTTTTTATGCTTCCATTTGTCTCGATTATTGTTTATCAAGCGTCAAAAAAAGGAATTCCTTTATACAAAAAAAACCAGTTTTTAATGGATCAACTCATTCGTAAGTTAAGAGAATTTATTACGGGTGCGAGAGTGGTTCGCGCGCTCTCAATGAATAATCATGAAATGGAACAATTCCAACACATTAATCAGACATCTAACGAATCAGAACTTTATGCAAATAAAGTGATGGCTAGAGTTAATCCAATGATGAATATTGTCATGAATATTGGTCTTGTTGTTGTTTTAGTGATCGGTGCATACCGGTTAAATTTAGGGTTTACAAAAATAGGGGCAATCATGGCATTTGTTACCTATTTTACGATTATCTTAAATGCAATGATGGGGATCACAAGAATTTTTGTATTATCTTCTCGTGCAGCAGCTTCAAGTGAAAGGATCGAAGATGTTTTAAATCAAGTCATCGAAGTTCAAGAAGGTCAAGATATTTATCAAGTTGATACCAATTACCCACATATTGAATTTAATAATGTTTCCTTTTCATATCTTAAAAAAACGAAGCAAATTAAAAACATGTCTTTTAAATTATTTAAAGGTCAAAAGCTGGGTATTATCGGTGCAACCGGTAGTGGAAAATCAACGATTGCTAAACTCTTACTTCGTTTTTATGATGCAGATGAAGGAGAGATTAAAATCTATGGTAAAGATATCAAATCATATACGCTTCATTCACTCAGAAATCAAATTGGTGCTGTCTTACAACAAGATATGATATTTAATGAAGATATTGCATTTAATGTGTCACTTCATCATGATCAAAAAGACATTGAAACCTCACTTCGCCACGCACAGGCAAGCTTCGTTTTTGATAAAGAAGAAGGGATAGATACAACCCTTACAACATCGGGTACAAATATTTCTGGGGGTCAAAAACAACGCTTATTAATTGCAAGAGCACTTTATAAAAACCCAGATTTATTGATCTTAGATGATGCGTCAAGTGCCCTTGATTATCAAACGGATCAAAAATTAAGAAAAACTTTACATGACAATTATCAAGAAACAACCATGGTTATTATCGCTCAGCGTATTGCCTCGATTAAACATTGTAATCTCATCTTATACATTGATCAAGGCAAAATCATAGATGCCGGAACGCACGATGAACTCCTTAAAAAACACGCCTCTTATCAAGCAATCGTGAAACATCAATTAGGAGGTGTTGCATTATGATGATGCAATTTAGTCCTCCAAAAGAAACTAGTAAAAATCGTGTACAAAATAAATCCTATGTATATAAAAGATTATGGGATTATTTAATGCGTTATAAAATAAAATTGATATTTGCACTAGTGCTCACACTCTTTTCTAACGCTTTTTCTCTCATTGGACCTTATTTAACAGGACAAACCATTGGTGCGATGGAAGATGGTGTTGATTTTTCAAATGTGTTTTTATATGCATCTTTAATGATTGTATTTTATGTCTTAAGTGCGGTTTTACTATATGCGTTATCTATCATGATGATTAATATCTCTAAATCAGTTGTTTTTCAAATGCGTCAAGATGTTTTTAACAAACTCAACCGGTTACCTATTCAATATTTTGATACCCATCAAACTGGGGATATCATTTCTAGAATGACCTATGACATTGATACCATTAATCAATCACTTGCAGGAGATGTTATTGTCTTATTAACATCCTTTTTAACCATTATTGTCTCACTTTCAGTGATGATTGCAACAGCACCGTTACTTGTTTTAATTTTTGCTTTTACGATTCCTTTAACGATTTTACTAACAACATTCCTTTCTAAAGTTGTCAAACAAAAGTTTCGCATTAGAAATAAAAAACTTGGTGAACTCAACGGATTCTCTGAAGAAATGATTACAGGGATTCAAACCATTCAAGCATATGTTGTTGAAAAAGAAGTGAAAGATGATTTTGATGTGATTAATCAAGAAACCACAGAAGCCTCATATCAAGCTGGATATTACTCGACAGCGGTGATGCCAAGTGTTGGTTTTATTTCAAACTTATCAATGGCACTTGTCGGTGTCTTTGGTGGTATTTTATATGTAAGAAACATGATGACACTTGCGATTCTTACAAGTTTTACACTTTATTCAAGACGTTTCTCTGGACCTATCAATCAATTATCAGGCTTATTTGCAGAAATTCAAAGTGCACTTGCAGCATCAGAACGTGTCTTTCAAGTTCTTGACAGTGAAGAAGAAGTGAAAGATTTAGAAGATGCGAAAGATTATGATTATTTAGGTGGAGATATTAAACTTCAAAACATCCAATTTTCATATGATGGTCAAACGACCGTCTTGGAGAACATCAATGTGGAAGCACCTCAAGGGAAAGTCGTTGCGATTGTTGGTCCGACAGGATCAGGGAAAACAACACTTGTGAATTTATTGATGCGTTTTTATGATCCTCAAGTAGGTGGCATTGCAATCGATCAAAAACCAGTATTATCTTACACAAGAGATAGTTTAAGAAAAGCTTTTTCAATGATTTTACAAGATTCGTGGACTTTTTATGGCACCATTCATGATAATATCGCATATGGCAATGGTAAGGTTTCTAGAGAAGATGTCATCAAGGTCGCTAAAGCAGCCCATATTCATGATTATATTGATTCACTCGAAGATGGTTATGATACCATCCTAAAGAACGATGGAACAAGCATTTCTAAAGGTCAAAAACAACTCATTGTGATTGCACGTGCAATGTTATCTGAATCAAAGATGCTTATTTTTGATGAAGCAACCTCAAATGTTGATACCGAAACTGAAATGAAAATTCATCAAAGTATGAAAGCTTTAATGAAAGATAAAACAACATTTGTCATTGCACACAGATTATCCACGATTCAAGATGCAGATTTAATCATGGTCATTCATTTTGGTAAAATGATTGAACTCGGGACGCACCGCTCGCTACTTGAACAAAAAGGCTTTTATGCGTCCTTATTCCAAAGTCAATTTGAATAAAAATTTAAAAACATTGTATTATATGGTTGTTTCATGTATAATAACCTATGTGTGAACAATCACATGAAAAAATTAAGGAGATTTACATGAAAGGCACAGTCAAATGGTTTGACTCTGACAAGGGATATGGATTTATCTCTTCAGAAGACGGCAAAGACATTTTTGTACACTTCTCAGCGATTCAGTCTGAAGGTTACAAATCACTTCAAGAAGGTGACCAAGTAGAATTTGATGTTAAAGATGGCGATCGTGGTCCACAAGCTGCGAATGTTACTAAACAATAATATTCAATAGGTTTTAAGGGGATACTTAGGTATCCCCCTTCTTTTTTTAAACGGTCTTGAAATCGCTATCATTTCTTGTTATAATAAAAAAAAACAGCGGGAGAAATTGAATATGGAGAAAGACATTTTAGAAGTACAGAGAAATCACCTTCATAACATTCTAAAAGAAGTGGGTTCACACGCTTTAGATCAAGTTATGGAGTCATTTAAGATTGTCTATACGTATGATGCAATTAGTTTAGAAGGTCAAAATCGTATTCCATTTGAAGATGTAAAAAAATTAATCGAAAGAAAAACACTATTAGAATATTCAGAACGGGAACAAAAAGAAGTACTAAATCATTTAAAAACGTTTGAAAAAGTCATTAACATGCTTGATCATAAAGAACATCTCACTGAAGATAAATTAAAAGACTTACATGAAATGATAGTGGATGGTATTTTTCAAGGTGGTGTTTACAGAAATGTCAATATACAAATGATGGGTTCAACTCATCAACCAACCGATCACGCTAAAGTTTATGATCGTATGCATAAATTGTTTTCATCACTTGATACAACAACATTTGAAACCCCACTAGAAGAAGCCGTATATATTCATGCAACGCTTGCTAAAATTCATCCTTTTTTAGATGGTAACGGACGACTTGCTAGAATCGTTTTAAATTATTATTTAATGAAAGCAAATTATTTGCCAATCTCAATACCAATTCGACTTAAAGAGACCTATATTGAAAAACTTGAGATCTTTAAAAGTGAAAAAAACATTGCGCCTTTAAAAACTTTTTTTGAAAAGTTACTCATTGAACGTTATGAAGTTGTCATCAGTGCATTAGAAATCTCTAAATAAAGATAAAAAGTGAGGATAATCCTCACTTTTTTTATCTTATATGATACAATACAAATGGTGAAACTATGGCATTAATACAAGGATTTAACTACAAATGTTTGGTCGAAAGAAAAACTGATATTGGCTTTGCAATTATATGCGAAGATGAAGAAGTCTTTTTACATGCGAAAGAGGCACATGAACTAGAAATTGGTCAAATGATTGATGTGTTTTTATACATGGATGCATACAAAAGACTCGCTGCAACCATGGATAAGCCAATCATTAAAGTCGGTCAAAAAGGATTTCTTGAAGTGATGTCGATTGAAGAAAACTTAGGTATCTTTTTAAATAACGGTATTAATAAACACGTCTTACTTTCAAAAGATGATTTACCGCTAAACAAGACTTACTGGCCAAAAGTAGGTGATAGCGTTTATGTTGAACTAAAAGTAAAAGCAAGACTTTATGTTGAACTCGCCATTCCTAATCCACCTTATGAATCTTTAGAAGTTTTAAAACATTACGAAGGTCAGATTAACGGTTTTCATAAAGAAGGCATGCGTTTTATTACAGAACAGTTAACACCCGTTTTCATTCATGAATCACAATATGACAAACGATTACCTATCGGAACGAAACTGTCATTAAAAGTTATTCATGAATCAAATAAAGGATATACTGGAACATTACTTCAAGCGAAAGAAACAAAAAGACTCACTGATGCAGATGTCATCTTAGAATATTTAGAAACACATGGTATCATGCCTTTAGATGCATCTAGTGCTTCAGAATCAATTGAAGAGATGTTTCAAATGAGCCGAAAAGCATTTAAACGCGCGTTAGGTTATTTATATAAAATGAGAAAAATTACGTTTGTTGACGGACAAACAAAGCTTATAAAGGATTAAGACTATGTCAAAGAAATTTGTATCAACTATTACCTCACAAACCGAAGATTTTGCAAAGTGGTACACAGATGTCTGCATGAAAGCAGAACTCATGAGCTATAGTGATGTTAAAGGGTTTATTATATATCGTCCTTATGGTTACGCGATATGGGAAAATATTCAACAATACTTAAATACGAAATTTAAACAAACAGGTCATGATAATGTCTATTTACCATTACTTATCCCTGAATCACTTTTTCAAAAAGAAAAAGATCACGTGGAAGGTTTCGCACCAGAAACAGCAATGGTCACAACAACGGGTAAAGAAGAATTAACAGAACGTTTAATTATTCGTCCAACTTCTGAAGTCTTATTTTGTACGCATTTTAAATCAATTGTTCAATCTCATCGTGATTTACCTAAAAAATATAATCAGTGGTGTTCAGTCGTCAGATGGGAAAAAACAACACGTCCATTTTTACGTGGTAAAGAATTTTTATGGCAAGAAGGTCATACCATTCACGCAACTGAACAAGAAGCCAAAGATGAAACCATGGGGATGCTTTCGATTTATGAAACCTTAGGTAAAGATTTACTCGCCATTCCATTTGTCACAGGTCGTAAAACCGAAAAAGAAAAATTTGCAGGTGCAGAAGCAACTTACTCCATTGAGGCACTCATGCCAGATGGTCAAGCACTACAATCAGGAACCACCCATTATTTTGGTCAAGGTTTCGCAAGAGCATTTGAAATTTCTTATCGTGATCAAGAGAATCAAGAACAATTCGTGTATCAAACATCATGGGGTGTATCAACACGATTACTTGGTGCAATAATTATGGTTCACGGTGATGATGATGGTCTTGTGATGCCACCTTATGTCGCACCAACTCAAATTGTGATTGTACCGATTTCAAATGATAAAGACGTTTTAACAACTGCAAACGATATTTATAACGGTTTAAAAGAACAATTTAGGGTAAACATAGATACATCCGATAAATCTCCAGGTTGGAAATTTAGTGAATATGAAATGAAAGGTGTTCCTATTCGTATTGAAATTGGAAAAAGAGACCTTGCTTTGAATATGGTTACCGTTGCAACGCGTTATAACCGTGAAAAACAACAAGTTATAAGAGAAGATGTGGTTCAAATGATGCCCTCGCTTCTTCAATCGATACATGAAAGTATGTATAATAAAGCGCAACAATATGTCAATAAAAACACATATTATGTTTCTAATTATGATCAGTTTAAAGCAAGAATTAAATCAGGTGGTTATGTCGCGATGTCAGTACATCCAGAAGCAGAAGCAATTATTAAAGCAGACACACAAGCAACAGCAAGAGTTATTCCATTTGATCAATCTCAACTTGAATCAACGTGTCCTGTAACAGGGAAACAAGCGTCTCAAGTCATTTTGTTCGCAAGAGCGTATTAAAAAAGACATTACTTTTCTAGATGTCTTTTTTTCTTTTCAGGGACAGGATCATATTTAGGTTTGAATAATGGATTGCACGTTAATATTCGTCTTGTTGTTAAGTAAGATGCTTTAAAAAAATTAAACCTTTCATAACTTAAAAGTGCATAATGAGAACATGTCGGCGTATGTCGACATTTATGATTTGAATGAGGAGATATATTTTTTTGATACCAGCGAATACTTTTTATAACAAGTTTTTTCATCTTAACTCCAAAAAGATTATAACATTTTTAAATCGAGACGTTTCATTTAGAAGAGATTATGTTATAATCAAAGTAACAAATGTAAACGTTTTCAGGAGGTTATATGAAAGAATATCAGACAAGTAACATTAGAAATGTTGCTATTTTGGGTCATCAGGGTTCTGGAAAAACAACCATGGCTGAAGCTATTTTATATGTTTCAGGAGCGGTTGAAAAACAAGG
>JAURNN010000059.1 GCA_030830185.1 Bacillota bacterium | reverse complement strand
ATACTGAACGCGTCTCAAAATCTTAATGATTGTAAATTATTTGTGACGCTATTTCCATGTAATGAATGTACAAAACTCATCATACAATCAGGTATCAAAGAACTTGTTTATGTATCCAATAAAGATGAAGGTAAAGATTTTCAAATTGCATCAAGAAAAATGTTAGAAAAGGCTCAAGTTAAGCTTAGACAAATATCTTGGGAAAGTATCAATGTTTAAATTTCTAAATATAAAAAAGATAATTTTTATTATTTTTTATAGTGTAACAATCATTTTTCTTGTATTTCCAACTCAATATCAAGTGATTTTACCAGGTAATATAACATCATTTGATGAACAAATTTCAATAACTGACCATGAAATTTCCCGTATTTCAAGTATTTATGTCATTTCTTATGAACCCATTACGTTATTTCAATATACAATCATCCAAACCTTTCAAAATGGACAACTTTTTATTCCAGATGCATCAACGCAAGCAATGACGATGAGAGAAAAATATGATGCTGCTCAACTTCAAAAGTTATCCTCATATATGATGAGCGCGATTGTTGCATACACTAAAGCCGAAAAAGATATTACTTATAAATTTGAGGGATTTGCTGTTACATCGCTATTTGATCAAGAAAGACATATACAAATAGGAGACTATATAACATCAATCAATGACATACTTTTAAATATTGAGACGGATTTCACTCAATTTAGAAATGCGCCTATACTCGAATTTGAATTGATTCGTAATAATGAAAGACTTGAAGTCACTCATGAGAGAAGTGAATCTGATTTGCCACTTTCTCTTTATCCAATTTATACGATCACACAATCAGATCCAGAAATATCATTTCCAGGTTTAGATTCACTCATTGGTGGTCCTTCTGGAGGCATGATGATGACATTATCCATTTACTTGTCTTTAGTAAAAACGTCCTATGATTTAAATATCGTTGGAACTGGAACCATTCAATTTGATGGATCGATAGGACGAATTGGTGGTCTCAAT
The DNA here is from genome assembly GCA_030830185.1 of Bacillota bacterium. Taxonomy (GTDB): domain Bacteria; phylum Bacillota_I; class Bacilli_A; order Acholeplasmatales; family Acholeplasmataceae; genus UBA8290. Next base: position 3,663 of record JAURNN010000059.1, on the reverse strand, counting down.
GAAAAATATGAAACGGTAAAAGATACCATGGATATTATGTTTGTCCCTTTAGAACAATATGAGTTGTTAGAAGATATCAATGATGATCGCATCTTACCGATCGAGCATATCAATGATGCAATTTTGTATTTGAGTGAATATTATGGCTAAAATTATAAACAAATGGATTCAAGGATTGAATCGCTACATGAAACTTCAAAAACAATTTTCTCATGAAATCGCAAGCTTAGTGATGTTAAAAACGGTTGTTATTAGCATTGTTGTCGCAATACTTGTATTACTTATACCGGTACTCATTGGCATTAATTTCATCATTTTTGTTCATCTTAGATATTATCTTTTACTTTATTTCATGTTACTAGGTTTAATATTTATTGAGGTGTATTATCTTCAGTTCAAAAAGTGGATTGTTGTTTTTGATGAAAAGATTCAAAAACTGAATTTGAAATATATGTTTTTAGTTGAAAGAAGGATCATCCAATTTATTTTCTTTATTTTTTTTGGTCTAATTATTTTACAATTAGGAGTTTGATATGTATAAAAAGGGCATGTTATATATTGGTTTACTTATCGTGTTTGATCAAGTTACCAAATATCTTTCAAAAGCATTATATCAAGGTCAAGATTTTACATTGATTCCTTTTGTATTAGAGTTTGGATATGCTGAAAATAGAGGCATGTCATTTGGATTACTTCAGAATCAAACGTTTCTATTTATGGTCATTACAGTGTTTGCATTATCGATGTTTGGTTATTTATATAAAGATATTTCATTTAATTCTAAAAAAGTATATACCATCTCCATCATTTTATTTATTGCTGGTACACTGGGGAATGCCATCGATCGATTCCTTTTGGGTTATGTCATCGATTTTATGCATTTTCCATTTTTAGAGTGGCCACTTGGACTTGTTGGGTTACCAAATTTTTATAATAATTTTGCAGACATGTATTTATCTCTAGGGATTGTTTTATTTGCCTTTGATGTGTTTTTTCTAGAAAAGAAACGAGTGAAACATGAATAAATTAATCGTTGAGTATGGTTATATAGGTAGAAGAATTGATCATGTTTTTCATGAATTTTTAAGTGGGCTTACAAAATCTCATATTCAAAAAATGATACATGATGGAAATATACTCGTCAATGATAAACACGTCAAAAATGGATATATGATTAAAGCTGATGATGTCATCACATATGAAATGAAAGTTCCTGAAGTATTAGATATTCCTGCAGCAGATATTCCACTTGATATTGTATTTGAAGATGAAGACCTTGCTGTTGTGAATAAACAAAAAGGGTTGATTGTACACCCTGCATCAACAACAACGGAAATGACATTAGTGTCAGCATTAATGTTTCATTTATCATCATTATCAAGTATCAATGGTACGATTCGACCTGGAATTGTTCATCGTATCGATAAAGACACAACAGGCTTACTGATTGTTGCTAAAAGCAATCAAGCGCATGTCCTTTTATCAGATATGTTAAAAAAACATGAAGTGTCTAGAAAATATCAAGCACTCGTCCATGGGTACATTCCACATGAAACGTTTAGTATTGACTTACCAATTGCACGCCATGCGAGTAAGCGTAAACAAATGGCTGTTGTTAAAGATGGAAGACGTGCTGTCACCCATGTGAAAGTACTTAAAAGGTATCAAAAGCATACGTTAGTAGAGCTTGCCTTAGAAACAGGAAGAACGCATCAAATTCGTGTTCATTTATCACATTTAGGATATCCAATTGTTGGTGATCCATTATATGGCATAAAAAAAGAAGCTTTTGGACAGCTTCTTCATGCATTTCAATTAGAATTTATTCATCCAATAACATCAAAAACATTATCGTTTGAAGTTCCATTACCTAGACATTTTGAGGATTATCTTAAGATGCTTGACGTTTCGTAATGTTTTTGAAATTTAATTTTGCGATCTCAGATAAGATCGATACGCCATGTTTTTCAACGATAATCTCGATTTGATCATCAACAAGAGAGGACGCACCTTTACGTAATTCAAACCCCACTTGTGTTGATAATTCCTTCATCTTTAACAAAAAGGCATAACGTGCGATGATGGATGCTGCAGCAACTGCTAAATGGACACTTTCTGCTTTCGTATAAAAATTAATGTTTCTATAAACGAGGGTTTCTTCACTTAAGTAGTTATAATATAAGTTAGGTTGACAAAATTGATCAACAATCACAGGATACTCTTTTTCAAGTTTAGAGGTTGTCTTAATGATTGCTTGATTATGTAGAAGTGCTTTCATTTTATTCAAATTGATACTTTTAGATGTAAGTTCATTATATTTAGATGGGTTAACAATAAGGAGTGTATGTGTTAGTTTTTGAGCCAGTTTTGAACCCATCGTTAAAATATCATCATCACTAATATTTTTAGAATCTTTCACACCAATTTGCTCTAAATAAGGAATATCCTCTTTAGAAACAAACGCAGTACAAACCACAACAGGACCAAATACATCCCCAGTACCAACCTCATCTGAACCAATGGCAGCATAATCTATTTTATTTAAATGCTTTTTAATTAAAATGAGTTCAGGAGTAATTTCTTCACCTTGCAATAAAACCTTGCCTGTCGCGTACGCTAAAACATGGGTCTCGTTATGTTTTGCATGAAAGACCAAATATTGATTATCATCATCAATTAAATGATGTTGATATAATTTATGTAATTTTTTAAGTTCATTGTCATTGACAGGCATTGAAAAGTGTTTCATCTATTTAATTATACCATAAATGCGTGAAAAGAGGGAATATGTCTTTTGATATTCAAACTTTAGAATTTCATCAACAGCGTCAAAAGCTTTCAACATTTGCTAAAAATAAGGCGGTCCAATCGTATCTTTTGAATTTGCCTGTTTTAACAGATGAAAACCTCATCAAACAATCATGGCAATATACAGAAGATATCTTAAAGTTAATAAGAATATATCAAGGACTTCCACTCACATCAAACTATGAATGCTTAGATATTTGTTTACTATTAAGCAAGGAACACTTATTATCATTAGAAGAAGCATATTTAATGTATTTAAGCTTACAAGATCAGATGATGATGTTTCAGTATTTAAAGCGCGTCGATGAGTTACAAACGTTTGAGTTTATGAAAGATCACCCGATTGTTTCTGTATCAGAAATTCAAAAACATTTTATTGATGTTATGGATGATGAAGGTATTATCAAAGATGATGCAACGCCTCAACTCAAATCTATTCGTAAAAAACTAAAGTCAATTGATCAACGATACTTAAAATCATTAAATGAATCGTTATCTCAATATGCAGCGTATTTAAATGAAAATGTGATTGTTTCGAGAGGGGATGCACTTTGTCTTGCAGTATCAGATTCATATAAAAATAATATCAAAGGGATTCTACATGATATTTCACAGTCTAAACAAACTGTTTATATTGAACCTTATCAAGCGAAAAGCATCCGTGATGAAAAAATACTTTTAATCGAAGAAGAAAAACAAGAAATTCTAAAGATATTAAAAAAACTCACACAAGTCGCTTCAATGCATTTAGATGTCTTAACCATCCAAATGGAAACACTTAAGATTTATGATACTTTTCATGCAAAAGCACAATATGCGACTCATATAAAAGGAAATCGACCACACATAGAAACT
>JAURNN010000058.1 GCA_030830185.1 Bacillota bacterium | reverse complement strand
TATTTTTTGTTTACTTAAAGTGAACCCTCACCATTTTTATATCAATTATTTGAATCAACAAATGATTATGTTATTTAACCATTTATTTTTAAGAATGAAAACGACTTTAAATGGTGAGATACCTAAAATTCATCAACAAGTTATTTATGCCAACCACACCTCATATACAGATGCATTGTGTGTATTAGAAAAGGTGCAAATGCCTCTTGCATTTACACCTAAAGTTTCGATATTAAAAGTTCCTTTTATAGGGACGTGGATTCAATTACTTGGAAGTTTTCCAATTGATAGAATCAATCCCAGAAAAACACTTGAAAATTTGATCAATGCGATTAAAGTCGTTAAAAAAGGACAATCAATGCTAATGTTTCCAGAAGGCACAATTCGTGATCGATACAGTAACGATGTAGAAAACATGAAAGCCGGTGCTTTTAAACTTGTTTTGAAAGCCCAAGCTCAATTAACATTAATTAAAATTAGTGGAGACATTGACATTCGTAATAAAATACCTTTTTATCCTGTCAATCGATATATTGATGTCATCGCTACTTATTCATATGATGAGATTAAAGACATTCCAACTAAAGAACTTTCATTAATGATGATGAACCAAATCAATCAATTTAAAGAACACAAAGATCAATAATTGTATATTGGTCTTTTTTTATATCATATTCAATCATTGAAACACTGCAATTACGTATGGGTATCGCATCTTTTTGAGTTTGATTGATGTTCATGAGTCGTGCAATAATTTCACGAATGACACCACCATGCGTTACCATCATTATATTTTTATTCAAATGATTTTTAACTATTTTTTTAAATACTTCAAATGATCGCAACTGAAATTCAATATAGGATTCTCCTGAATGAATATTAAGTGCATTTTTCTCATTTTCTGGTTTTCCAAGAAAATAAGCAAACTCAGCTTCTATTTCTTGCCAAGAATGTCCTTCCCATGATCCTAAGTACATCTCCCTTAACTGTTTATCTAAAAAGACATGTTTATTCAGTGATTTTGCGATGATACTTGCAGTTTCAAAGGCACGACTTAAGTCACTTGAATAAATAATATCAATGTGTTGAGACTCAAAAAAAGGGATGAGTTGATATGCCTGAGTTTTTCCAGTCTCATTAAGTGGCGTGTCTTTCCATCCTTGCATCAAATTTTTGATGTTGTCATCAGTTTGACCATGTCTAACTAAATAAATTTGCATGATTTTCTCTTTTCAACATGTTATTCTTATGTTATCATATTTACGTATATTAGACCAATCTAATTCATGGAGAAAATTTATGACTATTCAAGACATTACAAAAGCATTAACCCATACAAAAAAACATCCATTAAAACTTTTTATTGGTTTTGATGGTTTTGTAGATAACATCATGCATGTTGTTGACAAACGTATCAGCTTAACAGAATTTAAGCGTTTAGAATACATCAAAGATTATGCAAATCGTATTGGAAAAGCAGCTGGATTATCAACAAATATTGAGTGGGTAGTTGACCAACAAAAAATTGGAGGCAATGGTCCGATAATGACCAATGCACTACTTAAACACAATGTTAAAGCAACGTATGTTGGTGCATTAGGGTTTCCATCGTTACATCCAGTCTTTCAACCCATTGCTGAAAAAGCGAATGTCATTTCGATTGAGAACCCTGGCATTTCAGATGCCGTAGAATTTTTTGATGGCAAAATTATTATGGGCCGTATGAATTTTGACAATATGACCTATGATCGGTTAATAGAAACCTATGGTGAAGACAATCTGTTAGATCAACTTCAATCGTCAGATTTATTTGCAAGTGTCAACTGGTCGATGCTCCCAACCATGACATCTTTATGGGAAGATTTACTTGAAAAAGCGTTGCCAAAATTAAAATCTAGAGCCTCAAAACCTATCTTTTTTGTAGATATTGCAGATCCCGAAAAAAGAGAATCTAACGATATCACAAGAGCACTTCATTTACTAAAACTTTTCAAATATTATTTTAATGTCATTTTAGGATTCAATAAAAAAGAAGCTTTTGACGTTTCTGTAACATTAGGTTTGTTTTCAAAAGATGACATCAACGAAACAAGTTTAGAACAAGTTACAAAAGCACTATATGACTCTCTTGAAGTTGATCAACTTGTCGTACATCCAGTAGATAGAGCAGTTGTTATGACATCTCACGGTTATTTTGAAACCAAAGGACCTTATGTTGAAAAACCTAAATTAACCACAGGGGCTGGAGATAATTTTAATGCAGGGTATGTTTTTGGTCAACTCGCTGGTTTAACTCCTGAAGCGTCACTTCTAACCGGTGTTTGTACAAGTGGATTTTATGTTGTTAATGCAAAAAGTCCAAATACAGATGAACTCATTGAATTTATTGTTAACTTTACAAAAAAATAAAAGCGCAATCAGCGCTTTTTTTTAACGCTATTAGTTGTAAGAAATATTACTTCTTCATTTTGAAGTTTTTATTCTTTCATCATATTATCAACGGTTAAATATGAAACATCTAATTTTGAGTTTATATATATAGCATGTTTCAAACGATGACTAAACTCTAAATTCAAATTTAATAAATGGATATCAAATTATATTAAATCTCAGATGTCATTTTTGTTTAACTCATCTTTTAAATACATGATATCAATATATCGTTTACTTGCTCTTCTAAGTGCGATATATTTCATCGCAAATATGTGCAACCCTCACATGTTCAAATTATCACTATATTTGATATAATACCATATGAAAGGGTTTCCACATTATGAAAAAAAATCAATTAATACGTGTTTTATTTGATATGCTATACCCAAATCATGATGAAGCTAAAACTTCTTTACTCGAATATGTCACTCAAAATTCAGCGGCCGAAGTTCAACAACCTTGGTTTTCTAAGACACCTATTGTTGCAATGACCCTTTACATCGATTTGTTTTCAAAAAATATTATTTCAATGAAAGAAAAACTCAATTATTTTCAAACTTTAGGTGTGAATTTGATTCATTTGATGCCAATTTTAAAAACACGTGAAGAAGAAAATGATGGTGGTTATGCAGTTGTTGATTTTAATGATGTTGATCCAAAATTTGGTACTAAAGAAGATTTACTTGACGTCATTCATTTTTTTCATGAGCATGGCATTAGAATAATGATTGATTTCGTTTTGAATCATGTTGCTAAGGAGCATCAGTGGGCAATAAAAGCAATCGATGGAGATGTTTTTTATCAAAACTACTTCATGATGTATGATGATGATTTTGTACCGAGTCAATTTGATTTAACTGTGCCACTTGTAATTCCTGAAAGAAAGAAAACAAATTTTACTTTTTTAAAACCTTTAAATAAATATATTTATACGTCTTTTAGCAATTATCAATGGGATTTAAATTATAAAAATCCTTATGTTCTAATCGAAATGCTTAAACAACTCCATCAATTTTCAAAATGGGGTATCGACATGATACGACTAGATGCAATTCCATTTATGTGGAAAACTTTAGGAACTACATGCAGAAATTTACCAGAAGTTCATGTTCTCATGAGAATATTTAGAGCTTTTAGAGACTTGACATGTCCTAATCTTGCATTACTCGGTGAAGCGATTGTTGAACCACATGAAATTGTTAAGTATTTTGGAACGGATGATGCTCCAGAATGCGATTTCATGTACAATGCTAATTTAATGGTGAATTTATGGAATACAGTCGCAACTCAGGATGCTAGTCTTCTCAAAATAGATGCCAACCGCTTTGAATTACCAAAACATGGTGCATGGTTGAACTACATTCGTTGTCATGATGATATAGGTTGGGGACTCAATGAAGAGGCTTTATTTCGATTTGGATTTGATCCATTTTTACATAAACAATTTTTGATTTCATTTTTTAATGGAAGTTTTAAAGGCTCATTTAGTAACGGTATCGATTATCAAAAAAATGAAAAAACGAAAGATGCAAGAACCAATGGAATGTTTGCATCCTTAATTGGTATTGAAGATGCTAAACTTCAACATGCAGAGATGTTACTTGATTTATCAATCAAACGTATGAAAATGCTAAATGCAATCTTATTCTTCTATCAAGGTGCACCAATGATTTATGCAGGCGATGATATTGGAATGACAAATGATCTTTCATATTTAGATGATGTTCATAAAAGGGATGATTCAAGATGGATACATCGCCCATTTTATGATTGGAATTTATATTCAAATATCATTAAGCGTACTTACGGTACGGCGCAAATCTATCATGATTTAAAGCAGTTCATTCATTTAAGAAAAACACATCGTCTTCTACATCCTTTTATTAAGCAACATGCATTAAATACAGAAGATAAAGAAATTATATTACTAGAGAAAAAACAAAATAAAAATCGGCTTTATGGTCTATTTAATGTTACGAGTCATGTTGTTGTATTTGACATGAATCAATTAAGTAGTCTGAATCTAGTCAAACTAGATCATGATCTAATTCAAAGTCGTATTATTTCTTTAAAACAAAAAACACTCACATTAGCACCTTATGAAATATTATTCATTCCAGGAGAGACTGCTTAGCAGTCTTTTTTATATAAAAAAACACTTGTATACAAGTGTTTTGAATGTCAAATGGTGGAGTTAGAGGGGATTGAACCCACGACCCCTTGCACGTCAAGCAAGTGCTCTCCCGCTGAGCTATAACTCCATTTGCACTTAACATTATACATGAAAATAAATGGGAATCAAGTAGTTTCATTTAATTGAGCCATGACGCTTTGTCTTTTAAGTTCAATAAATGATTCAAGATTACGATAACCAAAGGTGACTGATAGCATAGAAACTCTTAAGTCTTGTTCAAATATGGGCTTATATACATCAATATCAACCTTAAAAAATGAAAAATGAAATGTTGTATCAAGTAGCATTTCTAAATAGGATTCATATAATGTTCTAAAACTTTCAAGTTCAAAAATAACCTCTATGAGTGGATGATGAATGGGTTGTCCCGTTTGATGTGAAAACAACTCGCCAAAGTGATATAACTTTGTATCCACAAGTTGATCTTGAAATACTGGTGCGCCATCCCACCCTTGTCCTAAACTATGATCGAGATCATAAGGTATGATGTGATACTTTTCACCAACAATGTCAAAATACAAATAGTAGTTGTTTGCCATCGATCTAAAATCATCTGGATTCCCTAGTAATAATGAGACAGCAAAGTAACGTGCAAGTTGGTCGATATCAAAATAAGTTTCTACAAATGCTTTCTTATAATTAAAATCTTCTGAAGCTAAAACATCAATGAGTAATAGTAAATATTCATGTGTAGCATTTACTTTGTTTGTTTTTAAATCATAGGCTGGTCTATAATTGTTTTCAACATCTTTAATTCCTATGGTGCCTTCAATAGAATTCGTTAGATTTGCAGGTCCGAATTGTTGCCACAAGGATTTATATAAATCACCAATTTGATTTTCTGAGGTTTCAAATCTTCTTTTGATAAACCATTCATCAATGGGTTCAAGAGCAGTCATCACGCCAACTTGATAAATAGACTCCTCAATATGAACTTCGACATAAATTAATGTAGAACGTTGCGCGTGAACACCTGTAGACTCATAAAGTTTAAGTGCACCAAATTCATTCATATAAGTTTCATCTTGATTTCTATTAAATTTCAAATCAAGTTCTTCTAACCCAAATAAATAGCCTTCTCTAGTAACATTTGAAAACTGCTGATTAAATTTCAATTTAAAATGATTAAGATTTAATTGACCCACATCATTTAAAAACGGTGTTCTTGATAAATTTCCTCGAGTTCTAAAAGCAACATCTTCCATGTTAATGATGCCGTAAGAATCTTCATAATAAATATCCGATGATACAAATGTATCACTTCTGTAATTGCCAAACGCATCATAATAATCTTGCATGACAGAATTTAATAATCTAGCATTGTTATTTGATAATTGAATCACGAGTTTTTTATGATTGATTTCATCAAAAAAGCGGTCATAATTCTCATCAAATAAAAGTGCCTCTTCTTCAATTGGAACAACTTCTGTTTCTGGAACTTGATTAACTTCAGGAATAATAACAAATTGACATGCCTGTAATATAACTGAGAACATAATCACTATAATCATCAGATAATATTTTTTATTCATATTTAAACCTCAATGTAACTTCAACACCCTTTTGATAGTTTCTTATTTGTATGTCTCCTTGATGAGATTTCATGATATTTTTAACTATCGAGAGACCTAATCCAAATCCATCTGATTGAACTTTATAAAAAGGATCCATCAAATGAGGTATATCTTCGTCTAATAAGGGATTTGATTGATTATAAATGGATATTTCAACATATTTCTTTTCTATTTGATATTTAATTTCAATAGGTGTCTGAGCACTCCTAAATTTAATGGCATTAATTAATATATTGGTAATAACTTGTTTGAGTCTTATGTGATCATATTCAATAACTATATCGGTTTTAATCTTATGATCTTTAATTTCAACCTCTTTATATACCATCATCAACTCGTGAGTGACTTCTTGGATGACTTTTGATATAGATAAAGGTTCTGGATTAAGATTCATTGTATGACTTTGAAGTTTGGATAATATTAAAATATCTTGAGATAGTCTCTCTATCATTGAGATTTGATTTTGAATCATATTAAAATACTCTATTTTCTTACTTTCTTCGTGAGTCATTGTGACCATTTCAATAGCAGATTGGATAACTGCAAGTGGCGTTCTAATTTCATGGGAAACATTCGCAATGAATGTTTTGGACAATACATCTTGTTTCTTTTCTTTTTCAAGCTCAATTTTTAAAGCTTGAATATTTTGTTGAAGATGTTTTTTCATATTAGAAAAAGCAACCATTAACGTATTAAATTCATCTTTTCGATGAAAATTTTCTATCCTGATATCTTCTGACTCGGAAAATGAAATTAATTGTTTAATCGGAAAAGTCAACCTTTTTGAAATGAGTAAAGCCATGATGATTGAAATTATAATACCAAAAATTAAAGTGTATAAAGATAGCGTGTTGACAATAGATAATGTCTTGTTGAGACCATCTAGTGATTGTGTATAAATATAAATATAATTATCTTTAAGTTCAATGATTTGTATTGATTGGAGTGTGGATGTCTCAATTTCATTAATTGATATTAAATCACTGTTTAAATTAATCAGTAGTGAAATTGGTAACTGAACAGATGTGCCATAAAGAGGTGAACCTAACGTGTCATATATCGATATTCGGCCTTCTATATTTCTAATAAAATCAAGATATATTAACTCGTGATCTTCTTCTGAATTCGTTATCATTGCCTCATTTAATTCCTGAATATGATTCTGCATCGTTGTTGTCAAATTATTTTTATATAGTCTTGGTAAAATTAAATTTTGTGAAATCACTAAAATCAAAAATACGAACAACATCGTAAAAATAATGAACAAAAGTTGTTTATAAAAAATTGACATGGTTCTCATTGCTGAACCTCAAAATAATAACCTACTCCAAAAACAGTATGAATACAAGAAACCATGTCTAATTTTTGTCGAATACGTTTGATTGTTGTATCAACTGTTCGAGTATCTCCTTGATATAAATATCCCCAGCATACTTCTAAAAGTCTTTCCCGAGAAATCACTTCTTTTTCATGTTCAGATAAATATTTTATCACTTCAAACTCGTGTTTTGTTAATTTAATGATTTGATTATTAATTTGAACTTCATATGTATGGTTAATTAATTTAAAGTTCGTCTTTTGAATTGTTTTGTGGTTCAGGACATTTTCGATTCGTAACTTTAATTCGACAATTGAAAAAGGTTTTGTAACATAGTCATTAGCACCAAGCTCTAATCCAAAAATTTTATCTTCATCCTCACTACGGGCTGTTAGCATAATAACAGGGATATCAAAGGATTTTTTAATCATTCTTAGGATGGACCATCCATCCATATCATCCAACATGATATCTAATAAGGCAATATCGATTTTTTGATGGTTTATAATATTGATCACTTCAGAACCTTTCGTGGTTAAAAAAACATCAAAATTGATGGAACTAAAATAATCAAATAGTAAGGTTTGTAATGAGATGTCATTTTCTACAATAAGTAACTTTTTATTCATATCTTTATTTTATCATGGTGGTCAAGGAATTGTGAAAACCATTTTAATTTGTTATCATTTTGTCACATTTATGACACATCTTTTTTGTATAATACCCATAGACAGGAGAGAAATTATGAAAAAAATATTTCTATTATTCATTCTCATAGCATTTACTTTTGGTGTTGTTTCATGTACACAAGATATTGTTCATAACGATGATGACTCACACTTGCAACTTGCTTATATTGATAATTACAACCAGTTAAAACTATTGGTTGAAGATACAATGTATTATAAAAATCGCCTCTACCCTGAAGCAGCTGCTGATAGTTTAGAATCTGATGGCTCGAACGATTTAGACTATTCAACCACGAATGTACAAGTCCAAGGAATTGATGAAGGTGATATCATTAAAGTAGATACCAATAGAATCTACACATTAAGTTACGATACATTCAATGTCATTGATGTTACCACAGATGACATGACCTTATTATTATCTAAAACGCTTGAAACTACTAGAAATGGTGAAAGTTATACGTATTACCAAGAATTATATGTTACTGAACGTTATGTTATTGTTGTTGGTCAAAGATTTTCATACTATTTACAATCCTTTGGTGGCAATACTAAAGAAAGTGACTTTATCGACATTGCACCATGGTATTACTATGGTTTACCAGAGACAATTGTTGAAATTTACGAGAAAGAATCAATAACATTAACTGATACTTTTAGTATTACTGGCTATTTATCCACTTCTAGATTGATCAATGATCATTTGTATGTTCTAACTCGTCAAGATATCTTAATTTTTGATGATATCGACCCTCGTCCACAAATCACGCACAATGCAAATACATTTATTCAACCTTATGAAAATATTCAGTACATCCCTGAGACATCTTCACTAGAGAACTACACCAATATTTTATTTCTAGATTTAGAAGATGATATGAATTTCCAACTAAAAACCTATTTAGGTCAAGGTTACTGGGGACACACGTATGTGACATTTGATAGTATTTATTTTGCAGGTAACTCATATAGTTATAATGAAGATACTGAAACCTTTGAATCGATTGGAATGCTTATTCGATATGAAATTTTAGAAGATGGTTCAATTACTTTTGGTGGCTATCAAATATATGAAGGATATATCATTAATCAATTTGCACTTGATCAACATGACAATACCATTAGACTTGTCACAACCGATGGATGGGGTGAAAATGTCATCAATCGACTCTATATTTTCAAGCTTGATCTAAATGAGCGTGAAGAACCCGTAATGACATTACTCTCATTACTTGATGAAGGTATAGGTAAACCACGAGAAACTGTCAGATCGGTGCGTTTTAATGAGGATACTGTCACTGTTGTCACTTTTGAACTCACAGATCCACTTTATATCATTGATTTATCTGATCCCACAAACCCAACAATTACGAGTGAATTAGAAATTACAGGATTTGCAACCTATCAACATCCTTGGAAAAATGACACACTTATTAATATTGGTTATGAAACAGATAGCAATGGACGTATCATCGGGTTAAAAATCGCATTATTTGATACATCTGATCTTTTTAACCTAACGCAAATCGGACGTGATGTTACTTATTTAAATGGTGATCAAGGATGGGCATATTCTGAAGCACTTTATAATCACAAAGCATTATTGTTTAGTCAAATATATGATTTCTTTGGTTTTGCAATGGATAGATTCCAGTATATTCAAACAGAAAACTTTTCATCAAATGTTTATTTAAGTGAATATATGTTGTTTGATATTGATATAGAAAACAGCGTATCACCAATATCCGTTATCGCGACTTTCTCACATCAACACTTTATTTCAAATCATTTTAATTTAACAAATGAGGACTATCGGATCATTTATGCATTCCACATTCAAAGAGCTGTCTATATTGGAAATACTTTTTATGTCATTTCTAACGGTGGGATTACTTCTTATGACCTTGATAATCTCAATGTCATGAAAGATGATTTATTATTACTTACTGTATATTCATAAAAAAAGAAGCTGTATGGAAACATACAGCTTCTTTTTTTATACAACCTGTTTGTGGGTTATATCTAAAACAACTTTACTTAATGCAATGAAAATGACATAAAATTCTAATCGACCTAAAAACATACCAAATGTTCCTGTCCAAAGTAAAAAGTTTGGCGCAGAAGCATTTAATATTCCAACAGATAAACCAACCGTTCCTAATGCACTCGCAAACTCAAACAAACTATTTTCAAATGAATGTCCATAAAGCATGATCATAAAAGCACCAATGAGTAAAACAACAATATATGTTGTAATAAACATATAGTTTTGAGTGATATCATCTTGTTCAATCACCATTTTTTTACCTAACCGGTTAATAAACTTTGTTCGAACTGTTTTTTTATGACTTAACATATCTTTGACTTGCCAATACTGAGATTTCGCCATTAAACCAATTCGATATTGTTTAATACCACCAGCCGTTGATCCTGTACCAGCACCTAAAATCATTGTTAGGATAATGAGAGAAAATAAAACAGAAGGTATTCCAGTAAAGCCATCAATATTCTGATATCCTGTTCCTGTAATTGCTGAAATCAGTTGAAAGCTTGAGATACGTAATGATTCGCCAAATGCTAAATTCATTTGATTCATGACATTTATTGTCGCAAAAAATATCGAAACAAATGCGATAATCCCGAATACTTTAAGTTCTATATGAGAAAAGACATCTTTAAATTTTTTTCTAAACAATAACAAGTGAATGAAGAAATTCGTGCCACCTAAAATCATTAAAACAATTGTAATAATTTCAATCTCTAAACTTTGATAATAACCAATTGAAGTACTTTTCGTTGAGAATCCACCAGTTGCAACAGCACTAATAGAATGATTAATCGCATCAAATAGTGGCATGCCAAACATGACATAAAAAATAATACCTAATAAAATATAAAAAACATAAATACGCATAATGATTTGTCCTGATTTTAATAAGTTTGGAACAAGTCTATCATTATGTCCTTCTGCTTGGTATAGTCGCATTCCTAATTTATCTGATATCGCTGAAGTAAGTACTAAAACAAATCCAACGCCACCAAAAAATTGTAAGAATGAACGGTACAGTAATAAAACTTTTGGGGCTTGTGTAACATCAACAACACTTAAGCCAGTCGTCGAATAACCGCTGGTGATCTCAAATGCAGCATGTGTAAATGAATACCCTAAAAGTAACATTGGAATGGTCGATAACAAGATAGCAAGAACCCATGTAGCAACTACTAAAACTGCATCTTGGTGTCTTGCAAGCTGACTCTTCTCATAATTCGTAAAAAATTTATGAAAAATGAATCCTATTAAGATTAGAGATAGTCCAGGAATTAAAAAATTAAGACTTATTCTAAATTCTGAAATATCAAAAAATAAAACGATCATTGGCATTAACATTATAATGCCAATAACAATCATGAACATCGTTAAGTAACTGAAAATAAGGGGAAATCCGATTAACTTTTTAACTTGAATCGTCGGTGATTGCATTATGAATTCTTCTCAAAAAACCTAACAACTTTATCTTTTTCTACTGGGGTTGTTACAATTAATAGTTTATCGCCTTCTTTAATCATGGTATCCCCTTTAGGAATGATTGGAAGTGGGTCTCTAAAAACACAACTAATATTAATATTCGTTGGAAAATGAATGTCTTTAATAAATTGATTTAAAAATGAAAAAGTTGGTTGGACTTGGATCTCAACAACAACAATTTTATCTTCATCATCTAATGATATCGTACGACTTAATTGCTGAATCGCAGCATCATTATGAATATTTTGAACTAAATAATTGGTTGCATTAATGACCCTATCCACACCTAAACTCTTAAATACTTTCACATTGTTTGGGTTTCTCACGATACAGACTACTTTTTTAATACCAAACAAATTTTTAGCGGTCATACTCATGATGTAATTATCAGTATCATTTTCAGATAAAGCAATAAAAACGTCCGCCTCATGAATTTGAGCGTCTTCTAAAACATATATTTTAGTAGGATCTCCTGCAAAAACTGGTAAATCATGATGTGCAGATAAATACTTAGCAAAATCAATATCAGGATTAATAATAATAATTTGATGATTGCTTTTCTTAAACTCATTAATGATAAAATCAGCCTCTAAATGGCCACCAGCTAATATGATTTTCATGATCTGTCCTCAACATCACTTTGAAATAAATTTCTAAAGCTATCGAGTGAAAGTTTATAGGGATATATCGCTTGAATACGTTCTTTGTTAATGAGTTTTTCTTTTTCAGAGTCCATCAATCTAATATAAATTTTAGGGACTTGGAAAACTTGATCACAAATATGTGCAATTAAAATATTGACATTATCACGATTGGTAGATATTAAAACATACTCTGCTTCTTCAATAAGCGCACGTTTTAAAACTTCTAATTGTGTTGCATCGCCAACTTCGGTGTATCCCGCAAATGTTTCATGTAACTTTCTAAATGAATCTTCTTGGGCATCAACAACAATGACTTGCATGCCTTCTTCAGAGCGTTCAGTAGCAACTTGTCCACCAAAACGACCACACCCAATAACAACAAACTTATTTCGTTTCATATTAAACCTTGCTTTCTTTTTGAATCATGAGTATTTTATCACAAATTCAAGAATTCATCATATGATAGGGTTTTCATAATAAAAAAATCGCATTAAAATAATGCGATGATTTCATCTATGATTTCTTTTTCAATTTTTTTAAGATCTAATGTATTATTCACTTCTAACTTTAGTGAAGTGGCTTCTTTATAATTAAAACTAGTTTGAAAAATATTAAGTCCAAAGCCAATGACAACACCGAGTACTTCATGTCCTTTTGTTTTAGATTCAACAATGACACCACCTATTTTTTTACCGCGAACGATGATGTCATTAGGATCTTTAAACGTGACTTCTTCTACATATTTTTTCAAATATTCAACAATGAGTAATGAAATTTCTTTTTGAATTGAGACGAGTCTTTCTGTTGATACATATTTGATAAGAATTGAGCATAAAATATTTTGATTCGCTTCAGATTCCCACTCGCGTTCAAATTGACCGTGGCCACGTGTTTGATATCCAGCACTTAACACTGTTAAATGAGGAAAATCATTGATATGTTGAAGTAACTCCGTTTGAGTAGATGTCACAACTTCTTTATGAATATAAATCATTGAACAGCAAAAGAAAATTCAGCTTCAACAACTAGATCATCACCTACGTACGCGAACGCATGTCCAAAACCGAAGTTAGAACGTAACTTTGTTAGTTCGACTTCGAGAATAAGTGTATCATTCGGATTAACTTGTCTTCTAATTTTTGTATTTTTAATACCTGTAAAATACGCAATTTTCCCTTTATATTTTTCATCTAATAATAACAAAAACGCACCAACTTGAGCAAGTGATTCTACAATTAAAACACCTGGCATCACAGGTTTTTGAGGAAAATGACCTCTAAAAAAGTCAAAGGATTCTCTTACAAAAAGTTTTCCTATCGCTTTTTTAAGTGGATCTAAATAAGTGATCTCATCAACAAACAAAAATGGATCACGATGAGGAATAACTGCTTTGATTTGTTCTTGATTATACATGATTACACCTTCTTAAAAACAAGAATTGCGTTTTGACCACCAAATCCTAGATTCATATTAATGGCATAATTTAAATCTTTTTTAATAGCAATATTTGGCGTATAATTCAAATCACAATCCGGATCTTTTTCTTTGTAGTTAATCGTTGGTGGAATAATACCATGATTTAATGCTTCTACAACAAACACACTCTCTATTGCTCCAGCTGCGCCTAAAGCATGACCTGTCATTGATTTTGTTGAACTTACATGAAGTTTATAAGCATGTTCTTTAAATACTTTTTTAATCCCTAAAGTTTCATATTTATCATTAAGTGGTGTTGATGTTCCGTGCGCGTTTATGTAATCAATATCTTCTTTTTGTATACCAGCATCTTCTAATGCAAGTTCTAACGCTCTAGAAACACCGTTGGCTTCTTCGTCTGGTGCAGTAATATGAAATGCATCAGACGTTGTTCCATAACCGACGATTTCGCCAAGAATATGAGCACCTCTAGCGACTGCACGTTCATATTCTTCTAAAATAAGGACGCCTGCCCCTTCAGCAATCACAAATCCTTCTCTTCTTGCATCAAATGGCATCGATGCTTGATGAATATCATCGGTTTGAATGAGTGCACGCATGTTGGCAAATCCATTGACACCGATTGGATTAATCGGAGCTTCAGAACCTCCTGCAAAGGCAACATCTAAATAGCCATCACGAATGTATCTAAATGCTTCACCAATGGAGTTGGTTGCTGCAGAACACGCAGTGACAACAGGTAGATTCGGTCCTTTAGACTGATATATCATAGAAATGGCACCACCAATTAAATTAATGATGGCAGAAGGAATAAAAAACGGTGACATCCGATCAAGTCCTCTTAAGACTGAGATTTCTGTTTCACGATTGATGGTTGTTAATCCACCAATACCTGAACTGACAAACGTACCAAAACGATAAGGATCTCCAATGTTGGCTTCATTTAATCCACTCTGTTCGTATGCTTCTTTTGCTGCAACAAGAGCTAAATTAATGACACGATCTTGTCTTTTTATTGATTTTTTTTCAATAAAATCCTCAAAATTTAAATGTTTCACTTCTCCAGCAATTTTAACTTTCCAGTCTGTTGTATCAAAAAGGGTCACTTGATCAATCCCGTTTTTACCCTCTATTGCTGCTTGAAATGATGTTTTTACATCATTACCAATTGGACTCACAAGTCCAAGTCCTGTTACAACTACTCTTCTTTTACTCATGATGGCATCACCATCCCTCCATCGACAACTATTGTTTGTCCTGTTATATAATCCGATTGATTTGAAGCTAAAAATAGTGCTGCATTCGCAATATCTTTCACATCGCCAATACGTTTTAAT
>JAURNN010000057.1 GCA_030830185.1 Bacillota bacterium | reverse complement strand
GATGGTGGTCGTTTTGCAACAACAGACTTAAACGATTTATATCGTCGTATTTTAAATCGTAATAATCGTCTTAAAAAACAAAAAGAACAAATGGCACCAAGACTCATTACCAAAAACGAAAAACGTATGCTTCAAGAAGCAGCTGATGCGTTATTTGATAATGCAAAACGAGGTAAAAAAGCGGCTGTTGAACGTAATCGTCACTTAAAATCACTATCAGATTTATTACGTGGTAAACAAGGTCGTTTCCGTCAAAACTTACTCGGAAAACGTGTGGATTATTCTGGACGTTCAGTGATTATTGTTGGACCAGACTTAGAAATGTATCAATGTGGGATTCCACGTGAAATGGCCATTACATTATTTAAACCATTTGTATTAAGAGAACTTCAAAAATTATCTGGTGATGATGCGAATGCAAAGAAAAATGCAAACTCTAAATACGAACGTATGGATGATGATGTATGGACAGCACTCGAAAAAGTTGTTAAAGAACATCCGGTATTACTCAACCGTGCACCAACACTGCACAGACTCGGTATTCAAGCATTTGAACCAAAACTGATTGACGGAAAAGCGATTCGTTTGCATCCACTTGTTACCCCTGCGTTTAACGCGGACTTTGACGGTGACCAAATGGCGGTTCACGTCCCTTTATCTAATGAAGCTCAAGCTGAAGCGCGTTTACTCATGCTTGCTTCAAATAACATCTTAAACCCGAAAGATGGTAAACCTGTTGTAACACCTTCTCAAGACATGGTTTTAGGAAACTATTACTTGACAATAGAAGAAACAAAAGATAAACCATTTACAGGGTTAAAGGCTGAAGAGAAAAAAGTTGCACATCACGAAAAACATAAATATGAAGGTCATTTCTTCTCAAATTTTGAAGAAGTACAACTTGCATATGAAGATGGATTTATTCAGTTACATACAAGAATCATCATTGATCCTAAATCGATGGATCAAATGTTTAAATCTGAACAGAAACAACAATATTTAGTCACAACCTTTGGAAAATTGATTTTTAACCAAATCTTACCTCCAAATTTCCCTTACTTAAATGAACCATCTGATGCCAATTTAGAAATAGGCACACCGGATATTTACTTCATTAAAAAAGGTGTGAACCCTAAAGATGTCTTACATGATATTCCAGTACCAGGACCATTCACTAAAAAATTCTTGTCTAAAATTATTGCTCAAGTATTTAAGAAGTTACATATTAGTGAAACGTCTAAAATGCTAGACAGACTTAAAGACTTAGGATTTAAATATTCCACTGTTTCAGGTATTACTGTGTCATTTGCTGATATTAATGTATTCTCTAAAAAAGAAGAAATGTTAGTGGATGCTAGACAAACCATTGACCAAGTCCTAGAATGGCATGATGACGGTTTACTCACAAGTGAAGAACGTCGTAAACTGATCATTCAAACTTGGGAAAAAGCACTTAAAACCATTCAAGATAATGTCATGGATGAGTTTGATACCGACAACAACTTATTTATGATGAGTGATTCAGGTGCACGTGGTAGTTTAAACAACTTCGTCCAACTTGTTGGGATGCGTGGTCTGATGAATAACCCGAAAGGGGAAACCATTGAAGTCCCTGTTCAAGCATCCTTTAGAGAAGGTCTTACCGTTTCTGAATTCTTTATTTCCACTCACGGTGCACGTAAAGGATCAACCGATACCGCTTTAAAAACAGCGGAATCAGGATACTTAACAAGACGTTTAGTTGACGTGTCACAAGATGTGATTGTTGTTGATGATGATTGTGGTACTGAACGTGGTATTATTATGCGCCCAATTACCTCAGAAAAAGATGATTCTAAAATCATCGTCCCTTTATATGACCGTATTGTTGGACGTTACGCAAGTAAAGATGTCGCAAAACCTAAAGGTAAAGGATTACTCGTCGCTAAAAACCAACTTATTACAGATGAACTTGCAACTGAAATTTATGAATCAGGTGTTGAAGAAGTTGAAATCCGTTCAAATCTAACATGCCACTCAGAAAATGGTGTATGTGCGAAATGTTATGGACGTAACTTAGCATCCAATATGCCTGTTGAAGTTGGAGAAGCTGTTGGTGTTATTGCTGCGCAATCGATTGGTGAACCTGGAACCCAGCTTACCATGAGAACCTTCCACACCGGAGGTGTGGCATCTGCATCAGATATTACCCAAGGGTTACCTCGTATTCAAGAATTATTTGAAGCACGTAATCCTAAAGGAAAAGCTGTCATCAGTGAAGTCGAAGGTAAAGTTCATGCGATCGATCGTTTACGTAGTGGGTTTTCAACGGTTACGATTTTAGACAAAAACGAAAAAGAACATAAATATACCATTGATCCAAGCATTGATGTCTTAGTGCGTAAAAACCAAGTCGTTAGACCTGGTCAAAGACTCACATTAGGGTCTATCCATCCTAAAGAGTTATTACGTGTTGTTTCAACTGAAGCGGCTGCAAAATATATTTTAGAAGAAGTTCAAAAAGTATATCGCGCGCAAAACGTTGAAATTTCTGATAAACACATCGAGCTTATTGTTCGTCAAATGCTAAGACGTATTTATATAGTCACTGAAGGTGAAACAAGCCTATTACCAGGTGTTGAAGTTTCTGTTTCTGAATTTAGTCAAGCAAATATGCAAGCATTTAAAGATGGAAAACAACTTGCTGTTGGACGTCCTTTACTTCTCGGTATCACACGTGCATCATTACGTAGTGATTCATTCTTATCTGCAGCATCTTTCCAAGAAACAACAAGAATCTTAACAGATGCAGCAATTAAAGGTAAAGTCGATAAATTACATGGTCTTAAAGAAAATGTCATTATCGGCGGACTTATTCCAGCTGGAACGGGAATACTCAAAGAATCTAGATTTTCATATGATTCTAGTTATACAGTTGAAAAAGAAGAAGAAGATTTTGAATAAAAGTAGCGAAAGCTACTTTTTTCTTATATAATCAACGTATGAACAAAAAAATAATTGTCATTGGTGGCATGAATGTTGATATTCTTGCAACCTCTTATCAAACATTTCAATCTTTTGATTCGAATTCAGGCAGTCACATCATCGATTCAGGTGGTGTTGGTTTTAATATTGCTTATGATTTAAGGTTACTTGGTTATAATGTAACCTTTTTTACAGTGATAGGTCAAGATCATTTTGGACCTTTTTTAAAAGATGCTTGTATTTCTCACAAAATAAAAGTGTATTCACCACCATCAGAATCATCTTCTTTATACTTATCTTTATTTAATCAAGATGGCAATATGCAAGGCGCTATCGCATCCATGGATGCGATGAAACACCTTACAAAAGCATTTTTGAAAGAATATGAAACGATGCTACTTGAAGCTGATGTCCTTATTTGTGACACGAATGTATCGATAGAAGTATTAACATACATTTCACATCTTCATCATCCATTTAAAGTCATCGAGCT
>JAURNN010000056.1 GCA_030830185.1 Bacillota bacterium | reverse complement strand
TGATGTTGATGTAATGAGGTGGTTTTCATTGTCAAACTCCTTTTAGATATTATACTATTTTTAATCGATTAAAGCATCTATTTCTACTGACTTTTTTCATAAAATAGAGTAAAATATTTATTATAAAGGAAGTGACTCATGTTAATCAATCAAACTTTACTTTTCACAAGAGAAAAAAGAGCTTTAAAAGGGAATCAAACGGTCATCATCGTTCATGGAATTGCTGAGCATAGTGGACGTTATGAAGAGATGATGCAATTTTTTTACGAGCATGATATTTCTAGTTTTACATTTGATTTAAGAGGACATGGTCAAAGTGCAGGTGAAAGAGGCAAACTTAAAGATTATAAGCTTATCATTGAAGATGTTCATCAAATTGTAAATCATGTTAAAAAAACATATCCTAAAGATGAAGTGTTTGTTTTAGGACATAGCTTAGGCGGGTTAATTACCCATATGTATGCGGTGACGCATCAAGATGTGGATGGTATCATCTCCTCAGGTGCACCAACAGGATTTATTAAAGATGTATTGCCAATTCGTATCATCGGACCTAAACTATTAGGATGGTATAGTGTTAAGACAAATTTTGCTGATGAAAAATTATCACGAATTCCAAGTGTTGAAAAAGATTATATTAATGATCCACTCAATTTAAAGAAGATGTATGGGTCACTCATTGGGCAAATGATGGTGTTAGGCGTTAGATATCTTAAGAAAAACATTCATAAACATCAACTACCCTCACTTATTTTACACGGAGAAGATGATAAAATTGTCCCTAGGCTGATGAGCGAAACTATGTTTGAAAAAATACCTTCAAAAGATAAATCTCTAGTGATATATCCAGCTGCTTATCATGAAATTTTTAACGATTTAGATAAAGAAAAATGTCTTAATGATGTTGTTAAATGGATATTAGACAGAAAAAAAGAAGTTATGCATTAACTTCTTTTTTTGTAAGTTCTAACATATAACCTAGTTTTAATAACGTTTTTTCATCATGCTTTTTACCAATAAAAACAAGACTTTTTAATGGTTTACTATAATCTTTAGTCATTGGATAAACAAGTGATGGTTGACCAAAAATTGGAGATTCTGGTAACCAATGTGTAGAGACAAATGCATCACAATGATGTCGTGTGAGTAACTGATCAAAAATTGAAGATTTTTCTAGTAATTGATCTCTTAATTCTAAATATTGAGGGTCAGTTAAGTCACCTGACGTTTTTTCAGATTTAATTAATAATGTTTGACCATATTTCAAAACTCTTTCTTTATTCGTTTCGTTATAGTCAATGATTGCTTGAAGTGATGTTGCGACTGGATGTTTGGCATTTTTTAAATATTGATTTAAACTTGATTTAAATTCATAAAATAAAGTTTCGCTATTGGATACGGGTGTGTAGGGAAGATCAATATGTAGGATGTCATGCCCATGTTCTTTTAAGATATTTTGAAACGCTTCAAGGACTGCTATATCTTCTTTTTTGTTTGGAAACGAATTGAGATTTAGGATGCCAACACGATAGATTTTTTCATGATGAGAAAGTTCAGCAGTTATATTTTGATTTGTTAGGACATCATACAATAAACTTAAATCATACACTGTTGTTGCCATTGGACCTGCTGTGTCTTGTGTAGGGCTTATTGGAATGATACCTGCATTTGAAAGTTGTCCAAATGTTGGACGAAGTCCTACAATTTGATTTTGATAACACGGTGCAATGATTGAGCCATTCGTTTCAGTTCCAATCGCCATTGGAATCATGGATGCTGCAACTGCAACAGCAGACCCAGTAGAAGAACCTAGGGGATCGATTTTAGAATCAAATGGGTGAATGACTTGACCATGAAGTGATCCATATCCTGATGGCATCTTTTGATCACTCATGAAATAGGCCCATTCAGATAAATTGGCTTTTCCTAAAATGATACAACCTGCATCTTTTAATGTTTTAATGATCGGCGCATCTTTTTTTGGATAATAATCTTTAAGAATAAATGCATTCGCTGTATTAGGCATCCCGACAACATCAATGTTATCTTTAATTAAAATAGGCATGCCATGTAACTGAGACAAGATGATACCATCTAAACGAAGTGCATCGAGTCTTTTCGCTTCCTCTAACGCATTTGGATTTATTGAAGCGACACTATTATAATAAACATCTTTCATTTGAATTTCATGTAAAAAATGAGAGACAATTTCTACAGATGTTGTCTCTCCAAGATGCAATGCTTGAATATAGTCATGTAGTGTTTTCATTTTTTTATTAAGGATACACCAGTCATTAATACTGGTTTTTCAATATGCAATAATTCTAATAATGTTGGTGCAACATCACAAAGTGCCCCATGATTTAAAGCATAGTCAAATGAAGTAATGGCAACTGGAACATCATTGGTTGTATGAGCAGTATGCGCACTGCCATCCTCACTAATCATTTTTTCAGCATTCCCATGATCTGCTAATACGATTGCAATGCCACCATTTTTTTGAAGTGCGTCAACGACTTCTTTTGTACATTGATCAACAGCTTCAACAGCTTTTATAGTTGCTTCTAAAGAACCCGTATGACCAACCATATCTGGATTTGCAAAGTTTAGAATCATGGTGTCATATTGACCAGATAAAATCGCATCAATTGCTTTGTCTTTAACTTCAAACGCACTCATTTCAGGTTTTAAATCATAAGTTGCAACTTTTGGAGATTGAACAAGAAGTCTTGTCGAGCCAGAAAAACTTTGTTCCTTCCCACCATCAAAGAAAAATGTCACATGTGGATATTTTTCTGTTTCAGCAAGTCTTACTTGTGTCAAGCCTTGCTTTTCAATGACTTCGCCATAAATATCATCAAGCGTTTGTAAAGGATAAGCAATCGGTCCGTTTACCGTTTCAGCATAATGCATCATTGAAACAAAAAATAAATTGGAAGGTATAGAAGATGTATCTAAAATAGGTTTTCCTTCACTTAAGTAATGTAAGACACCATCTGGATTTGAAAAAGCGGTCGCAATTCTGATGGCTCTATCAGGTCTGAAGTTTGCAAAAATAATCGCATCACCATCTGTAATTTGTCCTTTTTGATCAACGATAAAAGGTAAAATAAATTCATCTGTAATCCCTGCATCATAAGATGCTTGAATGCCGTCTAGAGCATTTGTATAAACATCACCTTGTAAAAGTGTCATGGCATCCACAGACTTTTGAATTCTAGACCAGTTATTATCACGATCCATCGCATAGTAACGACCTGATACAGTTGAAACTTGGATACCTTCCTCGATTAAATCTTTAAGATAACTTTTCCCAGCGTGAGGTGGTGTGTCTCTACCATCCATGAATGCATGTAGATACATCGGTACATTATGATCTTTTTTTAATGAAAATAATGCTTTGATGTGGGTTGGATATGAATGGACGCCGCCATCACTAACAAGTCCAAAGACATGGACTTTTCCATGATTACTTTTTGCATGTGTAAAAGCATCCAAAAATGCTTGATTCGTGTAAAAATCACCATCTTTAATGCTTTTATTAATACGAGTAAGTGATTGATAGACAATGCGACCTGCTCCTAGATTCAAATGTCCTACTTCACTGTTTCCCATTTGTCCTTCAGGTAAGCCTACAGCTTCCCCACTTGTTTTTAACGTGTTATTTGGATATTTTGTAAATAATTCATCTAAAAAAGGTGTATGTGCTTGCTTTACAGCATTCCCTGTGATTTCATCAGAGAGCCCATAACCATCTAAAATAATTAATGCAACTGTTTTTTTCATTGGTATGCCTCCTACACAAGTATTATACACTGCCTATAATGTTTTTTAAAACAATCTATGTTAAAACGTTTTCAATGTTGAAATCAAGTGAATGCATGCTATAATTTAAGTAAGAAAACACGTTAATGATGAGGGAATCATGAATTCATATCTCAACTTGAAAAGAGTCGTTTATATTGTTGCGCTTGCAGCAATTTCAATCGTTTTAGGTTTATTTGAAATTCCATGGTTTGTTTTAAGTGGACCATTTTCATCATTTTTGAGACTTGATTTTAGTGAAGTTGCAATTTTAGTAGCACTCGTTACGCTTGGATACAAAGATACAATGATTGTGGTTGTACTTAGATCATTTGTAAGATTAACATTTAAAGGTTTTATTCCTGAACATTTAATAGGAGATATGATTGCAGTTATTGCATCCATATCAATTATTTTAGGATTTTATCTTGCAGCAAAAATCACAAAAAAAAATCAAAAACCTTATCTAGTAGAGGTTCCTGCTGAGACGCAAATTATCACCAGGAAAGATTATGCCATCTATGGCTTATTCATTACAGCATCGTTATCAATTTCAATGATTATTCTTAATTTTATTATTACGACACCACTGTTACTTTCGTATTATGGATTAACAGAAAGATTAACATTTCATGTTTTTGATTTTGTTTCGTTAACTGACTATTCAATATCAACATTTTTATGGGCAGTCATCATTTCGTATACACCGTTTAATATCGTAAAAGGATTAAGCGTGATGCTCATTTTCTTAATGATTTGGCCAAGATTAAAATATATAGAATATTGATTCGTATGTATTTAAAATTCACACAAAAACATGTATAATAATAAAGGTTAAAGATAAAGGAGAAAAAATATGCCATTTATTACAGATATTTATGCAAGAGAAGTATTAGATTCACGTGGTAATCCAACTGTTGAAGTTGAAGTTTATACTGAGTCTGGCGCATTTGGACGCGCGATTGTTCCAAGTGGTGCATCTACTGGAGAACACGAAGCAGTTGAATTACGTGATGGAGATAAAGCACGTTATTTAGGTAAAGGTGTTTTAAAAGCATTAGACAATGTCAACGAAGTCATCGCACCAGAACTTATTGGTTATGATGTTACAAACCAAGTTGGTATTGATCAAGCGATGATTGAACTTGATGGTACACCAAATAAATCAAAATTAGGTGCAAACGCAATTTTAGGTGTTTCTATGGCAGTCGCTAGAGCAGCAGCTGATTTCTTGGGTGTTGAATTATATACCTATTTAGGTGGATTTAATGCACGTCAATTACCAGTACCAATGATGAATATCATTAATGGTGGATCACATGCTGATAACAATGTTGACTTCCAAGAATTTATGATCTTACCAGTAGGAGCACCATCATTTAAAGAAGCGATTCGTATGGGTGCTGAAGTCTTTCATAACTTAAAAAAAGTATTACAATCAAAAGGGTATAATACTGGAGTTGGTGATGAAGGTGGGTTTGCACCTAACTTAGGATCAAACGAAGAAGCATTACAAGTGATTATGGAAGCAATTGAAAAAGCTGGATACAAAGCTGGTTCTGATATTTATTTAGGAATGGATGTTGCGTCTTCAGAGTTTTATAACAAAGAAACGAAAACATATGTACTTGCTGGAGAAGGCGGTAAATCATTTACGTCTAAAGAATTATCTGATTTCTATGCTG
>JAURNN010000055.1 GCA_030830185.1 Bacillota bacterium | reverse complement strand
AATACATCGTTTTTGTCTTGATAAAGTATTGAAAAAACATCTACTTCTAAAGGAGTTAACTCTAAAGATTGAAATCTCTCTTTTCGTTCTTTAATCGATGGTTCTATGATTTTTAAAATATGACTTCTTGAGACAATCGTATCTAATAAAGATTGTTGATTATTGGTTACTAATATACCAACAGAAGTTTTAGAATCAGGTTCTTCCATAAATTTTAAAAGCGTATTTGCTGAAGAAGCATTTAGTTTTTCAGCATCTTCAATCACATAAACTTTTCGTTGATTCTGTAAAGATGTCTTTGAGAATTCATTAAATAGTTGTTGGATTTGTTCTTTTTTGATGACTTGTGTTTCTGATTCAACCCACATGACTTTTTGTTTTTCTATGAGTTCACTTTTATTAGATATTGAATCTAAAACGAGCATTTGAACAATTTCTAAAACCATTTGATCACGATAATCACCTTGATTACCAATAAGCAAATATAGATGTGATAAACGGTCGTTTAGTAAACTGTCTTTAATAATATCAATTGGCGTCATTAAACAAACCTTCGATGTGCTTAATGATTTCTAAAGTAATTGACTCAATACTTTGATGACCGTCAATAACAATAATCCGATCTTGATACACAGAGGCAATATCTAAATACGCTTGTCTAACAAGATTATGGAAACTAAATTTTTCTTGGTCTAAACGATCAAATTTTTCTCGATCTTTAATTCTTGATAGCCCAACTTCAGGTGAAACATCAATATAAAAAGTTTTTAATGGCAAGTGTTGCATTGCATAATCATTAATTTTTTCAACATATTCAAGTCCTAATCCTCTTGCGAGTCCTTGATATGCAAATGAAGAATCAATATAGCGGTCACACAAGATAAGATCATGCGTTTCCATTGCTGGAATGAGTATATCTTCTAAATGTTGGGCACGTGAGGCAGCGTAAAGTAAAGCTTCTGCTTGATATGACATACCTAAATGTTTAGGATCTAATACAAGATCTCGAATGGATTCAGCAATAAAAGATCCACCAGGTTCTCGAGAAATAATCACTTTATATTGATTTTTAAAATAGGTTGCAACTCGATCGATAATTGTTGTTTTACCTGAACCTTCGCCACCTTCAAAAGTAATGAACATGCATGCTCCTTATGAGTATTATAACACTTTTTTATAGTAAATTTTCTTTAAATATAGACCTTTTGCAGGTGCAGTTTTTCCAGCTAACGTTCGATCAGGCTTTGTTAAATTCAGTGAAATTATTTCTGTTTGTTTTTTGTGTTGACCGATTTCGATGAGTGTTCCCATCATAGAACGAACCATATATTTTAAAAAACTATTTCCAAAAAATTCAAATGAAATCATTGATGTCGTTTCAATGACTTTAACATTGAAAATCGTTTTAATCGTTGGTTTTCCAATTACTTTTTCACAAAAACCTTTGAAATCATGTGTCCCGATAAAGAGTTGTGTTGCACTTTTCATTAACTCATAATCTAAATTAGGTACATACGTATAATATTTAGATTGAAAAGCAGTCAGCGGTTTTTTAGACAATTTATAAATGTATTTTTTAGCGTGTGCATGATGACGAGCATGAAAGTCATTTTTTACAATCTTAATCTTTAGTATTCTTATATCTTCAGGTAGTCTTTTATTGATTGCAACGATCATTGTATTCAAGTCAAAATCACCAATAATATCTACATGAAACGCTTGCTGATAAGCATGTACGCCTTTATCTGTACGACCTGCGCTATGAATTTTAACTTTTTGTTGCGTCATATTTTTAATAGCTTTTTCGATAACTTCTTGAATTCCTAATTGATTCACTTGAGATTGAAATCCGTAATAATTAGATCCATCATAACTACAAAACATTAAGTATCTCATGAAAAGAATACCAAATAAACAGTCAATGAAACAATGAGTAAAACCCCTATTATAGATATATAATCAGAAAGTTTAATTTTTAATACATCAATTTTTGTTCTTTTTTGACCGATGACATAACCTCTTACTTCCATTGCATTCGCTAAATCTTCAGCACGCTTAAATGAAATTACAAAAACTGGAATTAATAATGAAATCACTTGTGTTACTTTGTCTTTAATAGATGCTTCTTTAAAATCAACACCTCGTGAGGCTTGAGCTTTCATAATTTTATCAGTTTCTATTAATAAGGTTGGAATGTATCTTAATGTTAGTGATACCATCATCGTAAGTACATCTACTGGAACTTTAACCCATTTCAAAGGAAATAATATCCCCTCAAGTCCATCATTAATATCCGTTGTCATCGTTGTGAAGGTGAGTAATGAAGTGAGCATAATGATCACAACGATTCTAAAGAAAATAAATAATGCTCGAATGACAGTTTCTTCATAAAGTGTAACATCATACTGATAAATAGCGCCATATGGAAGTACGTATTGTAATGCAAAAACTACAATAACACTAAATATAAAATAAAGTACTTTAAACTTGATCCACTTTTTGCTTATTTGATAAAAGATGATCCATAAAATGATTGCAGCAAGTGAAGTAAAAGATAAATAAAACGTAAACGTATCGCTGATTGCTACTAAGGTGGTGGGTCTGATAATGAGAATTTGTATAAGCACTGTGAATGTTAACAAAAATAAAATAGGTCGAAGTCCTTGAAGCACTTTCAAAAGCGGAATCCCAGAAGACACAACAAGTAATAATGTAAATAAAAAGTATCCAGCTAATATGGATAGATCAACAATTGTTCCTTGGATAGGAATTAAAAAAATACTCACGAGCAACAATATAAGTGATAACATTTTTACACGTGGATCTAATTGATGTAACCACGATTGTCCAGGAATGTATTGTCCAATGGTCATATTATTCATGAGCGTTTGCCTCTAGATAGGTCAACACATCTTCCATAGAATATAACATCTTAAAAGGCAAGGAAATTTCTTTGTTAAGATATTTCATCACTTTAATGGATGTAGGATAATCTAAATTCATATCGCTAAAATCAGGATGTGTAAATAATAGGTCTTTTGAACCATCAAATAATTTTTTTCCCTCTTTCATAACGATCATACGTGTTGCATACTGACCTAATAAATCCATATCATGAGAAATGATTAACATCGTCATTTGTGTTTCAACATGAATTTGATATAACATGGCCATTAATTCTTTTTGTCCAACTGGATCTAGTCCTCTGGTTGGTTCATCTAATACTAAGATATCTGGTTGCATTGCAAGAACACCAGCAATCGCCACACGACGCATTTGTCCACCACTAATTCTAAAAGGAGATTGATCATATAATGAGGCATCAATACCAACTGCATTCAGTGACTCTTTAGCAATCTTTTCGATATCCTCTTCTTTCATTTTTAAATTCTTTGGTCCAAACATGACATCTTTTAGTATCGTTTCTTCAAATAATTGATATTCGGGAAATTGAAAAACAAGTCCAACTCGTCGTCTTAGTGAATTGAGTTTAACTTTCTTCTTACTAGGTAATGTGATATCAAAAACAGTAACCGTACCAAGATCTGCTTGTAATAATCCATTCATGTGTTGTACAAGCGTTGACTTCCCACTTCCAGTGTGACCGCAAATCCCAATGATTTCGCCTTTAGAAGCTATTTCCAAGTTTACTTGATCAAGTGCTTGATATTCAGTTTTAAACCCTTTATAACGAAAGGTTACTTCTTTAAATTGAATGCCCATAATGCCTCAACAATTTCGTTT
>JAURNN010000054.1 GCA_030830185.1 Bacillota bacterium | reverse complement strand
TTGGATAGATCAATTTTAAATTGTTCTATCAATTTATTTGTTTCTTTATCGATGGTTTGATCCAAATGTTGCTTTTCTAACTCTAAGAGTTCAATTTTTTCTCGAAGTTTTTTGTCGAGTGCAATGATCTCTTTGGTAATAGAATCTTGCAAATTGTCACCTTCTCACGTTTTAACCACATTTTATTATAGCACTAATTTTTTATTTGTAAAATGATAGTTGAAAATGAACATAAATTTATTGTAAAAAAACTCAAATATTATCTCATTTTAAGAAAAATAGTATACAATATAAAAAAACAAAGAAGGTCGCTATGTTTAAATTACCAGGTTTTTCAAAGCTTGAAAGAAGTTGGATCTTATACGATATCGCTAATTCTGCGTATATATTAACCATTATTACCGTTTTATTTCCTATTTATTATCAAACGATTGCAGCCAATATTGATAACAGAACTCAAATATTTGCTTTTGTAACTGCTGGTATTGCATTAACAGATGCAATTTTAGCACCGATTATTGGGTCTTTATCTGATTATAGAGGCAATAAGAAGAAGTTTTTTAAAGTCTTTTTGACACTAGGTATTTTAGGAGGATTATTTCTTGCTGTTCCTGGATTGAGTCCACTTGCGTTGATTGTTGTTTTCATTATCTCATCGATTGGATATAACATGTCAAATATTGTTTACGATGCCTTTTTAGTAGATGTTACTGATGAATCACGTATGGATAAAGTTTCTTCAGCAGGTTATGCATGGGGCTATATTGGTTCAATGATTCCTTTTGCAATTGCAATTTTACCGTATGCATTAGTGACATTGGGCTTTTTAAATGAAAGCTTTGAACAATTATCAGTAAGTTTTGCGTTCATTGTTGCAATTATTTGGTGGTATGTTTTCTCACAACCGATCTTAAAAGATGTTAAACAAGTCTATGAATTAGAACATGAGAAGAAACCAGTTTTAAGAAGTTATCAACGTCTTTTTAGAACATTTAAAGATATTAAGAAATATAAGATGATATTCTTATTTATGATTGCTTATTTATTTTATATCGATGTTGTTAATACTGTGATTCGTCTTGCAACAACGTTAGGTTCTGATTTAGGGGTTGGCGTGACCACATTACTTGGTGTGGTTGTATTAGTACAAGTTGTTGCGTTTCCATCAGCAATTATTTATGGAACACTCGCTTCTAAATATGGTGGCAAGATCATGATTTTATGGGGTATATTTGTTTACGCCATTACCATTGGAATTACGTATTTCATTACAGAAGAAACAACGTATTTAATGTGGATCGTAGGTTTACTTGTAGGGATAGCTCAAGGGGGTATTCAATCGATTTCAAGAAGCTATTTTGCAAAAATGTTACCTGCTGAAAAATCAAATGAATTCTTTGGATTCTTTAGTGTCTTTGGGAAATTTAGTGGGATTATCAGCCCCTTCTTATTAGGACTTGTGATTAATTCATGGGGAACCAATCAAGCAGTGCTTGTATTATATGGGCCGCTTGCTATCGGAACACTCTTATTTTTCTTTGTCAACCCAAATAAAAGCTTAGCAAAATAATAATATTCTATAAAAACAAATTGACATCCATGACAATGGATGTTTTTTTGTTATAATAAGACATATGATTATGAACTACTATGAAAAAAATCCAATGACATCTTTAATTATCTTAATTAATGCAATGATGGCGGTTGTTGTTTTAACAACCGGTGGATTTAGTGATTTAATCAATTTAATTGAGTGGGGTGCTTTATATCCACCGTTTATTACATTTAATAACGAGTGGTACAGGTTACTAACGGCAATGTTTTTACATGGATCTTTACTTCATATCTTTTTTAATATGTATGTTTTATTTTATTTAGGTGCACTCCTTGAACGTATCCTAGGAAAATGGATATTTCTAATGTTTTATTTGGGAACAGGATTACTTGCAAGTTTTGCAGTTTATGCACTAGGTGATCCTAATGTTGTAACAGTTGGGGCATCTGGTGCCATCTTTGGTATCATCGGGTCCTTATTTATCATGACCTATTTAAAACCATATTACTTTAATCCGTATTTTATAAGATCAATTCGAAGTTTAACCTTTATTAATGTGGCATTAACATTTATCATACCTCAAGTGAGTTTTTACGGTCACATTGGTGGATTATTATCAGGGTTTTTACTTTACTTTATATTGGTTAAACCAAGATTACAATCATAAAAAAACATCTACATAAGTAGATGTTTTTTTATTTAACTTTCATCATGAAATCTTTAAATGCTTGATGTTTAGGATGATCTAAAATATCAGGTGTTCCGTGTTCAGCGATGTTTCCTTCGTGCATAAAAACCACATAATCTGCAAAGTCTCTAACAAAGCTTAGAACATGTGTCACAAAGACAAAGTTCTTTCCTAAAACCCTTAATTCTTGAACCGCTGATAATACTTCAAATGTTAAAATTGGATCTAAAGAAGCAGTAGGTTCATCCATGAAAATGGTAGAAGGGTCAACCGATAATGCTCTTGCAATCGATGCACGTTGTGCTTGACCACCAGACACATTTTTTGGTTTTTTATACACTTGATCTTCTAGATGAAGTAATGATAAATATTTATGTGCCGTTTCTTTTGCAGTTAGTTTATCAACGCCTCTTGTTTTTTCTAAAACGAGCGTGATATTTTCCTCTAAAGATAAATGAGGAAATAAATTATGATGTTGGAAAATAAAACCAATGTGTTTTTTATATAGTGGATCTAATACATTTTGACCGTCAATATAAATATCACCTGAAGTTGGTCTTTCTATTCCAGACATTAACCTAAGTAACGTAGATTTACCAGAACCTGAGATACCAATGATTGCGACTGATTTATAACCCTCTAAAATAAATGAAATGTCATGTAAGACATCAACATCATATTTATGCGTGATGTTTTTAATGTTAATGTTCATAAACTCCATTTCCTTTCAATGAGTTTGGTCAGTTGTGAAAGTGGAATGGTAATAATTAAATAAAGTGCCCACATTAGTAAATAACCTTCAACAAATGCAAATGTTTTAGATTGTGCGATGACAATTGAGTAATAAAGCTCATTAAATGATAATACGTACAATAATGCACTCCCTTTAATAATTAAGGAAAAATTATTCATAAGTGGTGGCATTAAAATTCGAATGACTTGCGGGATAATGATATAACGATACCGCTGATAGGCAGTGAATCCAAATAAATCCATTGCCATATATTGATCATTTCCTACAGAAGAAAAAGCAGCTTGATACACATTTTTCATATAAGGTGAAATATATATAATTAGTCCAATTAATCCTGTAATATTTCTGCTGTAAATGTTAAACGCAGGTCCAATGACAAATGCTGCGATTACAACCATCACGAGAAGAGGTGTTCCATAAATGATTTCAGTAAAAACATTTGTAAATGCTCTTAAGTAAGCACCAACATATTTATCTTTGGTGATTGAAAATAAGTAAAAAATAAACCCTAAAACAACTGATCCTAGTAACGCAACGATAGATATCCAAATTGTATTTAAGAAACCTTCAATAATTAATGGCCCATAT
The DNA here is from genome assembly GCA_030830185.1 of Bacillota bacterium. Classification (GTDB taxonomy): domain Bacteria; phylum Bacillota_I; class Bacilli_A; order Acholeplasmatales; family Acholeplasmataceae; genus UBA8290. Next base: position 25,962 of record JAURNN010000054.1, on the reverse strand, counting down.
GTGTCAGTGATTAAATAAAGCTTAAAGTCTGACGTACGTCTTGTTGCGACAAACCATATGAATAAGAAGATGGATAAAAATACGAGTAAATAACTAAAAAGCTTTGGGTAATCAAAAGATTTTTTTTGTTTAGGTTTTGATGTGACCATAAAAAAACGACCTCAAAAAATAGAAGCGGCATTCGCCGCAACTATCTTAATTTTCATTAATATAAAATTCTAATCCAAAACGTCCGAGTGTTGTTAGTATTTGTGCATCATATTTTGTACTTAGAACATCGTACAAACCGCCTTCTTCATTAAATGTTGCAATGAAATCATTTGCGAGTTCTAATAATTCAGTATTTCCTTTGTTGACAGCCATTCCAATAGGTGAAGATACCCAAGGTGACCAAACAACCATTAAATCATCTTTATTTGCATTATATGCTTGTACAACTGGATTTGCACTCATTAATAAAATATCTGCTGTTCCTTGTTCAACATTCACAACCGCAGTTGCAAGGTCAGCTGCTTCAGTGACTGCGATATCATAAGATGCAGGAATCGTTGTTGAAACTTGAGATGCAATACCTGTAAATGTACCACCGCTATTTCTTAATTCTTCAACTGTAGAATCTTCAGTGATATTATTTTCTGCAGCAAAATCTTTATTTACTAAAGTAATGATTTTGAAGTAGAAGTATGGGTTAGAAAAATCGACAACTTCAGCTCTTGCAGCAGTAATACTCATAGAAGCGATTGCAATATCAACTTCACCTGCTTGAAGTGCTGGTATGATTGATCCAAAACTTGTATTGACGATTTCAACTTCACGTCCAATAAATTCTCCAAATGCTAATGCAATATCTACTGAGATACCTTCTGGATTATTCATATCATCAACCGTTTCAAATGGTGGATAACGTAAATCCATGGCAACTCTTAATGGTCCTTCTGCTTCACAACTCGCTAATACAAATATAGAAGTAAATAATACAACTAATGTTAAAATTTTTTTCATGCGTGAGTCTCCTTTTATTTTCATAAGGCTATTATAATACTCAATAACTTTTCAATCAAATGATATGGAACTTATTCATAAATATATAAAATTGTGTAAAAACTTATTAAAGGAACCTCAAACACCTACCGTATAATTTTTTAAGCACCTCTCTTAAGGTAATATCACAATAAATTCTATATAATATTTTTAATATAAATTTACAATAAATTTACATAATAAATATAAAATGTAAGCGCTTCAATAACCCAACCATTTTGACAAATAGCCTTATGAGTGCTACAATTAAAACAGAAAAACAAAAAAGGAGAGTGAAAAAAGTTATGAAATTTTTATCTAAAATGATAATTCTTTTTTTATTAACTTTTAGTGTTCTTGGTTTAGCATCATGTACAACCGATGACACACCAACGTTGATTTTAGGAGAAGGTGACTGGGATAGTCACGCATTCCACAATCAAGTCGCTGGGTATATTTTAGAACATGGTTATGATGTTCAGTTTGAGACTGTATTAACGGATACAGCAATTATGATTACTTCATTAAGATCAAATGATATTGATATTAGTTTAGAATTATGGAGTGATAATGTACCAACTTATCAAGAAGGTATTGATAATGGGGATTACGAAGAACTTGCAACAAATTATGATGATAATACACAAGGTCTATATGTTCCTTACTACCTACAAGATGAATGGGAAGACTTTGATTTAACTGGTCCGATTCTAAGTGTTGAGGATTTAAAAAGAGCAGATGTCATTGCTTTATTTGATGATCCGAATGATCCAGGTAAAGGTGTCATCTATGGTGGACCTGAAGGTTGGTCTGCAACTGCTTTCTTAAATAAAAAGATGGAAATTGCATCTTATGGTTTAGGAGATAACTATAACTTCAGAACCATTGATTCAGGTGCAACATTAGCTGCTCAAATTGCAGGTGCATTTACAACCAAAGATCCAGTTGTCAGTTATTACTGGGAACCAACGTGGCTCATGGGAATCTATGATTTAAGATTACTAGAAGATAGTCCATATTCACCAGAAGATTTTGCAAACGGTATAGGTGCATTTCCAACAGTGAACGTTACAGTTGTTGTTAGAGGTGGATTCAGAGAAGAATATCCTGAAATTACTGCATTCTTAGAAAATTATGAAACTTCGTCTGCACTAACAAATGCAGGACTAGGTTACATGCAAGATAACGATGCTACTTCATTAGAAGCAGCAATATGGTTCTTACAAGAAAATGACGCTTGGTTACAAAGTATTGTACCAGCAGATGTTTATACAAAAGTAAAAGCAGCACTTGATGCTGAATAATAAGAAAGCACCCACTTCATGTGGGTGCCTATTATGTTAAGGGAGTGAAGATATGTTTACATATCCAGAAAGTTTAGTATTTGAAATCAGTGATTTTTTTGATGTCATCATTGATTGGATATTAGTGAATTTAGATGGTTTTTTTGATTTAATTAGAAAAATCATCTTTTCTATTTTTGATGCGACAGAAAACTTATTAAGTATCATACCTTGGTTTGTCTATGTACTAGCTGTATTTTATTTAGCATACCGACTCTATAATATAAAAACAGGACTCATGCTATCATCAATGCTATTGTTAATCGGTGTCTTTGGTTTATGGGAAGATATGATTTATACACTAGTAATTGTATTAATTAGTGTGATAGTATCAATGTTAATTGGCTTACCAACAGGTATATTGATGGCAAAATCAAAACGTTTAGAATCTATTTTAAAACCAACATTAGATGCCATGCAAACCATGCCTTCTTTTGTGTATTTAATTCCTGCAGTCATGTTATTTGGTTTAGGGAAAGTACCAGCTGTTTTTGCAACAACGATTTATGCTGTCCCACCACTCATTAGACTTACGTATTTAGGAATTAAATCTGTGAATAAAGAAGTTGTTGAAGCTGGACTTTCTTTTGGTTCAACAGCGAGACAAATGTTATTTAAAATTGAAATTCCGCAATCACTACCAACAATTATGACAGGTGTGAATCAAACAACCATGATGGCAATGGCCATGGTTGTGATTTCATCAATGATTGGTGCCGATGGTATTGGGAGTGAAGTATTAATTGCAATACGTCGTTTAGAAGTAGGACGAGGAATTCAAGCAGGGTTAGCGATTGTCTTTTTAGCGATTGTATTAGACCGTTTACTACAAGGGATTGCATTATCCTTAGAAAGGAATGCATAAGATGAGTATTATTGATATTAAACAAGTAAGTATGATCTTTGGGACAACCCAACAACAAGAAGCAGCAAAAGAAAAATTAGAATCAGGTATTTCATTAGAAGATGTAAAAAAACAATCCAAAGCGACGATTGCGATTCATGATATCAATTTATCCATTCACAAAGGTGAATTGTTTGTAATTGTTGGTCTTTCAGGAAGTGGAAAATCTACACTCATTCGTTGTTTAAATTTATTAAATAGACCTACCATGGGACATATTACCATTGATGGCGAAGACATTACAGCCTTTGATAAAGATCAATTAAGAACATTCAGAAGAAGCAAAATCGCGATGGTCTTCCAACATTTTGGGTTATTATCTCATCGCACAATTGTCAATAATGTTGCCTTTGGGTTAGAAGTTCAAAAAATTGATGAAAAAACAAGAATAAATCAAGCTATGGAAGCCATTGAGTCTGTCGGACTTAAAGGGTGGGAAGATAAAAAACCTCATCAACTCTCTGGTGGAATGAAACAACGTGTCGGACTTGCAAGAGCACTTGTTACCAATCCGGATATTTTACTAATGGATGAACCTTATAGTGCACTTGACCCACTCATTCGTCGCGACATGCAAAATGAGTTATTATCACTTGAAGATAATATGAACCGTACGATTGTCTTTATTACACATGATATGAACGAAGCTTTTAAAATGGGAGATCGTATTGCATTAATGAAAGATGGTCAAGTGGTTCAACTTGGAACCCCGCAATCATTTTTTGCAAATCCAGCTAATGATTATGTAAAAAACTTTATTCAAGATGTCGATAAAACACAAATTTTACGTGCAAAAAGTGTATATAATCACTTTGAAGATATTCCACTACACACGCAATCAAGTGAGGAGATACTAACATACATGAATGATAAAGATTTATCGTTTACGTATTTAAAAGATGAAAAAGATCAGTATGCAGGGTACATTTTAAAAGACGATCTCACTAGTAAAACGAAAGATATAAGTAGTTTAATTCAAACCATTCAACCGGTTCAAAGAAATCAATACTTAAAAGATATTTTAAAAGAATTTCAAGATGATTTTAGAAGTTTACCTGTCATTGATAATCAAGGACGATTTAAAGGTGATATTACTAAAAGTGATATTATTGAGGCTATTGCTTAAAAAAAGACTTCATAAAAAGTCTTTTTTTTTATGCTATAATACATGTGAAAGCAGGTTTTAATATGCCAGCAACGATGACGCATCAACTTTTTGCTCAAACGATCATTAACCTACATCCAAGGTTTAAAAATCTATCGAAAGAGATGTTTAAAATCATGATGCTTGCCACTCAAGGTCCGGATCCTTTTTTCTTTTACGGGATGCATCCTTTCATCAAAAGAGGAGATAAAAAACGTGTTCAAAGTATTGGTAGCAGACTGCATCATGAAAATCCAGCTAAAAATCTAAAATCACTGCTTGATTATGCATTCAATGATTCTTCCAATAATAAAGATATTAAAGTTAATTATGCCCTTGGTGCGCTTATGCACTATGTATTAGATAGACATGTTCATGCATATGTATTTTCGATATCAGGTTTTGATCAAGAAGGTCAGTTGAGTCATCCTTATAACGTGTATCATTCTTATAGCGAAACACTTATTGATGTCGCGATTTTCAAACATAAAAATGAAAAAGTAGTTAAGTTTCATCCTAAAAAGAATATAGATCTACGCACTTATAATTTAAAAGTGATTCAAGAGTTATATCAACACACCTATCCTGACCTAGTGATGGAAGAAGATTTTTTAAGAGCAGCCCGTGATATGGTTTCGATTTATCGTACTGTTTATGACCGATATGGTATTAAGCATGCACTACTTAAGTTATTTTTAGGTAAAAACGCTCAAGCTTTTGCAGCATCACATCCTAGGAAATTAAGTAAAAAAGAACACTCGATAGATGTCTTAAATTTAAGTAAAAAAGGATGGGTTCATCCGGAGAATAATCAAGCTTTTAAAACGACAGTTATAGATATGTTTGAAGCAGCAACAATAGATATGTTGATGTTACTTGATCAAATAGATCTAGACAAACTAGATTTAGACGATTATGCTAAGAATGTGAGTTATGATGGGATGACCATTGGTAAAAAAATGAGATATCAAAGTTTACGTTTTCCTTTGTGATACACATCCCAATACTCCCATAAAAAGTGTGCAACGATACTTTGATAAGGTGACCATAAAAGGCTCACTTTTTTCATTTCATCGATATTTGAAAGTGGGTTTAAATAGGTGTGTTTGAGTCCTTCAATAAGTCCTAAATCTTTAAATGAAAAATGGTTTAAATTTTTTAAAACAAACATCTCATACATATCCATTGTCCATGGACCAATACCTTTAATTGAGATCAACTTGTCTGTCTCATTTTTATTTAAAAATGTGTTAAAATGAAAGTTGTTTTCTACACAATAAGTGGCCACCCGTTTCATCGTGTCAATTTTTGAGAAAGAAAGGCCAATTGAACGAAGTTCATTATCGTTTATTGCTAATAGAGTTTGTGCATTTAATGAATCTACTTTAGACTTTAAACGATTAAAGATGATAGATGCAACATGGGCTGAAACTTGTTGACCAGTAATTGTAAACATTAAAAAATGAAATCCATCCTCATCAAATGGAATGGATAATGAAGGTACGGTATCAAAAAGAGTTTTTAGTAAAGGATATTGATTGAGTAAGGTTTTCACGTAAGGATGTGTATTTGTTATTTTCATAGGTCTATCCTATCAAAGGAGCTTTAAAAATGCTATCAAAACAAATCAAACAATCATATATTAAAACCATTATTTTTGTAAGTGTCGTGACACTTGCTATTTTAACGCTGTATGTAATGAGTGCACTTTTCTTAACTATTGATATTTTATTGTTGTTATTGGTGTTCATTTTTATCTTAATGGGACTCACTGCTTTTTTTTCATTGACATTTATCAAACTCTCAGCAAGTTATTTAAACAAAAAAGTAATAGTCAATAAACAAAAGGTTAAAAACATTGATGATTCAATTGTTGAAACGATATCTTTTGGAGAGAGCGCATTGGCTTTTAATCAAAATCGTTATGTAAAAGAAGAAATATTTTCGATACGTGCTTATAACTTTAAATATGCCCTGATTAGTGATGATCAAAACATGAATTATCTCATCTCAACAGAGGATATTGAGGTGATTCGTGACTGAGTATTTAATATCTTTATACGAAGCATCTCTTTTAGAAAAAAAATCAAATCTAAAAAAAATTTATTTTTTGATTTTTCTTTTAATCTTTATTCAGTTGATTTTATTCGTTGGTCTGCCTCACCTAAGTGTATATATTGCAATAACTATAGTGATTTCATTGTTGGTATTAAGTTATGTAGATTCGTTTCTTGAAAAAAAGAAACAACTACATAAAAAGAAAAAAGAATCCTTGTATTATGACATCTTTTACCCCGAAATGATTGGGTCAATCATGAATGCATCATTTAAGATTCAATACAATCATCAATCATTATGGCCATATCAAGAATCATACTTTAAACAGTTGATTCATGTCATCTCTGAACAGTGTTCAATCATCTTATATCAATTTAAGATTCAAGACCATCAAAAACCAAGTATTAAAGTTTTATTTCAAATGCCTTTTCAATCATTACCACTGACATACTTAAATCACACAGAAAATCTCGATACTCAACCAATCATAGCCAATCATCATTATGTATATGATGTTCAGAATCAAAATCACAATCTTATCTCATACCTTGATCATATCGAAAGATGTCCTCATCTTTTAGATATCGAAATGATTTTTAATGGACAAGACGCTATGTTTATGTGTAAAATAGAAAGTATGGGGTTTTTAGATGATTTTAACTTAAAAGATAAGACATTTAAAAAACACCAGGACCTACTTATTCACATTCATCCGGTTTACAACTACTTAATACAATCCTTAAAGGAGCTTGAAGATGCGTATAGAAAATGATTTAAAACTTGATTTTTCAGATGTTCTTTTTAGACCAAAACGTTCTACACTTGCAAGTAGAAAAGAAGTGTCACTCGATAGACAATACATCTTTAAGCATAGTCAATACCGTTACGAAGGCGTGCCAGTCATGGCAGCGAATATGGATGGAGTCGGCACTTTAGAGATGAGTTTAGCGCTTCAAAAACATCAACTTTTTACAACCTTAGTAAAAAGTTATCATTTAAAAGATTTCGAGGGAATTGATTCTCAACTTGATTTCCGTCATTTTGCAATATCAACAGGCACGTCTCAATATGACTTAGAACGCATTGATCTTATTTTAAAAAAATATAAAGCAATTAAGTTTATTTGTATTGATGTCGCCAATGGATATAGTGAAGTGTTTGGTGATTTTGTCGAAAAAGTGAGAAAGCTATATCCAAAACATGTTATTATTGCTGGCAATGTCGTGACAGCTGATATGACACAAGAACTTATTTTACGCGGTGCAGATATCGTTAAAGTTGGTATTGGACCAGGTTCAGTATGTACCACACGCATTCAAACAGGTGTGGGTTATCCACAACTATCAGCCATTATGGAATGTTCAGATGCTGCGCATGGATTAGGTGCACATATCATTAGTGATGGTGGTTGTACGAGTCCTGGTGATGTTGCCAAAGCATTTGGTGCTGGTGCAGATTTTGTCATGTTAGGTGGAATGTTTGCTGGTCATGACGAAGGTGGTGGAACCATCATTAATGAATATCATGACACTCATCAAGTTGACCCTGTAACACATGAAGCGATTTATCAAGAAAAGCAATTTGTTGAGTTTTATGGCATGAGTTCAACGACTGCCATGGAAAAACATCATGGTGGCGTTGCAGATTACAGATCATCTGAAGGTAGAACTGTAAGAGTGCCGTATCGTGGTCCAGTCGAAAAAACAGTGAAAGATATTCTTGGTGGTATTCGCTCTACTTGTACGTATGTTGGATCACCATCATTAAAACAACTTTCCAAATGTACAACGTTTGTCAGAGTGGCAAAACAATTTAATGATGTTTTTGTTAAATAAACAAATAAAAAGTAAAGAAAATTAATCTTTACTTTTTATTTACATTTCATGTCATGACTCTTTACATTTCATTTTGTATACTTACATCGGCTAAAAAAAAACAAGGAGAATTTTACATGAAAAAAATTGCTTTAGTATTCGTATTATTCTTAACACTTACGCTCAGTGCATGTGTTGTTGATGGCGGTAGTGAGAATGATTCATTCGATGAAACGTCTTCAATAAAAGTATACACTCGTGACACATCAAGTGGTACACGTGATGGATTTATGTCAGGGATAGGATTTAGTGCAGCTGCAAAAGATGATTCCATCTTAGTTCCTGGTTTCATTACTGCAGGAAACGCTGAACAAGTATCAGCAGTTCAAACAGATCCATATGCTATTGGTTATGTGTCATTGTCAACTTTAAACACACAATTATTTAAAGGTTTATATTTTGAGGGAGTCGCACCAACTGAGGAAAACGTCTTAAACGGAACCTATAAATTATCAAGAAACTTCAACTACATGCTACGTGATGATTATTCAGTATATGGTAATGATGCTGTAGCATACGAACAACTATCAAAAGCATTTATCGCTTACATGAGTTCAACTGAGGGATTAGCGTCTATTGCACAAGCTGGTGGTATTGTTGACTTAACAAGTGGACAACCATGGGAAACAGTGAAAGCACAATTCCCAATTTGTGGACAAGACAATAGTGCATATACATTAAAAATCGGTGGATCAGATTCAGTTGAAAAAATTGCGACTGAAATTTCACCAGACTTCTCAGCAAAATGTGGTAATGTTGTTCCTCAACATAACCACACAGGATCTTCTAATGCTTACAAGGGATTAAATGGATCCAATGCTGCAATTAATGATGCATTATCCATTCACGTTGGATTTGCTTCACGTGAATTTACAGCTCAAGAACCAGCACTTGTTACTGGTAGAGTTGCAGTCGATGCGATTGTTGCAATCGTTCACTTAGACAATCCATTAACTAGTATTACAGCATCTGAATTAAAACGAATTTACAGTGGAGAAGTAACGAACTGGTCAGTATTCTTCTAAAAAAAGTTTAAAGAAGGTCACGAATGATAGATGTTCAAAGTCAGATCACATTAAAACGAATTAAACAAAAGAATAGAACTGATCGTGTGACAAAATCGATATTTATGGGAGCTGGTATGTTATCAGCTTCCTTTATCGTTTTAATTATCGTCATAGTTGCAATTAAAGGTTTAAGTCCTTTTTTATTCATTTATGAAGGCTTTAATAGTAACACGGGAATTATAGAACTTCCAAGAGTCAATCCATTTTTATTTGTGACTGCAAACCAATGGTTAGATGGACCACTAGGTGGATCATCAGCCTATGGAGTTGGGTTTGCAATTATCAATACTCTCATTGCAGTGATTTTATCGATTGCAATCACATTACCAGTTGCAATTATGACTGCACTTTTAATAGCAAAAATTGCACCAAAACGTTTTGCTGAAGTTTTAAGAACTGTGGTTGAACTTTTAGCTTCGATTCCATCCATCGTATATGGTGTGATAGGGTTAGGTGTCGTTGCACCGATTGTTGCGAGTATTGGTAATTTGTTTGGATATCAAACAGCTGCGGGTCTGTCTTTATTAAGTACTGTCCTTGTATTGTTCATGATGACATTACCAACCATTACAGCAGTGGCTGAGACATCGATTCGTTCAGTTAAAAATGATATCATTGAAGGTTCTCTTGCACTTGCAGCTTCTCCGATGCAAACATATTTTAAAGTCGTATTGACAAGCGCAAAAAGTGGTATTTTTGCAGGTGTGATTTTAGGTGTTGGACGTGCTTTAGGAGAGGCAACTGCAGTATCTATGGTATCGGGTAATGCATTTAGTGGGGTTACTTTAAATGTTTTAGATACTACATCAACCCTAACATCACGTATGCTCATGGGGCTTAAAGAAACAACAGGAATTGATTATGATGTTCGTTTTTCAGTCGCACTTGTCTTGATGTTGGTAATCATTATCACCAATATACTTTTAAAATTTGTGATGAAAAAAGTAGGTAATTTAGATGAAAACTAATCGTAAATTACGAGATAACTTGTCTAAGACATTCGTTTATGCTCTAGGAAGTGTTGGTCTTTTGATACTTGGAATGATTATATTTTATGTTGTTTCAACTGGAATAACTCTTGTAAGATGGGAAACGATTATTGGTGATTCAAGAACCATTTCTACAGATATTTATTTAGATGATGGTGCTGGAAGTTATATACTTACTGATGAAATTGATGAGAATATCATTTACTCTGAAATATGGGGGATAGGTCTAGTAAATGCTACCAATAAAGCAGGTTACCCTATTATTGAGATTGCATACATTCATCCTGAAAGTCCCTTAGTACGTCCTTTTGATAGGAATACAGTTGATGAAAACGGTGTACATCCTCAAGTCGATTTAAAGGTTGGGACGGCAATTGAAAAAGCACTATTTAATAATAATACAATTATCTCACTTGCAAGAGATCAAGCATCAGGCATGGTTGCTAAATTAAATCAAGCAACAAGTATTACATCGATGAGTGTTCAAATAGTTGGGGGTGGAATACGTGGTTCAATTATTGCAACCCTATATACAATCGTCTTTACATTAATTCTTGCGATTCCAATTGGAGTTTCCACAGCCGTTTATTTTAATGAAATTGCGACAACTTCGTGGTTTTCAAAAGCGATTAAAAACATGGTTGATATGCTTACTGGTGTGCCATCAATTGTGTATGGTATGTTAGGAGCAGCCATTTTTGTGCCACTTCTAAACAACACAATACAAACACAAGGTGGATCTATATTATCTGGTTCACTTACGATGGTAGTTATTTTACTTCCAACCATTATTAAATCGACTGAAGAAGCTTTAAAAATTATTCCAAATGAATTAAGACAAGGTTCGCTTGCTTTAGGTGCGAATCAAACACAAACAATTTTTAAAGTTGTATTACCGAATGCCACACCAGGAATATTAACAGGTGTTCTACTCGGTATTGGTCGTATCATGGGTGAATCTGCAGCGTTAATATTTGCAGTTGGTGCTGCCATATCAGATAACATTATTTTATCCGAACGTGCAACAACCCTTGCTGTTCATATATGGGTGATTATGGGTGGAGATAGTCCAAACTTTGAACTTGCTGCTGCCATTGCAATAATTATTTTATCAGTTGTCTTCGTTATTAATTTGATTGTAAAAATAATCGCGAAGAGATTGCAAAAAAACATGAATTGGAGTTAAATGAAGATGAATCAAGTTAATAACAAGAATAAGCCAGTTTTTTCCTTAAAAGACATCAACTTGTTTTACGGTGATTTTCAAGCAATTAAAAATATTACTATGGATATTAACTATAATGAGGTGACTGCATTTATTGGACCATCTGGTTGTGGAAAATCAACATTTATTCGAATATTAAATCGTATGAATGATTTAATTACGACGTGTAAAGTCACTGGTGAAGTTCTTTATGAAGATAAAAATGCATATGATAAAAATTTTGATGTCATTGAGCTTCGTTCGAAAGTCGGCATGGTGTTCCAAAAACCTAATCCGTTTCCAATGAGTATTTATGATAATATTGCATACGGACCACGATGCCAAGGGATTAAAGATAAAGAAGCATTAGATACAATTGTTGAAAATGCACTTAAAAAAGCTGCTTTATGGGATGAGGTTGCTGACCGTCTCAAAAAATCAGCGATGAGTTTATCAGGTGGTCAGCAACAACGTTTATGTATCGCAAGAACGATAGCAATGGAACCAGAAGTCATTTTGATGGATGAACCAACAAGTGCACTTGATCCCATTGCAACTCAAAAAATAGAAGATTTAATTATAGAACTTAAACAAGATTTCACGATTGTCATAGTTACGCATAATATGCAACAAGCAGCACGTATTTCAGATAAAACAGCATTCTTTTTACTAGGTGAACTTGTTGAAATGGATGATACCAATAAAATTTTTAATCATCCAAAACATGAAAAAACAGAACAATACATTACCGGAAGGTTCGGATAAATCGATGCAAGTAAGAAAAACACTCGTCTTAAGTATGCAAGCATTGAAAAAAGAAGTAGTTGATATGGCTGAATTAACACTTGTTAATATTAAACAAGCTTTTCAAGCATTTCAACATGCGAGTCAAGAAGAAGCTCAAGCTGTATTAAAACTTGATGATGCCGTGGATGCTGCCGAAGAATCCATTGCTAAGCATGCGTTACAAGTCATTTGGAGAGAACAACCTGTCGCTTCTGATTTAAGGCTTGTTACTGGTATTTTAAAAATGATTACAGACATTGAGCGTATAGGCGATCACGCATGTGATGTTGCTTATATGACAACCAATATCAAAACCAAACCCAATGAACACGTTGTCTTACTCGCAACGAAACTCATGAATAATTTAGAATCGATGTATAATATGACGATTCAAGCATTAGAGCTTAATAACGAAGCACTCGCTCATAAAGTTATTGATGAAGATGAAAACATTAACGTCGTGTATAAAGAAGCACTTGCTAAAATTACCGACATGTTAAAAAAAGATCAAATCGAACCTGAAGAAGCAGTATACAGTTTAATGATTCTAAAGTATTTAGAAAAAATTGGTGACCATGCAACCAATATTGCTGAATGGGTCATCTTTACCTTAACAGGAATCCATAAGAAAACCGAGCTCTACTAAGATGGATAGAAAAATAAAAGTCGCATACGTTTGCGTTCATAATTCTTGCCGAAGCCAAATGGCAGAAGCACTTACAAAGTTATATCATGATGATTTCTTTGAAGCTTATAGTGAGGAACAGAAACGCGTCCTAAAATTAATCAAGATGCCGTTCGCATTATTAAACAACTTCATAATGTCGATATGAATGTTACACAAACTTCTAAACTTGTTGATGAACTTCCAGAAGTCGATGTTGTCATTACGATGGGATGTAATGTCGATTGTCCTTGGTTACCATGTCAATTTAGAGAAGTTTGGGACTTAGATGATCCATCGAATGGACCTGATGAAGGCTTTGTATTAACTCAAAACATCATTCAAGATAATATTAGGTCTTTAAAAGAACGTATCTTAAATAAAGAAATCGATATCAAATAAAGGCAATCATTGCCTTTTTTTGTTATGATAAAATAAAGGAAAAAAAGCCATGAAAGAAACAAAAATTCATTCTAAACCAATCTATCATTCTGATTTTTTAACCATTGTAGAAGATACTGTATTAACATCTGAAGCTATTGAAACCAAACGTATTGTCGGTCGGCATAGTGGTGCAAGTGCGATTTTACCGATCACAGATGATGGGAAAATCGTACTTATTAAGCAATTCAGATATCCAATTGATGCGGTCACAATCGAAGTACCTGCAGGTAAATTGGAATTAAATGAAGACCCAATTCTATGTGCCGGTCGTGAATGTGAAGAAGAAGCCCATGTCAGACCTGATAACATCGAACACATCATGTCCATTCATAATTGTTTAGGCTATAGTGATGAAGTCATTCATTTATATATAGGCTATGGTTGTGTTCATATTAAAAACCCTATGCCTAAAGATATCGATGAAACATTTGAAATCCTTTATTATTCAAAAAAAGAAGTGCATGCACTTCTTGAATCTCAAAAAATTACCGATGCAAAGACCATTATTTTACTTCAGCATTATTTAGCCTTGCCTTTGTTTTAATCATGAGTTTAATCATACGTGGTTGATTATATTTTTGTATCCAAATAAACGGTAAATTAAATAATACAGCATATCCAATCATCAACCAGCCGACCCATATCGGATTAAATAAGAAAAATATCGGTGCAGGTAACATTTGAAGATAATGGGTGAGTTCTGCACGTCGTGTTTCAATTAAAAATTTCTCGTAATAAGCGAGATTTTTTTCTTTTAAATAACGCTTAGAAAAGCCATCTTTAAAATGTGCACCACCATCGGGTGAATATTTTTTCCATTTAGGTACCATCACAATTTTTTCTAGAAAAAAGGTTTTAAAAGGTGTCTCTTTAACATCATTTGGAATTGGTTTTTCAAAGAAACGATCTGGAATGAGAATGGCAAGTTTAGCAAATCCCATATGAAAAATAAACCATAAGACAGTATCAAGTAAAATCGTTACCCATAAATCAAGTGTGATTAAAGGAAGTGTCATACCTTTCTTCCTTTCCATGAATTATTTTTGAATATATAAATTCTAAAAAACGAATAAATAAAAACATATAAGAAGAAAATCGCATGTAGTGGATATAAAAAGATAATGGATATTTTAAAATTACCGATTTGTCGACTAAAAAGGTAAAGTTGTAGACCAAAAATAAGATATATTGCTGCTGGAATGAGAAGGTCACCCTGAGTTAAAAGGGATGTGAGTAAAATATTGATTGAAGCGTACGGTGCAGAAATCCAAAGTGATAATAATATCGCTTGAAACGCTCCAATGGCAATGGCACCATTGGCAAAGTTTTTACCAAATCCTAAAAGCATATCTTTAAAACCCTCAGGATACATTCTAAAAGATACAATGTTTTTACCAATCATACTTCTGATACGTTTTCCGTTTTTTAAAAAAGCCTTTCCTAAATAAATATCTTCTAATACTTGACTTGTTACCGAGGGATCAGTTGCAGAATCTAAATAGTCTTGTTTTAACATGACTTGTGTGGGTCCAAAAAATGCACGCGGTGTTAGTTTTTGCTTAAATAGCGTATAAGAATTTGCTGCCATGACAACTAACACATTAAAGAAAACTGATAAACGTTCAACGGATGTTTTCATTTGATGATAAGGTTGAATGGAAAGTGGGGTATTCGTCTCTAAAAATACTGAAACAATTTTTTCTAAACCATGTTTTAATAACACGGTATCAGCATCTAAAAAGATAATGATATCGCCTTTTGCATGTGAGACACCTTGGTCAAGTGCCCAAGGTTTACCTTTCCATCCTTTTGGTCTTTCTTTAGGGATAACAACTTGATAGCAATAAGAAGAGGCTAGAGGAACGGTGTCATCTTCAGAGTGATCATCAACAATAATAATTTCAACATCATCTTTATACTGTATTAAAGACTCAAGAAGCGGTTGAATTCGTAGTGCCTCGTTTCTTGCTGGAATGATAACTGAAACGTGATGGTCTTTTAAAATGATTGGTTTGATGTTTTTTCTTGGTTTTAATGAGAATAACAAGTAAAACCCTATGATGATAAATAAAAATGTAAGGTAATAGTGAAATGGCATATATCCGTCCTTAAAAATATTGTATCATACATAAAAAGTCTTTCGTTT
Organism: Bacillota bacterium; assembly: GCA_030830185.1. Classification (GTDB taxonomy): domain Bacteria; phylum Bacillota_I; class Bacilli_A; order Acholeplasmatales; family Acholeplasmataceae; genus UBA8290. Next base: position 10,319 of record JAURNN010000054.1, on the reverse strand, counting down.
ACTGCAGTACTTTTTTACACATAAAACCATGGATAGGATAAATTTTGATATAATATAAGCAGGGAAGTTAAGATGTATTTTGAAATTTTTATAGTTTTTTTAAAGTTGGGATTACTATCTTTTGGTGGCCCAGCAGCGCATATTGCACTTATGCATCAATTACTTGTTGATGAGAAAAAGTGGTTAGACGAAAAGCATTTTTTAGACTTAATAAGTTTAGCTTCTGTCATCCCAGGACCAAGTTCAACTGAACTCGCTCTTTTAATTGGAAGACATCGTGGTGGCAAGCTTGGACTTTGGATAGCAGGCGTCGCATTTATCACGCCTGCACTCATATTAGTACTTGTACTTGCTTATGTTTATATACAGTTTGGGAATCTTCTTATCATTACGAGTATGTTAGATATCATCGCACCTGCTGTGGTAAGTATTATTATGTTTGCTGTTTACCAGTTATCTAAAAAAGTGATCAAAGGTTATGATGCAATCTTTTATATTATAAGTGCACTTATTCTAAGTTTTTTTGTTAATCAAGTCATTGTTTTTGTTGTGATGGGTCTTATTGCTTTTTTATACCGATATTTATTTAGAACATCTGTTGTCAAAGAAGGTATGAGTCTTATTTTAATATTTTTATTGTTTTTTCAAATTGGTGCAACACTTTATGGAAGCGGATATGTTTTAACAAGTTACTTAGAAACATTATTTGTTGAGCCAGGGTATTTAACATTCCAACAAATGCTTGATGGTGTTGCAGTGGGTCAAATTACACCGGGTCCTGTTTTTACAACAGCTGGCTTTTTAGGATATGTCTTAAGTGGCAATATCTTAGGTGGCATCGTTGGCGCGATCGGCATTTTTCTTCCAGGACTTTTATTCATTACTTTTTTCTATCAAGGATTTGCGTATTTAAGAGATGTTTCATGGTTTCGTGATATTTTAAAAGCGTTAAACTATGCTGCGATTGCGTTAATGATTTCAGTTGTCATTCAACTTGGTATGTCATTTGATTTGGTTGTATGGAAATATATGATTAGTGGTACAGGTCTTTTATTATTAGTAATAAAAATACTTTCACCTTCCCAATTAATCCTTTTAGCAGCAATCATCGGCATCATTGTCTCATTTCTATAATCACATATTCTTACAAAAAATAAAGATGAAAGACATCTACAATTGATGACTTTTTTTTTATGTTATAGTGTTAATAAGAGGAGATTCTATGAAACTTATTTTGACAATTTTAACAGTGCTTACGCTTGCAGCATGTACAGAAAATGTTGTACCAGAAGAACAGATGATTGAGTTAACATTAGAAGAACTCGCTTTTTTTGATGGACAAGATGGTCGAAAAGCTTATATTGCAGTAGATGGATTCATTTATGATGTGACCAATGATCCAAATTGGCGTGATGGTAACCATCAAGGAAGATATCAAGCTGGTCAAGATTTATCAGATGAAATATTAAATTCACCACACGGAAAATCTTTTTTAAGTCGTGTTCCTAAAATTGGTATACTGATCACGCCTGTTGATGAAGTCTCTGATATGCTTTCAACGATTGCTTCTATTGATGGATATCAATCTCTAGCTAGCTTAGTATACAGCGGCCAAGTCGCTATTGATTTTTCTACATATGAAAATATAACCATTTTCTTGCCTTCACTTGAGGCTTTTGAATTGGCTGATGGGTTTGAAATTCCTGATGATTTTGATCCAAGTGAAGGATTTGATCAATTATTGGGCGATATCGATTTATTTGATGTCTTGCGTTATCACATGGTTGAACAAACATTATTATTAGAGGCACTTAAAACAGGTGCTTCTCAAATTGAGACGACAACTGGTGAATTTTTAACAATCACAACTCAAGGTGATGATGTTTTTGTTAATGGTGTCTTGATTTTAGAATCGGATATTTTAGCTGAAAATGGAGTTGTCCATATTTTAGATGGAGTCTTGGTTCCTCCAAGTCTTGATTTATCAGTGAGTGTCACATTTAAAGGACTTAATGGTAAAGTCATTAGAACTGAAACGTTAGAAATCGGAGATACTTTGAGTTTTCCAACTGCACCTAATGAAGGTGGATACAGATTTATTTCATGGGATAGTGAAGTCACAACGATTAGTGAAGATATTATTATCCAAGCAGTATATGAAAAGATTTTCATGACACTTGAAGAGTTATCACAATATGATGGGAAAAATGGTGCAAATGCTTATATTGCATACAATGGAGTCATTTATGATGTGACTGGTAATCCGAATTGGCCAAATGGTGTTCATAGAGGAGTATTTCAAGCAGGTCAAGATATTACTCAATTATTTCAGACTTCAGGCGCACCACATGGTGCATCAAATATAACAAGCTTACCGATTGTTGCCTTCTTACAAACCTAAAACTAGAAAGTTGGATGTATGGATTTCATTTTAAGAAACCTTGCTTTTATTATTATCCCGTTTGTTTATATGACACTTGTGTTTATCGGCAAATATATTGTGAAGTATGAATGGCAATTTATTGTATTTGCATTTGTATTAAGTATTGCTGTCTTTTTTATTGGTGGTCAGTTTTTAGAATGGAACGTATTTTCAGGACAATTTAGTTTTGCTTTGTTTTTACTTGTGATATTACCAGGAATTTTTAAGCGTGGGAATTCATTTCGTTCAGTCATTGATCCTGTACGAGGAGATCTCGCGATTTATGGGTTTATTTATTTAATCCCTCACAGTTTAACAAACTTAGAAAAGGCATTAGGTGGGTTTAACACAACTGGAACGTTAGCAGCATTACTTATGGTGCCACTTGTTGTGACGTCATTTAAATTTGTAAGAGTAAAGATGAAACCATCATCATGGGTTGCACTACATAAATTAAGCTATGTCGCTTATGCAGCCATTTATTTACATACAGGTTTTGATGTGTGGTTAAACCCGTTTCAAATTTATTTAAAGATGAATTCATGGCCAGTTCATGTTGTTACACTTATATATATTATTCTTAAACTCCGTTTAGTTTATATGAAAAAACTTGAATTAAAAACACAAACGTAAACCACACATCTTGTGTGGTTTTTTTAAGTAAAATTCCTTTTTGTTTCTAATATAGAGTATAAAACAAAAGGAGGTTCACATGAACCAAAAAGGAGATGCTTATGACATCTCCCTAAAACAATTAAAATCAAATCATTTAATTGATGAAACAACGTATCAACAATATCAATTAGAGTTGTAAATAAATCCCAACACCAAGAGAAATCAATCCAAAGATTAAAATAAAGATGTACGTTCCTTTTTCTCCAAACAACTTATGAAACAATTTCATTTTTACATTTTTAAATAATAAATTTGACTTTGTAAGTACTAAATATAAAACTAAAATACCGTATACGATAAGAAAAATTGATAAAAATTGCATAGTATCCTCCTTCCTTATAATTGATGTTTTAACTTAAAATAACGGAAAATATAAAATAAGCTAATGACATTTACTAGTATCCCGAGTGAAAAATATACCCAAGATGCACCAAGTAAGTACTCAATTGGAATCATTGAAATGCTCATAATACGTGCGGTCCAAAAGCCAGGGAATATACCAAGAAGGAGTTCAGTCCAGTCACTTAAAAATAACGCTAAAATCGGACCAATAAGTGTTAATCCGGTAAGCTTCATGACAACAAAACCCTCCACTTTATTTGAAGAAAATGCATTCATAATAAGTGCAATCAAAGGACCTTGAAAAGAAGATAATACCAAAACGAATAACAAGTCTAATAGAGGTAATGTTTGATGCAGGCCAGTTGCGAAAAATAAAATAAGCGTTGCGATGACTGAAAATAAATAAGACATGAGAAGTTTCAAAAAGATATAGACATTAACATTAATCGGTGTGACTTTCAGTGAGAATAAAACACCATCATCTTGATCATCAAGTAACGTAAATCCTGTAATTGCACCAAACACAATGCCTGTCATTAAAATAAGTACAATCAATGTAAGTTGCATAACAAGATCAGTAGCGTTTTCTTTTAAAAAAGGGATAAGCCATATCGATATTGCGATGATAAGGAGTTCATAAAAGACAAAGAAAGCATACATGCGATCTCTTGTCATATTTTTTAATTCATGTTTTAAGACTTTTAAAAACATTAAACACCACTCCCTTTCTGTACATAGATAGAGAATTTAGGTAAAATATAGCCTTTATATAAAATGCCACTGTAAGTCAACATCATCACAATACTTAAGAAAAATGAAATATCATACGTCTTAGAAAACGCACTTGAAATCATCACGGTGACTTGCTCGATAGGACTAATCAGTAATAAGTAAGAAATAAAGGTTGAAACTTCAAACACATTCATAAAAATGAGAATAGAAGGTGTTGCCAGCACAATCATTGCAAACATAAAATTGGTAAGCATGGATGTAAAATCTTTGGCAGTATATGTAAAAACAAATCCTAGTAATGTATGAAATCCAATCGCTAAGATCATTGAAAATACGATTGAAAAAGAGATTGAAATATCTTTAATTAATATAAAAGCAACAATAACAAGAGATGTGGAGATGGTTTGATGAATGATATTTGCAATCACTTTAGAGAAAATAATGTCTTGATGACTAACCGGTGTGATTAAAATTGAATACATGGTATTTTCTGACTTTTCATAATACATCACTGCACCAGTATACATAATCGACATCATGGTCACATCTAAAATCACAACCAGCGGTAATAGTAATCCAAAGATGGTAGGATCATCGATAAAGTAAAGCAAAGCAACCCAAATAAGCGCTACTATCAAACTTATTAATGTCACGTTATATTTTTGAAGTCTTTGGAGTTCACCCTTAACAAGCTTAATGATTTGTTTCATCATTAAACTCCGATTGTTTTAGTGAAACACCTGTCACTTGAATGAAGATATCTTCAAGCGTGGTTTCACCGCTATGAATGGTTTCAATTTCGTGATTCAAAATAAGGTCTGAAAGTTCTTTTTTTGATTCTTTTTCATCCATATCAAATTGTGCTTGATATTTATTACCCTCTTTGAAATAATCTACCGTAATTGCTTTTTTACCATAACGTATTTTTAAATCTCTAGGCCGTGCAAGTTCAACAATTTTACCATCAACAATAAAAGCAACACGATCACAAAGTTGATCGATATCACTCATGATATGAGAAGTGATAAATACAGTGCCCCCTTGATCACGATACGCTTTTATCATATCTTTTAAAATCATTGCATTTTTAGGATCAAGTCCATTGGTCGGCTCATCTAAAAAAAGCATATCAGGCTGATTGATTAAAGCTCTTACAATGTTAAGTCTAATTTTCATTCCTTTCGAGTACTCTGACACAAGTTTATCTTTATCTTTCCAAAGTCCAACAGATTCCATCAGTTCTTGAATATCGGCTTTCTTTTCATATAAATCTTGAAAAAAGCGTATGTTTTCATAGGCTGTCATTTTCGTAAAATGAATGGGCATTTCAAAACTAACTCCAATAGATTCATAAAAAGTTGATTTGAGTTGTTGAATATCAACCCCGTTAAAGGTAATATGACCTTCTGCGCCATTTAACAGTTTTAAAAGGAGTTTTTGAGTGGTTGACTTACCGGCTCCTGATGGACCTAAAAATCCAAAAATCTCACCTTTTTGAATATGAAAAGATATCCCTTTTATGGTCTCTTCTTTATTTTTTGGATATCTGAACCTTAAGTCTTTGACTTCAAACATGTTGTAAACCTCCCTCAAGTAACTTGATAAAAATGGAAAGATGATTTTCTAATTGGTTGATATCATTAAACTTTAATGTATACTGGGTCAAATATATCATCGTATCCGCGATGTAATGAATCACATCATCTTTGTCTTTCATGGTTTGATATCGCTTATCCTGATCAATCCAAGTCTTTAGCAAAGCATACATTTCATATTTCGTTTTAGATGTATAGTCTTTCATCTCTTTATGTGTTGATGAATAAAGTTGCAGTCCAATCGATACATATTTTGAATGTGCTTTACTAAACGTAATGGAAGCTTCTAATATATGTTTTAATTTTTGTGTAAAAGAAATCGACTCATCTTGGAGAAAAACAATATCCATGTAAGATGATTTGATTTGACCTAACTGATTTAGAATATAGAAATAGAAATCATTTTTATTAATAAAGTATTGATAAAATGAACCTCTAGAGATGTTAGATTCTCGTATGACATTGGATAAATTGATGTGTTCATAAGGGTGTTTCATCATCTCTTTAATTAAGGCATGTTCAATAAGGAATTTCTTTGAAGGATTTAATTTAAGAAAACGTTCAGTTGGCATATAACTCCATAAGTGACAACCTTGTCACTTTTATTATATAAATAAAACAGATGGATGTCAATCTGTTTTATTTTGATAAATTAACTTTACATTCACCATACTCGATTTCACGAACCATCCATACAAGACCAATGACAACAAGAACAATACTAATTAGTTTATAAGGGAGACCTGCTAGAGGAAGTGCAATCACTGAAAAGGCAATACCAATACTTGCAAAAAAAGCAATCACACAACTTGTACAGCCATAAGTTAAAATTCCAAATAACACTGAAATTGATCCAAATGTAGAAGCTTTTCCTTCTTTACCTTTTAAGACAACCATTGCTGTTGATAAATTCATCAACATCGCACTACCTAAAGACAAAATAACATTGATTGTAATATTAACACCAACTAATAATGACGAATACTCAATTGCCATTTCATCATAACTCATATTGAGTCCATCAACAACAGTATAGATAACCATAAACAAACTAAAAAAAATGATTCCTTGAGTAATATATTTAGTAGTTTTTTGTAGTTTTAACGCTTCTTGAAACATAAATGTCCTCAATTTCATACTCATTATACTTCAAAATAGTGGAAAATTAAAGCTTTTCACTTATATATTGACAATACTTTCTCATTGTGTATAATATATTTGGTTTTGTTTACATACATTGAACTATTAGTTTAGTATGATTAAACAAAAAGCCGATATAACATCAATATATTCAACCACATTAAACAAAGGAAATGTCGATGGAAAAAGAACCATTAAACAATGTAAAAAATACGCAAAAACATGATGAACCACTTATTAAACTTATTGATTTAACAAAAGAATTTAATGGACAAGTCGTCTTGCGTGGTATTGATTTAGAAATTGAAGCAAATGAATTTGTTACTTTTCTAGGTCCCTCTGGTTGTGGTAAAACAACAACACTTCGTATTATTGGTGGATTTGTTGAACCTTCTCAAGGCGATGTTTTATTTCAAGGTCAATCTATTTTAGGAATTCCTTCCCACAAAAGACCAACAAATACTGTCTTTCAAAGATATGCATTATTTCCACATTTAGATGTTTATGATAATGTTGCATTTGGATTACGTGTGAAACAAGAAATGCTTGGTCGTTTTACGAGAATTAAAGATTTAAAGAAATCACTCAAAATTGAATCGAATTCAAACGGTTTAACTAAATCAGAGTTTAAAAAATTATTTCAAAATCATAAACAAGCATATTTAGCTAATGTTCAAAAGATTAAAGATGATATGGATGAAAAAGTACGTAAATATTTAAAGCTAGTTGGACTTGAAGGTTATGAGAATCGTCGTGTACATAAATTATCAGGTGGTCAGCAACAACGTGTAGCAATTGCACGTGCACTTATTAACGAACCTAAAGTGCTATTACTTGATGAACCACTTGCAGCACTTGACTTAAAACTACGTCAAGAAATGCAATATGAATTAAAAGAAATCCAAAGACGTTCAGGGATCACCTTTGTCTTTGTCACACATGATCAAGAAGAAGCACTTACAATGAGTGATAAAGTGGTTGTTATGAATCACGGAGAAATCCAACAAGTAGGAACACCTGTTGATATTTATAATGAGCCTGTCAATAAATTTGTTGCAACATTTATTGGTGAATCAAATATTATTGAAGGCGTCATGAAAACTGATTTTTTAGTACACTTTGATGATCAAGATTTCAAATGTATTGATAAAGGATTTGCGCTTAATGAAGAAGTAGACATTGTCATACGTCCTGAAGATATTGATATTGTTGAAATCAAAGATGGTTGGATTCATGGCATCGTGACGGATGTCGTATTTAAAGGTGTGCATTATGAAATTGATGTTAAAACTAATGCACGTACCTATACCATCCATACAACCGATGTACAACCTTTAGGGAAAGAAGTTGGACTATCATTTTTACCTGAAGATATCCACGTAATGGAGCGCTCAAATTGAAGCCTTTCGTCATTTCAAAACCTAAAATCAAGACAAAGCGTAAGTGGACTTTTGAAGGGTTTTTAGGAGTTCCATATCAAGCTGTCATTGGTTTTCTAATAGTCATACCAATTGTGTTAATGCTCATTTATTCTTTCCAATCACGTGCATCCTCTCAAACATTTACACTTATCTTTACACTCGATAATTATTTAAGATTTATTAACGAGCCTATTTTTGTAAGTCTGATGGCAGAATCGATTGGACTTGCATTTGTTGCAACTTTGATTTCATTGCTTATTGGATATCCGCTCGCTTATATTATTGCAAGATCTAACACCAAAACAAAAACACTACTCATTTTACTTATTACAGCACCTATGTGGATCAACATGTTACTTAGAACGAAGGCACTAGAACAAGTGATTTTAATGACTGCACCTGAATTAATTGGAACGAATGTTGCTATTATCATTGGGATGACCTATGTGTATTTGCCTTTTATGGTATTACCGATTTATACGGTGTTATCTAAAATCGATATGAGTTTATATGAATCTGCATCTGATTTAGGTGCAAATAAGCTTCAAACACTCATTAAAGTAATTATTCCTTTAAGTATATCGGGCGTTTTATCAGGTATTATGATGGTGTTTTTACCTTCAGCAACAACACTAGTTGTTCCTAAATATTTAGGAGCCGGAAGGTTTTTAATTGGGAATCTCATTGAAAATGCCATGATTGCACAAGGTGATTTCGGTTACGGATCATCCATTGCCCTACTCATGGCTGGACTCATCTTAATCTTCTTATACTTAATTAAAAAAGTTGATAAATATACGGAGGGTGGCGATGAGTAAACATACCTTCACTTCTAAAACGTTTTTATCGATAGTCTTACTTTTGATTTATATTCCGATTATTAGTTTAGTAGTCTTTAGTTTTAATGACTCGAAGTCACTTATCCAATTTACAGGGTTTTCTCTTGAATGGTATGTTAAGCTTTTTGAAAGTGGCACCATCATGGATGCTGTCTTCACGACCATTTTAGTTGCAATTATTTCAACGATTGCATCAACTCTCATTGGAACACTAGGTGCGATTAGCTTAACTAAAAATAAGAAGTGGTTACGTGAATGGATACTCAATTTCAACAACATTCCAATCGTGAACCCTGAAATTGTTACGGCGATTAGTTTCTTTGTTTTATTTGGTGCGTTTCAAATTGAACGTGGTTTAATGACCATGATCATTGCCCATATTGCATTTAGTGTGCCTTATGTTGTGATTACTGTGTATCCTAAAGTAAGACAAATGGATGCGGATTTAATTTCTGCTTCTAGTGACTTAGGAGCAACACCGCTTCAAACTTTATGGCATGTGATACTACCTCAAATTAGAATTGGTATTATTGCAGGTGCAGCCATTGCCTTTACGATGTCATTTGATGATTTTGTGATTAGCTACTTTGCAAGTAGTGGTTCAGCAGTAAAAAATATCTCGATTTATTTATATACATTAAAACGTGGAATTGAACCAACCATTAATGCTTTATCAGCCCTCATTATTTTAGTCATTGGGATGAAAATTACTTTTGACTATTTTAAAACTCAAAAAAACCTTATGGAGGAAGAAGAATGAAAAAAATCGTACTACTTATTGTGTTAAGTTTAACACTATCAGTACTTGCTTCATGTGAAGCAAGCGACAGCATCAAATTATTCATGCCAACAGAATATATTGATGAATCCTTATTGGAAGCTTTTGAAGAGGAATATGGCATTCAAGTAGAATTAATCGTTTTTGATTCTAATGAAATTGCAATCCCTCAAATTGAAGACCAATCCAATGCTTATGATCTTGTCATTCCTAGTGACTACGCCATTGAAGAGTTAGTAGAGAAAGGGTTACTTGATACCATCGATTGGGATCGTATCGATATGACAAAAGATCTTTTAGATCCAGCCATTACTCAGTTATGGCCAGATTGTGGATGTGATCCAGCTGACTTTAATGTCTTAAATTATTCTGTCC
>JAURNN010000053.1 GCA_030830185.1 Bacillota bacterium | reverse complement strand
TTTATGCTGAAAAAGGTATTTCAAGAATTCAAGTTAAAGGTAAGATGGAAAATACTGATATTATTTCTTTTGATGGTGGTACAAGAGACAACATGGTACCTGATTTTGCAAAAGTGATTTTAAAATCCAATCGACCATATCAACAACTTTTTGAAGTCTATTTAAAAGCAAACAACTATAAAGGAAAAGTTGAAATCAGCAATAATCATGTCATATGCTCGATTCATGGTAAAAGTGCACATGGTTCATTACCTCATGAGGGTGTGAATGCAATTGACTTATTAATGGCATTTTTGATTAAAGAGGAAAAATCACCATTTACAAAATTATATGAAACGTATTTCCTAAATGATTTATATGGAAAAAAACTTGATGTGTATCATGAGGATCAAGAAATGGGACCAACTACGAATAATATTGGCGTGATGAGAATTGAACATGAGAAATACGATATAAGCCTAAATTATCGTTATCCTCATGGTATTAGATTTGACGATGTGATCAGTAAACTTAAAACGACTTTATCAACTTCAGAAATCGAAGTAGATCATCACAAAGCGTTACTTTATAATGATCCAAATAGCCCTTTAATAAAAACATTAACATCTGTATATCAAGATTATACAAATGATCACAAAAATAAACCTTTTTCCATCGGTGGTGGAACGTTTGCTAGATCAATGCCCAATGTTGTTGCATTTGGTGCACATTTTCCTAATACACCCACTTATATTCATCAACCTGATGAATATATCGATATCGAAGAGTTAATGCTCGCAACTGCAATCTATGCAGATGCTCTTTACAGATTGGCGACACAATGAAGCAGTATCACGATTTAGTTGAACATGTATTTAAAGTAGGTCATCAAAAAGAAGACCGTACAAATACAGGGACAATTTCTACTTTTGGATATCAAATGCGATTTGATCTTAAAGAAGGGTTTCCTTTATTAACAACTAAAAAAGTATTTTATAAAGCCATCATATATGAGCTATTATGGTTTATTAAAGGTGATACAAACATAAAATATTTAGTAGATCATGGCGTAAAGATATGGAATGAATGGCCTTATGAGAATTATAAGAAACATCCATCTTATCATGGTGAGACATTAGAAGCATTTGTTGAAAAAATCAAAATAGACTCTAATTTCGCGAGATTATTTGGTGATTTAGGTCCAGTATATGGTGCCCAGTGGCGTAATTTCAATGGTGTTGATCAACTTTCACAAGTGATCAATCTCATTAAGCATCAACCTCAATCAAGAAGAATGATTTTATCTGCTTGGAATCCAGTAGAAATAAACAATATGGCTTTACCACCTTGTCATACATTGATTCAATTTTATGTTGCAAATCAAAAACTTTCTTTACAACTTTATCAACGAAGCGGCGATATATTTTTAGGTATTCCTTTTAATATTGCCTCATATGCACTGCTTTTGGAAATGGTTGCTCAAGTTACAAATCTAGAAGTAGGTGAATTTGTTCATACCATCGGTGATGCACATATTTATTCAAACCATGTAGACCAATTAAAACAACAATTAAATAGAGAAATAAGACCACTTCCTAAGTTGAAATTAAATCCTGACATAAAAAACATTGAAGATTTCACTTTTGAAGATATTGAAATTATTGGCTATGATCCACATCCTCCTATTAAAGGCGTTGTTGCAGTATGATTACTTTAATGTGGGCGATGGACATAAATAAAGTTATTGGACTAAATGATGCTTTACCTTGGCATTATAAAGTAGATATGGCATATTTCAAAAAACATGCCTATCATACTCAAGTACTTATGGGATACCAAACATATTTATCCATGTTAAGTTATTTTCCATCCAAAAAATTACCTTTTGAAAAGGTATATATTGCATCAAGAAAACAAAACAAAATAGAAAATGCAGAAATCGTTCATGATGTCATTACATTTTTAGAAGATCGAAAAGAAGATTTAATGATTATTGGTGGTGCACAAATTTATCAACTCGCATTTCCTTATGCAGGTGCATTAAGAATTACATATGTATTGAAACCACATGTTGGTGATACATATTTTCCTAAATATCATCTAGAAAATTTCAAACTCGTTTCTTATACGACCGATCATGAATTGATATTAAGTCATTATGAAAGGGTAAAAAAATGATTACAACAATCTTCCTTATTTCTATTTTAGCGACAGCGTTGACCTTAAGTTCGATATGGCCAAACTTAATTCCACTTTGGATTATTTTTTCTCAATTATTTGGTGTCATTGTTGTTTTAGCTTTTTTTGGTCTCATGGTTCCTTTTTATAAAAGATCTGATTCAAATACGCCATTTTTTGGGTCACTTACAAGAAATTTATCTTTTACATTAAATCATTTTATTCTAAGATTAAAGGTCATACCAAAAGGTTTAGAAAATATTCCTAAAGAAGGAAAAGTCGTTTTTTTTGCAAATCATAAATCATACACTGACCCTTTTGTTGTACTTCAACTTGTTAAAAGAAATCTAGCCTATGCAGTCAAAAAAGGTGTATATCATTTACCTTTAATTGGTCTTTGGCTTCAAGCGATGAACTGCTTTATGGTCGATAGAGATAATGACCGAGATACCGTAAAAAGATTAATGAAAGCCATCAAAACTGTTGAGAAAGAGCAAGCTATGCTTATATTTCCTGAAGGTGGCACAAAAGATAGAGATAATGAATTAATTGAACAAATGAAACATGGTGCATTTAAAATCGCTTTAAAAGCAAAAGCCGATATCATTCCTATTCGTATTGTTGGTAATGCGAAAGTAAGAAATCGAATTCCTTTTTATCACACAGATAGAGAAGTTATTTTTTTAAAGCCAATTCCTTATGATTCTTATAAAGATTTTAATACCCAAGAGATTTCAAGTCTAGTGTTAAAACAAATCAATGATGCTTATTAAAAAAAGTGACAAATGATGTCACTTTTTTATTTGATACTTGGATTTAAAAATAAAGTTTTGATTTTGTATTTCAAATTGAAGTAAATCATCATGCATAATGATCGTATCTGCAAAACTTATATTTTTTTCGCCAGATAAAATCAGCAATGCTTTTAAAACATGCGCATGACATACAAGAAGTGTATTGCTTTTATGATAGTGATTTAAAATAATCTTTAAACCTTGTTGAATTCGATTTAGAAGAAAGTCGTCACTTTCATAATCTTCTAAAGTTGTTTCCCCTCTAACGACAGGTTTACTCTCAGAGACAGGAAGAAGGTCTAAAGATCCAAAATCTCTTTCTACAAATTCTTGTATGATGGTAATAGGTTTTGTGTAATTTAAGTATGAAGCGGCAATCATTGCAGTTTGATGTGCTCGAATTAATGGAGATGCCAGAATGTGATCAACTTGTATCGTTAAGTTAGAAAAAATTTCATGTGCATGTGAAATGCCATACTCTGAAAGTGGAAGATCGATGCGACCTTGAATTTTTTTCTCTTCATTTAAAGATGTTAATGAGTGCCTAATTGCATATAATATCATATGATTTCACCAGGAGTATTATAACACAATTTGATTTCTATGATACAATAAAGGGGGTGATACAATGACAATTATTGAAATTATTGAAACTAAAAAACAAGGTCAACCATTGTCAGAAGAAATGATTCAATTCTTCGTCAATGGATATACACAAGGGATCATTCCAGATTATCAAATAAGTGCGTTACTCATGGCAATTTACTTTCAAGGAATGAATGATGAGGAATCCACTTTTTTAGCTTTAGCAATGAGAGACTCTGGTGATGTTTTAGATTTAAGTGATATTGAGGGCATTAAAGTAGATAAACATTCCACTGGTGGTGTTGGTGATAAGATTTCATTTATTTTAGGTCCTATGGTTGCCCATTTTGGATTAAAATTAGCTAAAATGAGCGGTCGAGGACTTGGTCATACAGGTGGTACAATTGATAAGCTTGAAAGTATACATGGTATTCAAACTGAATTAACTGAAGAAGTATTTAAAAATCAAGTGCGTCAACATCATTTAGCAATTATTGGTCAATCTGGTGAAATCGCACCTGCTGATAAAAAGTTATACGCGTTAAGAGACGTCACTGCAACCGTGAATAGCATGCCTTTAATTGCCTCTTCAATCATGAGTAAAAAATTAGCGTCAGGTGCTGATATTATCGTTCTCGATGTGAAAGTTGGTGATGGTGCGTTCATGAAAACGGTTGAAGAAGCTAGGTCACTGGCAAAACTCATGGTAGAGATAGGAAAACTCGCACACAAAAAAGTGATCGCTGTTCTCACCAATATGGATGAACCATTAGGTTACTTTATTGGAAATGCACACGAAATTCATGAAGCAGTTCAAACGTTATTAGGAAAAGGTCCAGAAGATTTAAATCATATTGCATCGACTCTGGTTGCACATTTACTCGTTCAATCAGATTTATATCAAGATTTTGATATTGCTTATGATGCATCACGACTCGTGCTTCAAAAAGGACTTGCTTTTCCGTATTTAAATCGCATGATAGAAGATCAACATGGTGATTCTGAAATGCTTCTAACAATGCCTTTATATTTTTCTTCTCATCAAGTTCAACTTAAGTCTAAACAGTCAGGTTTTATCGACCGCATTGAAGCTTTGAAAGTTGGGAAAGCAGCCATGCTACTTGGTGCAGGAAGACAAACCAAAGAAGCAATCATCGATCATTATGTAGGGATTGAACTTCATAAAAAAGTTGGAGACTATGTTGATAAAGATGATGTCTTACTTACGATTTATCATCAAGAAAAAGGACTTAAAGAAGCAACAAAATTATTAGAAAATGCATTTGTTTATACGGATCATGAAAAAGAAGTGCAGTCCATTTTAGATACGATTCAATAAAAAAAGTCACATCTTGGATGTGACTTTTTAATTTACTCTGATTTTGGTGATTTCGTTGTTTTTGGTGTAACTGTTGATGCTTGACCAATTTCTGTTGCAGATAAGATGAGTGATGATAAATCAGCGATATTTGATGGAATGATGATTTTAGTTGATTGTCCATCAGCAACTTTCGCAAGTGCTTCAAATGCTTTAATTTGAATAACTGCTTGATCAGCGCCAGCATCTTTAATTAACTTAATCCCTAAACCTTCAGCTTCTTTTAATTTATATATTGCCTCAGCTTCCCCTTCAGCATTCAAGATACGTTCTTGTTTTGCTGCATTCGCTCTTAAGACGACAGCTTCAGCTTCCCCTTCAGCACGTAAAATTGCAGCACGTTTATCCCCTTCAGCATTAAGAATAGATTCTCTTTTTTCACGTTCAGCACGCAATTGTTTTTCAAGTGCAGCTGTAATATCTTTAGGTGGGATAATATTTTTAATTTCAACACGATTCACTTTGATACCCCATGCATCAGTTGCTTCATCTAAGATTGCACGCATTTTGGTATTAATTAAATCACGTGAAGATAATGTTTGATCTAAGTCTAAATCACCAATGATGTTACGTAGTGTTGTTGCAGATAGGTTTTCAATTGCAGCAATCGGATTATTAACGCCATATGCAAACAGTTTAGGATCTGTAACTTGGAAGAAAACTACTGAATCTATTTGCATTGTTAAGTTATCTTTAGTAATAACTGGTTGAGGTGCAAAGTCTTTCACTTGTTCCTTCATAGACACTTGTGAAACAACTCTATCAACAAATGGAATTAACAAGTGTATTCCAACATCCCAAGTGGTTAAATAACCACCAAGTCTCTCGATAACGAACATGTTTGTTTGAGAAACAAGTCTAAAACTTGAAACTAATAAAACAAGTACGATGACTACAAAAATAATAATTGCAGGTATTAACATAATTTTCTTTCTCCTTTTTTTTAATTTTTTATTTTATGGCTTCAACAATGAGTTTGACGCCTTCAATTTCAAGAATTCTAACTTCTGTACCGACTTCAATTTTTGAAGAAGCGATTGCAGACCATTCTTGTCCACGTAATTTTACTGCACCAATTTCATTAGGCAGAATGACCATTGATACGGTTGCTGTTTTCCCGATAACTGATTGTGCATTCGTTTTGATTTGATTTGTTTTAAAATATTTTAACATGTAAGGTCTTGTAAATGAGATCAATACAATCGTAATTACAAGGAATGTTGATACTTGAAGCCATATTGGAGCTCCAACGATTGCTAAGATGAATGCCGGGACTGAACCTACAGCAAACCATATTGCAACAAAATCAACGGTAGCCGCTTCAAATATAACAGCTAATAAAAATAAACCTAACCAAAACCAAATTAATATTTCGATCATTTGATTTGACCTCCTTTTAGATCAACAATGAGAATTTGTTCTTTGTTATCCCATGTCGCAGGGTATTTAATCGATTCATCAAGAAGATTAAGTCCAGATAATGCCATAATCTCTTCCATAAATGCTTTATTTGTGATTCGTGCATATGAAGAGCGGATTGTGATTTTGTATTTTTTATTATCTGGAATCGCTTGACTCATTGCTTCAGCCTTTGTAAGTGGCTTAATTGCAATTTTGTGAGTTTTATCATCTACACCAAGCATTACATTATAAGCATGTTCAAAGTATGTTGAAGCTTGTTTGTTTAACGTAATATTCCCTGAAGCAAGTGTGACAATTACTTCTTTAGGTTTTTCATGAAACCATTGAAAATTCATATATGAACTCCTTTCATATTTTAATTATAACATAAATTATTATAAATTACAATAAATTATTTCAAAGTATGAAATGGAGAATGTATTCATCTTGATGAATTGATAAAAACATGTTATATTATAGCTACACTACGGGGAGCTCACGCTGAGAGGAATTTATTTCGACTCGTATAACCTGACTGGATAATGCCAGCATGGGATAGTGTAACAATCATTGTTACTTTATTTCTATGTTGCCATAGAAATTTTTTTATTTTAAGGAGGCAATTTATGAAAAAAGTCAGTATACAATCTTTAGTTTTAACGGCTGCACTCATTAGTATTGCAATTGTAATCGATATTTTAGGATCGGCAATACCGATTCTTAACTTGAGTATGCCATTTGGAGGCAAGTTTTTTGGAATTTCAATA
>JAURNN010000052.1 GCA_030830185.1 Bacillota bacterium | reverse complement strand
GAAAATGCTTCTTTACCACTTGCGATACAAGGTTTTGGTGGTGTCCATCATGTTGCCTTTCGTGTTGAAGATGATGATGCTTTAAATAGGTGGATTCATCATTTAAATCAGATACCAACAAGACATTCAGGATATGTTGACCGATTTTATTTTCATTCGTTATATACAAGACTCCACCAAGGCATTCTCTTTGAATTTGCAACCGATGGACCAGGTTTTGAAGATGATGAAGAAGATGTTACAACACTTGGAACTACACTTGCATTACCACCAAAATTGCGTCCATACCGAAAACAAATTGAAGCTCAAATTAAACCGATTCAAACTGGAAGTAAATCATGATTCATCATGTCGTTGCTAAAGGTATCAATGAAGATGTGATTATTTTGCTTCATGGTACAGGTGGCAATGAGAACGATTTATTGACGCTTTCTAATTATATTGCTAAAGATGCTACTAAAATTGGCATCCGGGGTCGTATTTTAGAAAGTGGTATGCCAAGATATTTCAAAAGACTTTCACCAGGTGTTTTTGATATTGAGAATTTAATTGAAGAAACGCACTGGTTAAAACAAACGATTGATACATTACTAGATCAATATGAATTAAAAAATAAACACCTTCATGTCTTAGGGTACTCTAATGGTGCAAATATTGCATCGTCATTAAATTTTTATTATCCTGAGTTATTTAAAACGAGTCTTTTATTTCATCCAATGATGCCTTTTGAAACATTTGATTATCCATCATTAAAGCATCAAAATATTTTTATTGCAGCAGGAAAAAATGATCCGATTGTTCCTCATGAACAAACCATAGAACTTGCAACAATTTATCAAAAATATGGTGCACATGTCGATGTATTTTGGTCGTATAGTGGCCATCAAATTACGCAAGCATCGATTTTAGAAGCACATCAGTTTTTTCAAAAAATCAACCCATCCACATAAAAAAAGACACTTCATTTAAAAAATGATGAGGTGTCTTTTTTTAATGATTAAAGTATCGATTGAATAGAAGTAAACGACGTTTCAAAATAGGATGAATCATTTGGAACATGAATAAATCCTTTTGGCTTAAGTATATCTAATCTCATGACTCTATAAAAGAAATCATTACACACATAGGTACCGGCATGATAACTATCTAAAAAGGGTAAGTTCTCTTTTTCTAATATGTCTTTAAACATGGTTAGAGGGAGTGTTGAACAGATACCAATTGGACCCTCGTCAATCTTCTGAGATTTTGGTTGATAACCATTTGCATCTGGGATGCGTGCATGCATGATATTTAAAGCGACATGTTCTAAGTGATCTTTCAGTTTAAGAAAAGCATCTTTGAATACAGCTGGCAAAACAAAAGTATCCACACCCTCACCCTCTAATCGTTTTAAGATTTGAAGGGACTGATTATCATTTCTACCATCAAATGGTTCAAAAGCTGTTACTAATATATTCCTGCGCGCCACGTAATTAAGTGTACATAAGGAAATCCAGTCGCTCCCATCAAATAAGGCATCAGAAGTAGGATAAAAAAGTCAATGGTCATAATATGAACAAATTGATCATTTAAAAATAGTTGAGAGTAATCACTTATGTTGCCAAACAGAATGCCAACAATACTCATGATAAGTAATGTCAGTGGAAGCAAAATAAAAAACCGTTCTTGCGTTTTAGAGAGTGGCTTTTGATTACCTTTTAATAAGAGTAGTCCAGGAATGGTTGCAAATGCACCAAACATAAAACTGAATCCAAATAAAACATAGACATACCATTTTTGTCTTTCATAAGTAGATGCCACTAAAAGATAATACAACGGAAAAACACCTAACATATTAAATGTCATCACTAATAAAGCATCACCTTGAAGTTGAAATAATGCTAAAAAATCTAAAGTGACTTGCCTATTAAAAAACATACTTATAATGGAATATGATACAAAAATGATATATAAAATCACTAATTTTTTATTCATTGAAAACTCCTTTTATTGTTTTCTTTATCGTATTTTATGTGAAATCCATTGAGAAGTCAAATCATTTTAATGAACATGCTATAATTTGAGTGAAAAGGTGAGTTATGAGGTTCATTGCGTTTATTCGACTTTTTAAAACTATCTTTAATAAAAAACATTTACCAAATCTAGCCTGGATCGAAAAACAAGGGCTTCTTTTTGTAAAGATTGCTCAAACTTTTGCACTTAGAATTGATTTTTTAACTCCTGAAACAACACTTCATCTTCAAAAATTGTATACACATGCATCCATCAAGTTTCATACGATTGAAGACATTAAAAAACAATTACCAGAGAATCTATTATTAGAAATTAAGTCATTAGAAGAAACACCAATTGGTGTTGCATCGATTGGTCAAGTGCATCGAGCAACATTAAAAAGTGGCCAGGTTGTTGCGATCAAAGTGATTAATAAACATTTAGAAAAACGATTTTTAAAAGATGTTCGTTCATTTAAACGTTTCATTGGATTCATCACATTTTTTTATCCTAAACTTCATAAAGTTGCAGATCCTCTTGGTATTTTAAATCATATTGAATCTTATACGCTCGCAGAACTTGATTTAACCAGTGAAATTAAACATACGAAGATTTTAAAAGACATTAAAGAATCTTATGTACAAACATTTGATTTTAAGTCTTTAGCATTTCCTACATACGTTGAGTCATTATCTTCTAGACACGTCTTAGTATCTAGTTTCATTCAAGGAAAACCTGTGGATCAATTACTAAGAGATCAACAATTATCTGAAAAAGAGATGTTAGATATTTTTAGGTGGCACGGATTTTACATGTTTATTGTTGGTACCTTTCATGGGGATATTCATCCAGGAAATATTATTTTTCACAAAGGTATTCATACTCTAGTTGATACTGGTGCACTCAGTCATGTATCTGAAAGAATCCAAACAGGTTTATTTGAATTTATGAAAGCTTTATCTTTATATGATTATCCAATGTGTGCAAGAAAGTTAAATGAGATGGCATCGGTTTCTATTGATGGTAAAGCTTATGAAAAATTTGAAAAAAAGCTTTTAATCTTATATAAAGATTTTGCACATAAAACCGTAAGTGAAGTCAGCTTAACAAAACAGATGATGCATACAATTCGCCTAGGTGTTCTATCAGGAATGACATTTGAAAAAGGAATGTTTCCCATTATTAAAAGTTTAATGTATTTAGATGGTATCGTCTTACAAGGCGCACCCAATATGATTCTTATGGAAGAAATGCGTCAATATATTGTTGCATTTGAAGAGGCGAAACAACATGTCTAATATCGCAATCATTGGTGCAGGACCGGGGGGTCTTGCAGCTGCACTCATTTTATTAAATCAAGGACATCAAGTGACTGTCTATGAAAAAGATGCGCGCGTTGGTGGACGTTCTAAAAGATTGTCTTTTGGTGAGTATCATTTTGATTCTGGTCCAACATTTTTCATGTATCAACCAATTCTTAGAGAAGTCTTTGAAAAAGCAAACATTGATTTTGATCAACACTTAAAGATGCAACCCTTAGATCCCCTTTATACGCTTTATTTTAAAGAGCGTACCCTTCAGCCATCTGCAGATATTCAAAAAACGAAAGAAGTCTTTGAGTCTGTCTATCCAGGTGCAGGTAATGATTATTTAAAATGGTATCAAAAACAAACAACAAAATTTAAGCGTGTGATGCCAATCCTACAAAAACCGTTTCCAAATATCTTTCATTTTTTACGTGCAGATGTCTTAAAAGGCGCACCGGTATTACATCCATTTCAATCGGTTTATAAATATTTATCAAAAATGATTCATCATGAAGATTTAATTCACACCTTATCGTTTCAAGCCAAATATTTAGGAATGGCATCTTTTGAAGCGCCATCTGTGTTTACCATCTTACCGTATTTAGAACACATGGGTGGGTTGTATCATATAGAAGGCGGACTAAATCAAGTCAATGAAACCATGGCAAGACTCTTTGTTGAAAAAGGTGGAAAACTTCATTTGAATTCAAAAGTAGAATCCCTATGGATTGAAAAAAATGCAGTGAAAGGGATTGTAACTGAACATTTAAAACAAGCTTATGATGATGTTGTATTAAACGCTGATTTTGCATATAGTATGCTAAGGATGACCAAAGAAAAAGAAGTTAAAACATACAACCATCAAAAAATCAAATCGATGTCATACAGTGTTTCAGCATTTATGCTTTATATTGGACTGGATACCATCTTTGATTTTGACCATCATAATGTCTTTTTCTCAGATAGTTATGAAGGCTATTTAAAACGATTGATGTCTGAATCCAATGATTTAACAGATATGAGCTTTTACATGCATAATCCTTCTAAAATCGATACCACACTTGCACCTCAAGGACACAGTAGTTTATATGCATTGGTCCCTGTTCCGAATTTAGATGCTAATATTGATTGGGTGAAAGAAAAAGATGCACTCAAAAAACAAGTCTATGATATTATTTTAGAAAAAACAGGTGTTGATATACGTCCGCACATTCAAATGGAACAAATATTAACACCTCAGGAATGGCAAGATGATTTTCATGTTCATAAAGGCGCAGTATTTAACTTAACACACGGGTTTAATCAAATGTTACATCTGAGACCACAAAATAAATTCAAACAGTTAAAACACCTATATTTAGTAGGTGGTGGGACACATCCAGGCAGTGGATTACCAACGATTTATCAATCTGCGATCATTACATCAAACTATTTAAAAAGAAAAAAGCGTATATAATTACGCTTTTTTTGTTTTCCACTTGATATTAAGTAGTGTATTTGTATGATGCCATAAGTGATCTTGATTGGAGTTGTTTAATGCAACTTTTGTTGGTTTACTTGGTTTTCTATCACTGACGTATTCATGATCTTTTAACGTGCCATTGATTAAATCAACATAGGTTTGTGTAGAAGCTTCTGGGGTGATGCCGCGTCTTGCAAGAAAACGCCATACTTTTTGCATCATGCCTTTGGTGTCTTTACCACCTAAATCTGTATTCACAAGTCCTGGATGAACGGCACAAGCAAAGACATTGGTATCAACAAAACGGTTAAACGCTTTAGTAAATAAGAGGTTATAAAGTTTCGTTTCGCTATATGCCCCCATCAATGAATACTTTTTAATGCGTTCTAATCGGTCTTGATGATACTTTGCCGGTTTGTGGGCATCACTGGATGTGGTAATAATGAGTCCATTTGCTTTTTCTAAAGTTGGTAGTAATGTATGCGTCATCGTTACAACCGCCAAATGGTTGACTTGAAATTGCATTTCATGCCCTTCCTCACTTAAGACAAGACTTCCTGGTACGGTTGCAGCATTATTAATCAGAACATCGATACTTTCATGGAGATTCATAATGTCTTTCGCTGCTTGAATCACATCTTTTGTTTGACTTAAATCCGCTTGAATTAAATCAAATGGTGCTTTGAGCAATGGTCTTAAAATCTCGAGTCGTTCTTGACTACGCGCCACACCAATGACGTGATGACCTTCTTGATTGAGTCTTAGTAATAACGCGCGTCCAATTCCTGAGGTCACGCCTGTAATGATAATTTTTTTCATAGTTACTCCCTTGCTTTCATTATAAAAAAAACGTGCAGACTTTGCACGTTTTTAAATGATTTCAAGTAATATCACATGATTGATACTAATTGTTTCTTTTGTTGAAAGCAGAAGTCGTTTTTCATAAGGATCAACTTTAATGATGGTGCCAGTTG
>JAURNN010000051.1 GCA_030830185.1 Bacillota bacterium | reverse complement strand
ATTCAATATGCACGTTTAAGAAATGAAAAAACGATGGAAGAACGTTTAGCAAAAGAAATCCTAGATGCATCTCAAGGTTTAGGCGCAGCTGTTAAAAAACGTGATGACGTCCATCGTATGGCTGAAGCAAATAAAGCTTTTGCACATTACCGCTGGTAAAAGGAGCATACAATGTCTCGACAATATCCACTAGAACGTACTCGTAATATTGGTATTATGGCACACATTGATGCCGGAAAAACAACAACAACTGAACGTATTTTATTTCACACCGGTCGTATCCATAAAATTGGAGAAGTTCATGATGGTGCTGCAACGATGGACTGGATGGTTCAAGAACAAGAACGTGGGATTACCATTACTTCTGCAGCAACGACTGCATTTTGGCACGACCACAGAATTAATATCATCGATACGCCAGGTCACGTCGACTTTACTGTAGAAGTATCTCGTTCACTACGTGTCTTAGATGGCGCAGTTACCGTGCTTGATGCACAAGCAGGGGTTGAACCTCAAACAGAAACGGTTTGGAGACAAGCAACTGATTATAAAGTCCCTCGCATTGTGTATGTTAACAAGATGGATAAAATCGGTGCAGACTTTCAAGCAGCGATCAATTCTTTAAAAGATCGTTTAGATGTCACCGCTGTTGCAATTCAATGGCCAATCGGTGCGGAAGCAGATTTCACTGGGATCATTGACTTAGTTACCATGACTGCTACAGAATATGATGGTGAAATGGCAGAAGATTCTAAAGAAATTGATATCCCTGCACACTTAAAAGCAATTGCTGAAGAAAAACGTATTGAACTCATTGAAGCAGTTGCTGAATTTGATGAAAAACTCATGGAAAAATACCTTGAAGGGGAACAAGTTACAAACGACGAAATCAAAAAAGCAATTCGTAAAGGAACGCTTAAAGTAGAATTCTTCCCTGTGATTTGTGGAACATCTTTTAAAAACAAAGGTGTTAAAAAAATGATTGATGCTGTCATTGATTACCTTCCATCACCTGTGGACGTTGATGCTGTGATTGGTATGAATTCAGATGGCAATGAAGTTAAACGCAAACCTAGCGATAGTGAACCATTTTCTGCACTCGCATTTAAAGTCATGACGGACCCGTTTGTTGGACGTTTAACATTCTTTAGAGTATATTCAGGACACTTATCAGCCGGATCATACGTTCTTAACTCAACGAAAGATAAAAAAGAACGTTTTGGACGAATTTTACAAATGCACGCAAACTCTCGTGAAGAAATTACAGATGTTTATGCTGGAGATATTGCAGCAGTTGTTGGACTAAAAGATACAACAACAGGAGATACACTCGTCTTAGAAAAAGATGATCTCATCTTAGAATCGATGATATTCCCTGAACCAGTTATTAACGTTGCAATTGAGCCTAAAACAAAACAAGATCAAGATAGAATGGCAATTGCCCTTCAAAAATTATCAGAAGAAGATCCTACATTTAGAACATTCACCGACCAAGAAACAAGTCAAACAATCATTGCAGGGATGGGTGAACTTCACTTAGAAATCATCGTAGACCGTATGCGTCGAGAATTTAAAGTAGAAGCTAATGTTGCACAACCTCAAGTATCATATCGTGAAACAATCTCTACAGACGCGGATATCGAAGGTAAATTCGTTAGACAATCTGGTGGTCGTGGACAATATGGTCACGTTCAAATCAAATTTGAACCAAACCCAGGTAAAGGATTTGAATTCGTCGATAAAATTGTTGGTGGTGTGATTCCAAGAGAATATATCCCAGCAGTCTTAAAAGGACTAGAAGAATCATTACCTAATGGTATTGTTGCAGGATATCCAGCAATTGATATCAAAGCAACACTACATTATGGTTCATATCATGATGTCGACTCTTCAGAAATGGCATTTAAAGTTGCAGCGTCAATGGCACTCAAAAAAACAAGAGAGCTTGCACAACCAATACTATTAGAACCAATTATGGATGTTGAAGTTGTTGTTCCAAATGATTATGTTGGTAATGTTATCGGAGATATCACCTCAAGACGTGGACGCTTAGAAAAACAAGAACCACGTGGTAATGCTGTTGTTGTACGCGCAAGTGTGCCACTATCAGAAATGTTTGGATACGCAACTTCGCTTCGTTCAAACACACAAGGACGTGCAAACTTCGTGATGCAATTTAAACATTACGAAAAATGTCCTAAGTCCATTCAAGAAGAGATTGTTAAAAAACGCGGAATGAACTAATAAAACTTGCAAAAACGATTGAAATCATTTAAAATATGCATGATAAGCATGCAAAAAAAATTAGGAGGATAACCAGAAATGGCGAAACAAAAATTCGAAAGAACTAAACCACACGTCAATATCGGAACAAT
This sequence comes from Bacillota bacterium, assembly GCA_030830185.1. GTDB lineage: Bacteria > Bacillota_I > Bacilli_A > Acholeplasmatales > Acholeplasmataceae > UBA8290. The sequence continues at coordinate 2,103 of JAURNN010000051.1, read as the reverse complement.
TGGCCACGTTGACCATGGTAAAACAACTTTAACTGCTGCAATTACAACCGTATTATCTAAAAAAGGATATGCTGAAGTTAAAGATTATGCATCTATTGACTCTGCACCAGAAGAAAGAGAACGCGGTATTACAATTAATACCGCACACGTAGAATACCAAACAGATACTCGTCACTACGCACACGTTGACTGCCCAGGACACGCTGACTATGTCAAAAACATGATCACAGGTGCTGCGCAAATGGACGGCGCGATTTTAGTTGTTTCAGGTGCAGACGGCCCAATGCCACAGACACGTGAACACATCTTACTTTCACGTCAAGTAGGGGTACCAAAGCTTGTTGTATTCTTAAACAAAGCTGACATGGTTGATGATGATGAATTACTTGATCTAGTCGAAATGGAAGTACGTGAATTACTTTCAGAATACGGCTTCCCAGGTGATGATACGCCAATTATTCGTGGATCAGCACTTGGTGCATTAAATGGCGAAGCAAAATGGGAAGAAAAAATTAACGAACTTATGGAAGCAGTTGACACATATATCGACCAACCAGTTCGTGAAACTGACAAACCATTCTTAATGCCAGTAGAAGACGTCTTTACAATTACAGGACGTGGTACAGTTGCAACAGGACGTGTTGAACGTGGACAAGTTAAAGTCGGTGATGAAATCGAAATTATCGGTATCCGTGATACACAAAAATCGGTTGTTACTGGTGTTGAAATGTTTAGAAAATTACTTGACTATGCAGAAGCTGGAGATAACATTGGTGCCTTGTTACGTGGGGTACAACGTGATCAAGTTGAACGTGGACAAGTCTTAGCAAAACCAAAATCAGTGAATCCACATAGTTTATTTGAAGCACAAGTATACGTGTTATCAAAAGAAGAAGGTGGACGTCATACAGCGTTTTTCTCAAACTACCGCCCACAATTTTATTTCCGTACAACAGACATTACAGGAGTGATTTCACTTCAAGAAGGTACAGAAATGGTGATGCCTGGAGACAACACAGTCATGACAGTTGAACTGATTCACCCAATTGCGATCGAAGAAGGAACTAAGTTCTCAATTCGTGAAGGTGGACGTACCGTTGGTGCGGGTTCAGTTACAAAAATTATTAAATAATTTTAAATTCAAAAACATGAAATTAATCTTTCATGTTTTTTTTATGTAAAAATATCAAGTTCATGGTTATCAAGTGAAAGCATGACGAAGATATGATACAATATAAGACATGATGAAGTAAGGAGTTTACGATGATTGACACACATGTCCACTTAAATTTTGAAGATTATATTGATGACTTAGAAACTGTCATATTAGATGCTGAAAAAGCAGGTGTTTCACATATGGTTGTGATTGGAATTGATGAAGGTTCATCAAGGCTTGCGATTGAATTGTCAAAACAGTATCCGAATTTATTTGCCTCAGTTGGAGTACATCCTAGTGAATCTGAAAATATGTTTGAGATGCAAGCAACCTCCACACAATTTATTGAAGACATGTTAAAAGAAGATAAAGTGGTTGCAATCGGAGAATGCGGCATTGATTTATACCATGAAGATTACAATTTAGAATACCAACAACATGTATTTAAAAATCAAATTGAACTCGCGAAAACATACCAAAAGCCACTGATCATTCATTCCAGATCAGGTGTTCGTGAGTGTATTGATATGTTAAAACCATATCAAGGTCAAGTCAAAGGTGTGTTTCATTGTTTTAATGGTTCTAAAGAAGAAGCAAACGAAATTTTAGAACTAGGATTTTATATAGGTGTCAACGGTCCGATTACATTTAAAAATGCAATAGATGCCAAAGACATTGCGATACATGTTCCTATAGAAAAATTACTGATTGAAACAGATGGTCCATATTTATCACCAGAACCTTACCGTGGGAGAAGAAATCAACCCGCCAATGTAAAATACATTTTAAAAACACTTGCACAATTAAAAAATATGTCAGAAGCGGATGTCGATACAATTACAACTCAAAATGCAAAAAAATTGTTTTTGTTGCCTTAAGGAGGCATAATGAAAAAAATAGTAAGTTTAATAATATTGTTTCTTGCACTTAGTGTTTTAACTGGATGT
>JAURNN010000050.1 GCA_030830185.1 Bacillota bacterium | reverse complement strand
TTGAATCATATCTTGAAGCGTGTCATACCATAAATCAATATTGACGTCATTAAGTAGCGCATAATATCCTTCAAATACAATTCTAGTGTCTTCTTCTTCAATCGCATAATAACTTTCATCTTGACAAGCAGTTCGACTTGTTGTCATTTCATCACCAGCGACATCTTTCCATCCAATGACATTATTAATCTGTGGAAATTCTATCGTTTCGCCAAATTTAAAATTGATGATTTGATATAAACCTAATGAGGTAAAAAATGAAATATCATAGGTTTTTCTATCATAAAATATTTTCATTGTATCCATATCTTTTGAGACAACAAACATCATATTAGATAAACTTTCATTAATTGTAAACCCTAAATAATCAAGGTCAAATGTCACAAAAGTTCCAAGTGGATCTTTTTCAATTTTAACTTCATCTAAGACATATGTATCTTCTAGTGAGGCCAAATAAATTTCAATCGTATAGTCAATTTCATTGTTTACATTGTCAATAGGGTCAACCATGATACATGATGTTAGCAAAGTCGTAGAAATCAATAAAACAAATAATAAAACAATTTTTTTCATGTTGCTCCTTAGTTAGTAAAAAAAGACAAGCATGCGCTTGTCCTTTTGTTATACAAATTCGATAATTGCCATTGGTGCGCCGTCTCCACGACGTGGGACAGTTTTAATGATACGTGTGTATCCACCTTGGCGAGCTTCATAACGTGGTCCAAGTTCAGCAAATAACTTTTGAAGTGCAGTTTGTCCTTCTTTTACAAGTTCAGGACGTACTGTTTCAGCAGCTTGACGGCGTGATGCTAATGTGCCTTTTTTTGCTAATGTGACCATTGAATCTGCAAGCTTTTGAAGTTCAAACGCTTTTGATTCAGTTGTTGTAATACGTTCGTGAATGATGATGTCAGTGACTAAATCACGTAATAATGCTTTACGTTGATCAGAGTTACGACTTAATTTAGAATATGCCATGTTTTACTCCTTTTCCATGTCACCAAAAGATGCGAAACTTTTTCCAATTGCATTTTCAAATTCTAGGCCATGTTCATGTAATTTATCTTTTAATTCTTTAAAAGATTTACGACCTAAACTTCTTAAACGCATGACATCTTCTTCAGTGAGTTTCAATATTTGAGCAACTGTATATATACCTGAACGTTTGAGTGCATTAAATAATCGTACAGATAAGTCAAGTTGTTCAATTTTCATTTCGAGTTTTTTATTAATTGGTTCTTCAACTTGTTCAAAAATAAATTGTTGAGATTGTGCTTTTTCACTGATTTCAACAATCACTTCTAAGTGATCAATCAGCATTTTAGAAGCAAGTGCAAGTGCATCATTTGCTTCAATTGCACCATTTGTTTCGATATCTAATGTAAGTTCATCCATATCGCCACGTGTCTTTTCCACAACATAAGATACACGTGTTACTGGTGTAAAAATAGAGTCGATTGCAATAATACTTTTCTCGTTATAAGTAAAAGCTTTATTTGCTTCAGCATTGACATAACCAACACCACGACGTACTGTGACTTCCATCATCAGTTTACCTTCTGGTGCTAAATGTGCAATTACTTGATCTTTATTAATGACTTCAACGCCATCAATAGAATCAAAAGCTGCAGCCGTAACAACCCCTTCTCCAAGGGATGTTAATTCTATTTTTTGTTCGAAATCTGGATCATCAGATTCTACTTTAAAAATCACTTTTTTCAAGTTTAAGATGATGCCCATGACATCTTCAACAACACCTTCGAGTGTTGAAAATTCATGTTCTACACCTTCAATTTTGACATTGACAATCGCTGCCCCTGGTAAAGATGATAATAAAACACGTCGTAAAGCATTCCCGAGTGTTAACCCATATCCTCTTTCAAGTGGTTTGATGACAAATTGACCTTTAAAACCATCATGTGATAGTTCTTCAACAGATGTTGGACGTTCAAATTTTAAATCTTTCAATGTCTTTCCTCCTTATTAACCACGTGGGCGTTTTGGTGGTCGACATCCATTATGTGGCACCGGTGTGACGTCTTTAATGGACGAGATTTCAAGTCCTGCAGCTTGAAGCGAACGAATCGCTGCTTCTCTACCTGGACCTGGACCTTTAACTTCTACATCAACTTTAATCATTCCGTTGTCTAATGCTGATTTTGCTGCTGCTTCAGCAGACATTTGTGCTGCAAAAGGTGTTGATTTTCTTGATCCTTTAAATCCAAGTGCACCTGCACTACTCCATGTAACTGCATTACCATTGAGATCTGTAATCATTACAATCGTGTTGTTAAATGTGGTATGAATGTGCGCAACACCATGTGGAACATTCTTTTTAACACGTTTTTTTCCTGTACGTTTTTTCGCCATGTTTCATACCTCCTTATTTTTTCTTCACGACAGAGCCGGATTTTCTACCTTTACGAGTTCTTGAATTGTTACGTGTATTTTGTCCACGAACAGGAAGACCTCTACGGTGTCTCATCCCTCTGTATGAGCCAATTTCCATTAATCTTTTAATATTTAAAGTGACTTCTCTACGTAAGTCCCCTTCAGTTTGAAATTTTGCAATTTCTGCACGGATACGGTTAAGTTCATCTTCAGATAGTGTTTTCACACGTGCATCTTCAGAGACATTCGCATCTTTAAGAACTTGCTGTGATGTTGTTAAACCAATGCCATAAACGTAGGTGAGTGCAATCACAACACGCTTATCACGAGGAATATCAACGCCTGCTATTCTAGCCATGTTTCCTCCTATTAACCTTGTCTTTGGTTATGTCTTTTTACTTTTTTATTAATGACGTAAACTTTACCTTTACGTCTAACGATAATATCGTCTTCACTTCTTTTTTTCACGGATGCTCTAACTTTCATGTGGAATCCTCCTTTTATCTTTTACGATATGTGATTCTGCCTCGAGTGAGATCATATGGTGACAATTCTACTGTTACTTTGTCACCAGGTAAAATGCGTATGTTGTGGATGCGGATTTTACCAGATACATGGGCGATCACAATATGTCCATTTTGAACAAGTTCGACTTTGAATTTTGTGTTCGGTAATATTTCGATGACTTTTGCTTCTACTTCAATGACATCATCTTTTGCCATAGATTCACTCCTTTAGTGTGGTCATGATTTCACAACCATCTTCTGTGATTAAGACCAAATGCTCAAAGTGTGCACTTAAGCGTTTGTCTTTTGTCACAACCGTCCAACCATCTTTTAAGACTTGGACATCTTTTGTTCCTAGATTAACCATTGGTTCAATACAAATTGTCATTCCTGGTTTAAGTTTTGGACCTTGATTTTTTGGTCCATAATTCAGTACTTGAGGTGCTTCATGCAACTCTTTACCAATGCCATGACCTGTAAATGTTTCTACAATACCATAACCGTATGGTTTGATAAACGTTTCTATCGCGTGACCAATATTTGAAACATAATTGCCTGGTTTTGCTTCTTCTATTCCGATATATAATGCTTTTTCAGTGATTTCAAGTAATTGTTTCGCTTCACTTGAAATGTTTCCAACAGCATATGTAAAGGCAGAATCCGCATGATAACCTTTGACATTGACACCAATATCAATACTGATGATATCGCCTTCTTTTAAAATGATTTTACTTGAAGGAATACCATGAATCACAACTTCATTGACAGACGTACAAATCGATTTAGGATACCCTTCGTAATCTTTGAAAGAGGGAATCCCTCCTAAAGACCTAATGACTGTATCGGCATGTTGATCAAGCGCTTCTGTTGAAATCCCTGGTTGAATCATCTTAAAAAGCGCTTGTCTTGCCTGAACTAAAATCTGACTTGCTTCTTGCATGAGTTTGATTTCACGAGCGGATTTAATCGTAATCATACAATCACGTTCATCACTTTCTCATGTGTTTCTTCGATATTACCACTACCATCAATCGCATGAAATGCTTGAAGATCTTTATAATAATCGATAATCGGTGCGGTCACGTCATGATAAATATGTAGTCTTCTTCTTACGGTATCTTCCATATCATCTTTACGTTGATACAGTTCACCGTGACATGCATCACAGATGCCTTCTACTTTTGGTTTTTTATATTGAATATGATAGACGTTCCCACATGACTTGCATACGCGTCTTCCAGCAATACGTGCCGAGAGTAAATCCACATCTGCGTCAATATATAATATCGCATCCATATGTTCACCTCTTGAATTTAAAAATTCATCAAGTGCTTTGGCTTGTACGATATTTCTTGGGTATCCATCAAATAAAAAACCTTGTTGCGCATCTTTTTCAAGTAACCGTTCTTTGACCATTTTATTGGTTAAATCATCTGGTACAAGTTCGCCTCTGTTGATGTGTGCTTTTGCAATTTTAGCAAGTTCAGTCTCTTCATCAAACATCGCACGAAACATGTCACCAGTTGAAATATGTGGTATATGAAATAGTGATGCTAAGCGTTTTGCTTCAGTCCCTTTTCCAACGCCTGGAGGACCAATTAGAATAATATTCATACAATCAATTATTCAAAAATACCGGTATATGATTCTTGTTTTGCATCTGTTTCAAGTTGTTCTGTTGTTTGAACAGCAACCCCTACAATAATGAGTAAGCTTGTTCCACCTAACGTAATCACAGATGCCTCTGTTGCGTTAAATCCAAAGATAATGGATGTTAAGATTGGCATAATTGATAAAATGACTAAGTAAGCTGTCCCAATGACTGTAATCTTAAATAATAATTTTGCAACATAGTCTTTTGTATCCTCACCAGGTCTTACCCCAGGAATGTAAGCATTCCCTTTTGATAAGTTTTCTGCAATCTTATTTGGGTTCACCATTAAGAAGGCATAGAAGAATGAGAAGACAACAATCAGTAATACATATAAAATAAAGCCTATTGGTTCTTGATATCCAAAGATTGCTTGTATCCAACCGACAATACCACCGCTACTTGTTGTTCCGGATAGTCCAACAATCGTTAATGGAATACTTAAGATGGTTTGAGCAAAAATGACTGGAATCACACCAGAACTATTGATTTTCATCGGAATATTAGAATCTGATTTCCCTTGACGGTTCGCATATTGAACAGGAATTTTACGAGTTGCTGCTTGCATATACACAACACCAAGTAATACACCAACATAAATTAAGATGATTAAAACAAACCAAACATAATTTAAGAATGTGTCATTGACAGGAGATTCAATATATTTACTCCACAATGTTGTCCACATAGAAGGTAAGCTTGTAACAATCCCTGCAACAATTAAAATTGAGGTTCCGTTTCCAATGCCTTTTTTAGTAATGAGATCTGCAAAGAAAATCGCGATTGCAGTTCCACCTGCAATGACAAGTGCCATATAAATGTAGAATACAAATCTGAAATCTGTAATGACAGATGCCTCAATACTTGGAATGAACACACTACCGTTCACTGAAATTCCTAATATTAATGCAAACCCTTGAATAAAGGCAAGACCAACTGCAATATAACGTGTCACTTGATTTAAACGACGTTTGCCAGTTTCACCTTGTTCACTCCACTCTTTAAAAGAAGGAATGACCATTTGAAGTAACTGGATAGCAATTGATGCCGTAATATAAGGGGAAATCCCTAAAGCAAGAATGGAGAAACGTTCTAATGCTTGTCCTGAAAAGTTATTCAGAATGGCAATAAAACTCCCACTTGAATTGATGAAACGTGTAATTTGATCGGTATCAAATAATGGAATGGTAATATAACTAAGAAGTCTTACCGCAAGTAAAATACCTAAGGTAAAAAGCAATCTTAGCATGACTTTCTTATTACTTAGAATACTTAAAATTCTTGTCCACACCTTACATCACCTCGACGGTTCCACCAGCTTTTATAATCGCTTCTTCAGCTGATTTTGAAAATTTATGAGCTTTCACCGTGAGTGCTTTTTCAAGTTGACCATTTCCTAAAATTTTAACGCCTGATAATACTTTTTTAATGACATTACGTCCTAATAGTGTTTCTGGAGAAACTACATCCCCTGCTGAAAATGCATTTAAGTCATCTAAGTTGATAATCGCATAATCTTTACGGTTGACGTTTTTAAAACCACGTTTTGGTAAACGTTGGAATAATGGTAATTGTCCACCTTCAAAGCCTGGGCGTACGCCTCCACCTGAACGTGCATTTTGACCTTTAGTACCTTTACCAGCAGTTTTTCCTGTACCACTTCCTGGTCCACGTCCTAAGCGCTTGCGCGGACGACGAGATCCTGGTGTTGGTTGAAGTGTATTTAACATGGTATCCTCCTTATACTTCTTCCACACGTACGAGGTGTGAAATGGTATCAATCATCCCTTGAATTTGAGGGCTGACTTCTTTAGTTACTGCTGAATGGAGTTTTCTTAAACCAAGTGCATGTGC
>JAURNN010000049.1 GCA_030830185.1 Bacillota bacterium | reverse complement strand
CCACTTTCAGCATAATCAACATATTCTGAAACTTCCATATCTTTTCCATATCCATGTTCAATTACTTGAGATGCAAAATCAATTATATCTCTTTTTAAAGATGCTTCTTTGATCATATCAACATACGTGTCTAAATGAGAGGTTGAAGGAATCATTTCAGCAAGACTATACAAATACTCTAGTCCACCTGAAGATTCAAGAACACGGTGCTCTCTTAAAATGGCACCAATACTGACATAATCAATGGTTTTTGATTGAAAATCAAGTTGCTTCATCGCATCAAAAATGTGTTGATGATGTTGATCAAAAAAATCTGATGTCTTAAGTAAATCTGTGACAGATGCCATTTTTTTAGGATCTAAAAATAAGATTCCTAATACGCGTTGTTCCGCATCTAAATGATGTGGTAATGTTTTCGCAGCCATAATTAGTCCTTTTTCTCTTCTTCAATATGAACTTCAAATTGCGCATCCACACCTTTGTGTAAGTGTACCGTTACAGTATAAATGCCTATTGAATTAATATCTGAAGAAAGTTCAACTTTTTTCTTATCAAGAGTGATCCCGTGAACTTGTTCAAACGTCTCAACAATATTTTTAGTTGTAATTGCACCAAAAAGTTTTCCATCTTTTCCAACTTGAATGGTGAGTTTAATATGTTTATGATCTATTTCTTGTTTAAGTGTTTTCATGAGCTCAATATGTTTTTGTTGAGCTTCAAATTCTTTTTCTTGACGGTCATGCAAACTTTTTATATTATCGTCATTGGCCATAATTGCTTTCTTTTGAGTTAATAAAAATTGTCCATATCCACCAGCAACTTCAATCACTTCGTCTTTTTTTCCGCGACCTTTAACATCTTCTAATAAGATAACTTTCATAGGTTGATCTTGACCTCCATATTCTAAATAAATTTTTTGTTTAATTGCTTCGATCATATCTTCAATCTCAACTTCTTTTTGAACAGCGGCACTTGTTAAATGTCCCCCACCACCAAAGAATTCCATGATGACTTGAACATTAATTTGTCCAGTTGATCTTGCAGAAACACCAACAATACCTTCTTTAACATATCCAACTGAAAAAACAGCATCAATGTTTTCGATATCTAGCGCTGCTTCTGCAGCTTGTGCAAGTAAGATACGATCTACAAATAATGATGTATCTTTTAAAATCATAAAATGATTTTCAATAATTTCCGCTTTAGAAATGAGATCATAAATATGTTTGGTTTTATTAAAATCTTTTTTAAGCCACGTATGAACTTTTGATAAATCAGCACCTAGTTCTTTTAATTTGGCAGCAACTTCAAACGTTCTAGGACCCGTTCTTAATGTGAATTGATTGGTATCAACAACCATCCCACCATACATGATACTTGCATACAATGGATCAAATTCAAAAGGAATTAAGTTTTCATAAAATGACCAAATATCAATCACAAGTTCAACGGTTGATGATGCATATGGTTCAATATAGCTATTGTCTGATGTGACAGCATCATCACTTGCACGGTGATGGTCAATCATAATGATATGTCCAACTTCATCTACAATATTTGGATCAATCAATAATTGTTTAGATTGTGTATCAACAATCACAAGCACACTTTTACTTGTCAACGTTACTTGATCTAAAGCGATTCGTGGATCTTCATGTGTTTTTAAAAGTTCGTTAAAAACTTTAAATGCTGTTTGATCAAGTTCATCATCTGGAGCAATAAGATACGTCTTACTTTGAACAGCCTTTGCCATTTGATAGGTTCCTAACATTGCGCCAAGTGCATCTAAATCTGCACGTTTGTGACCTGTAATGTAGACCACATCACTCGATTCAAATAATTGTTTCATCGTTTGAGCTTGAATACGCGCATTCACTCGACTATTACTTGAAACAGACTCTTTTGTTGCACCAAAATAAGCAATCTTTTGATGTTGCACATTAACAACAGCTTGATCTCCACCACGCTTTTCAGCGAGTTCAATTGCGTTTTGAGCATATACTCCCAATGATTCAAATGGCGTATCCCAAGAAGCAATCCCCATGGATAAAGTGACTCGAACATCATGTTTCTCTGAAATTTTTCTAACATCATCTAAAATCTTAAATTGATGCTGCATCATTTCAGATAATTTTTCTCGTGTTGTAAAAGCAATGATTCGATCATCTGATAATTGCTGTAAATAAGCTTCATATTGATTTGCCCAGTCTGCAATCGTACCTAAATATTGCCCTTTTAAATTAGACTGATCTGAAACAGGTAAACTCGCGAGTGATTCATCAATATAATCGAGTGACATCAGTAACATCACTGGTAAGTGATCTTGATATTTTTGTTCTAATAAGACAAGATCTGTAGCTAAAAACATATAAATAAATTTAAATTCTGGTTTATAAAATGCATCAAAGATCATGTCATTAAATTCAAATCTAAATTCTAGCACTTGGTTTTCAACTTGCTCATATAAAAATTCAGAAATCTCACTTAAAGGTTTATTCACCATACGTTGCGATAACTTTTCTTTAGCAAAAACACTTGCCCATCTGATATCAAAATTGTCATCTAAAGCAATCATCGCAATAGGAAGTTGATTAAAGAGTTCATCTCCAACTTGATTGACATGATATGAAACACGACTCCATAATTCTATTCGGTGATTAAGACGCTTAATTTTTTCATGCATTTGATTTGAGAAAAATGAAAAAATCATAATCGCAGCAATCAACAAGGATAAAACACCAATACCTAAAAATAGATATTGGTTGGAGTTGATATTTGGTATGACGTCTAATGCAAGATAAATTGCAAGACCTGTAAAAATAACCGCTAATATCGCAAACACAATTTTTTTCATGTCATCCTCTTATTCATTATTATATCAAATGATTGACTGTATATCATGTTTTTTTTG
>JAURNN010000048.1 GCA_030830185.1 Bacillota bacterium | reverse complement strand
TTATTATAACATATGAGCGTGAAAGGTATCATTTATTGAGAAAATGTTATACAATAAGACTAACGAAAAACGATTCGGAGGAAATATATGAGTCAAGACTTGCTTAAGTCAAGCGAGATAGGTTTTTTTGCCTTAGGTGGATTAGGTGAAGTTGGGAAAAATATGTATGTTTATGAGATTGAAAAACAACTTTTTGTTGTTGACTCAGGTATTTTATTTCCCGATGAACATTTACTAGGAATTGATTATGTCATTCCTGATTTTACATACTTAGAACAAAACCAAGATCGTATTGTTGGTCTTTTTATCACACACGGTCATGAAGATCACATTGGAAGTATCCCTTATTTATTAAAACAAGTTAAAATTCCTAAAATATATGCCGCAGGGATTGCTGTTGATTTTATAGAACATAAACTCAATGAACACAACTTATCAACGGTTCCACCCATTGAAGAATTTAAAAGTTATTACAAATATACCTTTAATAATACGGTTGTCTCTTTTATACGTTTAACACATTCTATACCTGATATGTTTGGTATTGTTTTTAGAACGCCATTAGGCATTTTATTTCATACAGGTGATTTTAAAATTGACTTTACTCCTGTTGGTCCACCTGCAGAGTTTCACAAACTTACTCAAATTGGTCAAGAAGGCGTGTTATTACTTTGCAGTGATTCTACCAATGCTGAACGCGATGATGTGATTCAATCTGAAAGTGTTGTTGGAGAGTCCATTAATGAATTGTTTGCAAGTATTACAGGACGTATTATCATTGCAACATTTGCTTCAAACGTCTATCGTATTCAGCAAATCATAGAATCAGCAATTAAAAATAATCGTAAGATTGCAGTGTTTGGACGTTCGATGGAACGTGCCATAGAAATTGGGATTCAAAGTGGGTATATCAAAGTCCCTAAAGATACCATCATTAAACCAGAGCATGTTTCAAAAATGAAAGCGTCTGAAATTGTGATTCTTGTTACTGGATCTCAAGGTGAACCTCTTGCTGCACTTACTAGAATTGCAACCAACAACCACCGCTTTATTCAAGCGATGGCTGGAGATACGGTTATATTTTCTTCTTCTCCAATTCCAGGTAATTCAGAACCCATTAACAAAACAATTGATAAATTATACCGTTTAAATGTCAATGTCATTACCCATGGTCCAATTGCAGATACGCATACGTCAGGACATGGTAATCGAAGTGACTTGAAAATGATGCTATCATTACTAAGACCTAAAATGTTTATTCCTGTCCATGGTGAACATCGTATGCAAAGACATCACCAAGATTTAGCGCTTCAATGTGGTGTAGAAAAGAAAAACATTTTAATTTTAGATAATGGTGATGTGGCTGCAATTACAAAAGATGAGATCAAACATGTAGGTACCGTACAATCTGGTGAAATATATATTGATGGTACGGGTATTGGTGATATTGGATCTCAAGTGATTAAAGAACGAAAAGTATTATCAGAAGAAGGCTTATTCTCCATTATTATTTCTTACCATTCTCTTACAAAAAAACTTTTAAATAAACCAACCATCATTTCGCGTGGATTCATCTATATGAAAGGTAATGAAGCCATTACAACGAGTTTGTCTAATGAGGTGGAAACACTTGTTAAACAAGAACTCAATAAAAAAATGATCAACCCACAAACGATTAAGCAAGTGGTCATTGATCATTTATCTCAAGCAATTCATAAATTAACGCTAAGAAAACCTTTAATTATTCCAATCTTAGTCGACTTAAACCAACAAAGCTAATGTTTTGTTGGTTTTTTTAATAAGCGATTCATCCACGTTAAATACTTCTCCTAACATGGCTCCGATGAGCATCCCTCTATCGGCTGATGCCCCGCCTATACGGGTATTCATCTCTAGTCCTTCTTCAAAACTTTGACTATGATACACAACATGGAAAATCACTGGGACTGCATGAGGGATATGACAAGCTGTTCCTGCATAGGTTGCAATATATTTTTTAGTGTCTGTCATTTTTATTGCTTGAAGAAAGGTTTCTTTTTTATCAAGCGGCATGAATTCAATGATCTCTTCAATGACTTTTTTATGAGAGGTTTGTTTTGCACGTTTAAAAAAAGTATCTAACATATTAAAATATAATAAATAATCTGGATGTGTTCCAAAAACATGGGTAAATTTAAGGGCACGCGTGGTTGTTAAACCGACTTGATGACAGACGATATATGGCACAAATCCAACAAGTTGATCATCTTCAAATGGTCTTGAAAAGAAAGTTGGATCTTTTTCCATATGCAAACGATCTTCAATGAGCTTTTTTCCGTATGCTTCTATATATCCTTGATATGAAGACCCTTCTTTAATGTTTTCATATAGTAAATCATCATATTTATCGAATGGGTATTGTGGATTTGTTTTTAATGTTTGATATAACCATAAAGCGATCATCCCTTGAAATGAGACATCACCAATGTCAGCCAGAGGATAAGCAAAATAACTTTTCTTAGATTGATCATATAGGTTTTGATCAGGTTTTAAAAAAGTGAGTGATTGTTTTTTTGAAAGTCTTTCTAAAAATGGCATATCATAAATCCAATTGAGTCCTAATGCTGCTGCATTACCAATGAGTGCATTTCTTAATAAGTGTTCCATAAATACCTCCTGTGTGCATGCATGAGTTTCATGAATGCTTGTGTAATTTTTAATGTCATTTTTGCATCATCTAATGCATCATGAGATTGTGCAATGTCTTCTTTATAATACATTAAAAATGCTTTAAGAAGTCCTAAATCATCTTTTAAGTGATAATAATCTTTATGAAGTTTTAACATATCGATAAAATCTTGAGTATCAAGTATCGGTTGTTTCTTATGAATTTTAAATGAATCTTTTAACACTTGAATATCATTTTTCCCCCATACAACCCATTTAGGTTGATATGTTTTTTTAATGTAAGCAAGTGTTTCATATAATAAATCATATGGCATTGCTTGTTTGTCATATGTTTCTTGATCAAGCTTTAAAAATTTCTTTGTACGTTCGGTGAGTGGTGTTCTATTAACATCATAGACATAATGCATAGATTCATAGAGTGGCTTGAATGTTTGATCCGTGACAATGAGTCCAAATTGGATAATTTCTGATTGGAAATAACCTTTATGTTGATATCCAGGCATACTCATTTCAAAATCGATAAAAACAAAGTGCTGAATATGTGACATAAAGTCTTGCATGTCGAGTCTAAGCATATCTAAGTCATATAACATACGATATGGTTTTAAAGAAGTGACTTGTTTAAACGTTTTAATTTTATATAAGTAGGCATGCACTTTTTTAACATCAACATCAATTAAATACCCTTTTTGTAGGATAGGTAAAAAGATGGTCGCAACTTTATGACTTAAAAGAAGTTGAATTAATCTTTTTTGATGTTTAATATAAATGACTCTTTTATCCTCATCAACTGAGTAAATGATGGCTCTCATGCATGTTCCTTAATTTTTTTTATGAGTGCTTCTGACAATCCAGATTGCTTTAATGCTTCAAAGGAAGCTTCTTGAATACGCTCAAAAGTTCCAAATTGTTGAATCAGTCTTGCTTTTCTTTTAGGTCCAATGCCTTCTATGTCATCAAGTTTAGAGGCATAAGCTAGTTTATCCCTTGTTTTTCTATGAAAAGTAATTGCGAAACGGTGTACTTCTTCTGATAATTTGATGAGAAATTTAAATAAAACATCATTAGGCTTTAAGATTTTTGTTTGTCCTAAATACACAAGTCCTTCGAGTTGATGACGTTTATTTTTTTTAAGACCACACACAGGAATCTCTAATCCTAGTTCCGTAATGACTTCTTCAGCTGCATGAACTTGTCCAAGTCCACCATCAACGAGAATCACATCAGGGAAAGCTCCTGATTCTACCATGAGTTTTTGATATCTTCTGTATGTCACTTCTCTCATGGCTTGATAGTCATCATTAGTTGTTGTTTTTAAATGGTATTTACGATACGATCTTTTTTCAAAGCTTTTTGTGTCATAAACAATAACAGCTGAAATAGGTGCAGTTCCAAAGAGTTGTGCATTATCAAACACATCGATTCTTGTAACATCTTTCGTTAATGTTTGAGATAATTTTTGTAATCCTAAATGTTTTTGATCATCTTGATGACGATTAAGCATAAAGTGATGTTCTAAACTTTGAACTGCATTTTTATGTGCAAGTAACGTTAATTTATGTTTGTCACCTTTTTGAGGAAAAATGACTTTGGACCCATACAAATCTTCTATCTGAGTCTGCGTCATGGAAATATGACAACATAATTCATCAGGAACATCTGTTTCATAAAGTTGATTTAAATAACTTAAAATCGTTTCGTTAGGATCAAGCGTGTAATTGAATACCGTTTGGATGTGATCAATGAGTTTACCATCTCTTAATTTAAAGATTTCAACCGCACAGTCTGTATCATTTGAGGCATAAGCGATGACATCACGATTAAGTCCATCATTTAAGTTGATTAATTGTTTTTCTGTTGTATGTTCGATGTGATGAATCATGTCTCTGTATTCAGAAGCTTTTTCAAACAACATTTTTTCTGAAGCCTCGACCATGTTTTCTTGAAGTTTTTTTAAAACCTCTTTTGTATCCCCTTTTAAAAAATTAATAATTTGTGAAACATAATGATCATAATTAACATCTTTAAACACACATGGTGCTAAGCATTGACCGATGTGGAAATATAAACATGTTTTATTAGGAAGGGTGTCACATTTTCTAAGCGGATATAATTGATTGAGAAGTCTTACAGTTTCTCTAGCTGCATAAACGTTAGGATATGGTCCAAATATACGACTATTGGATTGTTTTTGTCTTACAATTTGGAGTTTTGGATACGTTTCATCAGTGAGCTCGATATAAGGATATGTCTTATCATCCATTAAACGAATGTTAAATCTTGGACTATACTGTTTGATTAAATTAAGTTCTAAAATTAGTGATTCATGTTCAGTGTGTGTCACTATATATGAAAAATCGTGTATTTCTGACACGAGCTTTGTTGTTTTCTCGTTATGTGCCCCAACAAAGTATGAACGCACACGATTTTTTAAATTTTTGGCTTTTCCAACATAAATGACTTGATTGGATGCATTTTTCATT
>JAURNN010000047.1 GCA_030830185.1 Bacillota bacterium | reverse complement strand
GGCTTTGTTTACGCGAGATACCTCATCAAACATCGTCTTTAAATAGACAACTGTTGATGGTGCACCATGTCTTTTGCTAATCACTATATATAAAATACCGTTTGCTTCAAGTGCGTGAAAAGCTTGCTGATACAATGAAAAGATCATACTTTTACCTGCTCGAATTGGTGGATTAATCACTGCCAAATCGTAACCTTGACCAGGTACTACACTAGATTCAAGGACAAGAACATCTTTAAGATGCTCTGTATTTTTTTTCGCAAGTTGAACTGCACGAGGATTTATATCAAACATCGTAAGCTTCGCATTTGGATGCAACGTTTTTAACACGCATCCTAAAACACCATATCCACATCCTATATCTAGAATACTTGATACATCTGTTTCATGAATAGCATGAAGTAAGACATCACTTCCGTGGTCAATATGATCTTTTGAAAAGACGCCTTGGTCTGTAATAAATGTAAAGATGTTATCGTTAAAATGATAAGTTATCGTCTTTTCTAGGCTCTTTAGTTTTTCATCAAATTGATAATAATGTGACATAAATTAAACGGCCAAAAAACCCAAGACATCTAAATGCCTTAGGTTTTTGATTGTTGATATTAACTTAATTTATTTAAGTTCAACAGTTGCACCAGCTTCTTCTAGTTCAGCTTTAAGTGCGTCTGCATCTTCTTTCTTAAGACCTTGTTTAATGACTGCATCTGCAGTTTCTGATAATGTTTTCGCTTCAGCTAACCCTAAGCCAGTTGCTGTACGAACAACTTTGATAACTGCGATTTTGTTTGATCCGAATGTTTTTAAAATGACATCGAAATCTGTTTTTTCTTCAGCAGCTTCAGCACCTGCACCCGCAGCTGGAGCAGCAGCAACAGCAGTTGGATCGATACCGAATTCTTCTTTTAATCCTTCAACTAATTCCTTAATTTCTAATAAAGACATTTCTTTCAATGCGTCTACAAACGCTTGTTTTGTTAATTTTGCCATGATTTTTATATTCTCCTTTTTATTTTTTTTATTTTGCTTCTTCGCTGATCATGTTAAGACCAACGGCTAATTCTCTAATTGGTTGCAATAATCCAACTGCGATTTGTGTAAGTAATACTTCTCTTGATGGTAGATTTGCAAGCATTTTTGTATCCGTTTCATTAAAGAAACCACCTTCAACCACGGATGCATTTAATACAACTTGTGGGTGCGTTTTTGCAAAATCGTTTAAGATTTTCGCAGGAGCAACAGCGTCTTGGTAACTAATCGCAATTGCTTTAGGTCCAGTAAAGATTTCTGAGAATTCACTGAATCCTGCTTTTAATGCTGCACGACGTGCAATGTTGTTTTTATATACTTTTGTATCACATCCAGCTTCTTTTAACTGAATGCGTAATTCCGTGAAATCAGAAACAGTTAGACCTGGATAATCAAAAGCGACAACTGAAACAGCAGTTTGCAATTTTTCAGCAAGTGTTTCAACAGATTGTTGTTTTTTTACAAGTATGTCTTTCATCTTTTCCTCCTTATAGAATAAATAAAACTCTTTGATTTTTTAACGTCAAAAACCAAAGAGTTGAATTGTTTTGTGTATGCCTCGGTAGGATATTTAAGCATGTGCACCTACTGTCTTTGGTTTTGATTTAATTTTTTTATTAAGCTTTGATTGATTCTTCTAATACTTTGATTCCAGGTCCCATTGAAGATGATAATGTAATGTTTTTTACATATGATCCTTTAACAGTACTTGGTTTAATTCTTAATAATTGTTGATATAACGCAGCTAAGTTTTCACTAAGTTTTGAAGCGTCAAATGAAACTTTACCAATAGGTGCATGAATGTTACCGACTTTGTCTGTACGATATTCAATTTTACCATTTTTAATTTCTTCAACAGCTTTTGCAACGTCCATTGTGACTGTTCCTGTTTTAGGGTTTGGCATTAATCCTTTAGGTCCAAGAACACGTCCTAGTTTACCTAATTTACCCATCATTGAAGGGGTTGCGACTAATACATCAAATTCTAACCAACCTTTGCTGATTTCTTCAATGAGTTCATCATCTCCAGCACGATCTGCACCTGCAGCTTCAGCTTCTTTGATTTTTTCACCATCAGCAATGACAACAACACGTTGTGTTTTACCTGTACCATGTGGTAAGACGATGGCACCTCTTAAATTTTGTTCTGCTTGACGTGGGTCAAGATTAAGTCTAAATGCGACTTCGACAGATGCGTCAAATTTTGTAATTGACGTCTTTTTTACCAGCCCTACTGCTTCTTCTGCGACATATAATTTATTTTTGTCGTAAAGTTTAACGGCTTCAAGGTATTTTTTACCTCTTTTCATGCTTATCCTCCAAATGTGGTCTAGCGGGATATCCTCCCACAATTTAGATCCATTATTCTTTTATTGTAATACCCATATTGCGGGCAGAACCTGCAATAATGTTCATTGCTGCTTCTACATCATACGCATTTAAGTCACGCATTTTGAGTTCAGCGATTTCACGTAATTGTGCTTTTGTAACGGACCCAACTTTTTCTTTAAGTGCATTTTTTGCACCTTTAGTAATGTTTGCTGCTTTTTTAAGCAGGTCACTTGCTGGTGGTGTTTTTGTTACAAATGTAAATGTACGGTCATCATATACTGAGATGACAACAGGAATCATATATCCCATTTGATCTTTTGTCGCTTCATTGAATTGAGAACAAAAGGCTGGAATATTAACTTGAGCTTGACCGAGCGCTGGACCTACTGGTGGCGCAGGGGTTGCTTTTCCTGCTTGAATTTGTAGCTTTAATTGTTTTACAACTTTTTTAGCCATGAACACATCCTCCTTCTTTTGCATAAGTATGTGGTTTGACTTCGTCTTCCACTATGGTGTGTTTTAAAACATGCGAAGTAATATTATCACGAATAGATGCGGTTGTCAACGAAAATTATTAGGATTCTATGACTTTCACTTCGTGTGCATCAATTTCAGTTGGTGTTGCGCGACCAAAGAGGTCAATTTCAACAACAACTCTTGCTTGATCATTGTCTACTTGAGATACTTTTCCTTTAATACCTTGATATGCTCCTGATAGAATTTCAACGTGTTTATCAAGCAATTGATCATATTTAGGTTTAGAAATGACACCGATTTTTAATAAGATTTGTTTAATCTCTTCAGCTGCTAGTGGAACTGGTTTTGTTCCTCCACCTGAAGATCCTAAGAAACCAGTTACACGCGGTGTATTTCTTACAACAAACCAAGATTCATCCGTCACAATCATTTCAACAAAGACGTACCCTGGATAAAGTTGTTTGATTTTTTCTTTTTCTTTTCCGTTTTCTTTTTTTTCAATGATGGTTTCTTCTGGAACAATCACACTGAAAATAAAGTCATTCATACCCATCGAATCGACACGTCTTAATAAGTCTTCTTTAACAGAATTTTCATACCCAGAATATGTTTGAATGATGTACCAACGTTGCTGTTGGTTCATAGGATGTCTCCTAATAAATTAAGTATTAAGAAGTTAAATAATAAGATAACAAGTGTTAAGATTAATAAAAATATAATTGTTCTCGTTGACTGATCAATGAATTTTGAACGTGAAGGCCAGACAATTTTTTTAAGTTCTGGGACAGCTGGAATAAAAAACGGATAAATGACGAGGACAAGTCCAAACATTGAGATCACGAGAAGCACCCATGAGAAAATAGTTCCGTTAGGTTCTGTTCCTAAAATTGGAAAGTTTGGGTTAATTTGAAGAAGTGGATTGCCACTAATAATCATTAAAGCAAGTCCTGCTGAAATAGTCGCAAGAACACCTAATAATAAATTTTCCCACTTATATTCCTTGGTGAGAACTTCTAGTAATTTTGATTTTTCTTCAGTATTTTTTACTTTGATAGCCATAAAATATACACCTCTATTTCGTTTCTTTGTGAATTGTGTGTGTGTTACAGTAGGTACAGTACTTACTGATTGACATACGATCAGTGGTTGTTGCTGATTTAGTTATTGTGTAGTTTCTATGCAAGCAAACACTGCAAATTAAAATAATTTTTTTACGCATTAAAAAACCACTCCTGTGGTCAATGTATGAGTATTTTAACACGTTATCTAACTTGAGTCAATCATTTTAAAATGTTTTTTAATTATTCATTTTTTTTATTTTTTGTTTGATCTGATAAATGATGTTATAGACTTGTTTTTTAGTTAGTTGTAATGTTTGAGAAATATACTCAATTGACCTTTTATTTTCAAAATAATATTGATAGACCATGCTTTTGTTATGATCTTCAAAAAATAGTTCTATGTGTTCTGTTTGTGTTTCTGGTGATTCTATTTGATAAAAAAATGTTGCTTCTCTTAATACATACTGTTTTGTCTCTTTTTTAAGTGCAATTAGTTTTCTTATAAGTATTAATTCGAAATATTTTGTAAATGTTTTATTAAAGGATTCATCAAATGTTTGAATGGCCTTGTTTAATAAAATCATACTTTCTTGAAAAAAATCTATCTTTTCATCCTCGAAAACATACATCGAATGAATTTTTTTCCAAATAAATCTTTCATATTTTTTTAACATGAACGCAAATGCATACTCATCATGGTTGTATTTAATCATATAAATGATTTCATAATCGTTCATATAAAACATGGGGATTTATTTTGTTAGTGCGTTCATTAATAGTGCAGCCGCAACGCTTACGTTTAATGATTGCACGTGTCCTTTCATTGGAATCATAATCATTTCATCAACGAGTGGTTTAATAGAGGCACGTATACCACTACCTTCATTTCCTAATATAATACCTACGCGACCCTCATAAGAGACGGTTTCATAATGTTTTGCATGATCCATGTCGGTTCCAAATATTTTAATACCCGCTTCTTTCATTTGGGTAATTCCTTTAAATAATTGTGGGACGAGTACAATTGGAACATATTCAATGGCACCTGTTGATACTCTTGCAACCGTAGAGGTTAAAGGCACTTGTTGTTTTTGACTCATGATAATTGCTGTTATTCCCATTGCATCTGAGCTACGAATGATGGCACCTAAGTTATGAGGATCTTCGATAGAATCTAAAATTAAAAACTTTGCGTTTTGTATGTGAAGGATATCTTCTAATTTTGTGTATGAATATGGTTCAACATCAGCAACAATCCCTTGATGCAATGAATGGTTTGAAATATTATTTAAATGTCCTTTATCCACTTTTTCTAAAACAATGTTTTTTTGTTCAATTTGTTTTAAAATCGTTTTATCTGAAAATCGATATTCAATCATAATTTTATGTATTTTACGATTTGCTTTAAGCGCTTCTAATACAACATTTTTACTGTAAATAAACATCATAACCTCATTATAAATAATTTTTTAACTAAAATCCGTTAAACATTTGAAACAAACCTTTTAAAAAAAGCGCTTCATGCGCTTTTTTTATTGAAGTTCAGAAATTTTATTAATCATTGAAGCAACAACTTCTTTTATCCAACGCGTCATATTAGATAAGATATACATCATCGGAAATGCTGCTTGAGAAATCGATAGTAATAATAAAATTTGTGGAATCGTGAGTGGATCTACTGGATAAAATTCTTGACTAAAGAATGGTGCATAATTAAAGAAACTTGGTAAGAAAATAATGGATGCCACAAATGCAATAATCATTAATACAAAGACAGTTCCTCTTACGCGGTTAAATGGTAATGATAATCTTAATAATACGAGTAATGAGGTAAAGGTTGCTGAAATCACAATAATGGTAGATGTTTGAAGTTGATTCATACCAAGTACTGTTGCTAGTCCAAAAACAATTAAACTATTAATCATAACAACAAGTGCGCCAGGAAGTGCTTTTTTAATAACATTGAGTAAAAAATTTCCTTCAACACGTTTGTTGTTTGCTTCTAAAGCTAAGATTAAAGCAGGGATACCAATCACTAAATAATCAATTAAAATAAGTTGACTTGGTTGGATTGGATAGACACCTCGTCTCGCAATTGCGATTATAATTAATAATAGCGTAAAAATATTTTTTGTTAAAAATAAAACTGCTACTTTTTGAACGTTATTAATTACTCGTCTACCTTCTGATACAACTTTAGGCATTGAAGAAAAGTTAGAATCGAGTAATACTAAGTGTGAAACATTTCTTGCTGCTTCACTTCCTGAGGCCATTGCGATAGAAGTATCTGCTTCTTTTAATGCTAAAATGTCATTCACACCATCGCCTGTCATCGCAACGGTATGTCCATTGTTTTTAAGTGCTTCTATTAGTAATTTCTTTTGACCTGGTGAAACGCGTCCAAATATCGTGTATCTCGCTGCTGCTCTTACGACATCTTTATCGGATAAACCCTCTAAACTGATGTATTTATCAGCATCAACAATACCAACACGTTGAGCAATTTTTGATACTGTCACAGGATTATCTCCTGAAATGACTTTAACACCAACTTGATTTTCTTTAAAATAGCGAATGGTTTCTTCTGCATCAGGACGAATTGTATCTTCAATCGTAATTAATGATACAGGAATTAATGATTTAAATGTATAATCATCAGTAATCACTTCATCTGTTCGAGCGATACATAATACTCTAAATCCTTCTTCAGCAAACTGATTGACTTGAACTTTAATACTTTCAGGATAATGATTTTTTAATACATATTCAGGTGCACCTAAAACAAATGTACCAAATCGTTCAAATTCAACAGCTGAAAATTTTCTAGAGCTTGAAAATGGTATCGTATTTTTATGTCTAATGCGTTTTGCAGTTCCAAATCGATCGGATAACGCCTGAGAGGTTAAGTTTGTATCATTGAGTGCGTTAATCATTGCTGAAACAATATTTTTGACACTTAATTTGTCATAAGGTTCTAATTCAACAGTGGAGTGGACACTCATTGTACCATCAGTGATGGTGCCTGTTTTATCTAGACATAACATATCAACACGTGCAAGCATTTCTATACAGTAAAGTTCTTGAACGAGTGTATTATTTTGAGCAAGTCTGATGACCCCAACAGCAAGTGCCATACTTGTAAGCAAGAAGAGTCCTGAAGGAATAATTCCAATCATTGCACCTGTTGTTGCTTTTACGATATCTTCGTATGCTAAATCTGTATTGGTAGTCATTGTGTAAAAGAGCAATCCAGCAAGTGGAACGATGATTGCTGCTACGGTACGAATGATGATTTTTAGAGATGCGAGTAAGTCTGATTTTGGTTTTTGATAAACCTTAGCTTGAGACGTTAATTTTTGAATATAAATATCTTGACCAATTGCTGTGACTTGAGCATAACATGATCCAGAAACAACATAACTACCTGAATACAATGTATCGCCTTTTCTTTTTAGTATCGGATCAGATTCTCCAGTAAGTAAAGATTCATTAACTTCTAAAATTCCTTCTCTTACAACACAATCCGCTGCGATTTGTTTACCTGAGTTTAAATATAAAATATCATCAATAACAACATTCGATACTGATATTTCATAATCACCCTTATCTCTAACAACATTTGCTGTTGGTGCAGATAACAATGATAGTTTATCAATCATTTTTTTAGCTCTAATTTCTTGAATGATACCAATCGCAATGTTTGCTGATACCGCACCTAAAAAGAAAAAGTTCGCAAACTCAGCACCAATACTTAATAGCCATAATGCAATCGCAAAATTCAAGAAGTTAAAGAAAGTAACTAAATTGGCAAT
>JAURNN010000046.1 GCA_030830185.1 Bacillota bacterium | reverse complement strand
TTAAATTCCCTCCCATTTGAAGATCGTTAGTCACATTTTCAATGGACCAATCTGCTTTTTCATGATCAGTATAAAAACGATCAGGAAAGATTTGATACCAAACCATATTTTTTGACCAAGATGGTGTATCCATTACATCTTCATGATTTAAATACGGAAAATTAAAGTAATGACTTAAATCGTACGTTTTAAACAAAACGCCATCATAGATTTCTTTAATACCTTGTGTTCCATATAGATAAGATTGGTTATCAGAAGTAATTAAAAAAGCATATTTTACTCTTTTATGTTGAGGTTGTATATTTATAAAGTAGTATGTAAATAAATCATCAGTATATCTTTTTTCCATCTTATGAATATCATGAACCCAACTAAATTGACCATCAATGTCTTTCCATTCAAAAGGGTCACCATATATAATAGAAACAGAAAAATCATCAACTTTATCTGTTTGAAGTAAAAGATGAAGGTTATTTTGGTCATAGGCATAACTTAAATGAGATTTAGCTTGATGAAAAATTGCGTGTTTATTCATATTTTCCTCTTCCAATCAATTATATCATGCTTATGAATACGTATTCATAAAAGATTATGAAACCGCTAACATTATTTATTTTTTTGAATGTTTGTGCTACAATATCCACGGTATCAAGGGATACATCGGAGGAAAATATGCGTCAAAGTGGCATCTTGCTTCATATATCAAGTTTACCAGGACCTTATGGTATTGGTTCTTTTGGTGATGGTGCGTATCAATTTATTGATTTTTTAAAAAAATCTAAACAGTCATACTGGCAAATCCTACCTTTAGGACCAACCTCTTATGGGGATTCACCCTATCAAACATTTTCTGGTAATGCACTGAATCATTATTTTATTGATTTAGATCTTTTAATTGAAGAAGGATTACTTACCAAAAAAGACATCATCATGCACAAACCGAATCCAAAAGATATTAATTATGGTGCACTCTATCAAGACCGTTTGCCAATTTTAAAAAAAGCATTTCATCATTTTGAGAGAAATAAAGCATATACACGATTCATAAATCAACATGCATCTTGGCTAGATGACTATGCAATGTTTATGTCCCTTAAAACATTTTTTGCTGGACAGTCTTTCAATTTATGGCCAGAAGATATAAAAATGCGTTACGATTATGCACTCACATATTATCTTGACCTATTAAAAGAAGATATTGAATTTCATAAGTTCCTTCAATTTAAAGCATATCAACAGTGGTTGACTTTGAAAACATATGCAAACAAAAAAGGTATTCAAATCATAGGTGATATTCCAATTTATCTCGCTTATGATTCAACTGAAGTTTGGACACAACCTGAAGTCTTCCAGTTAAATCAAGAAAGAGAAATGACACATGTTGCAGGTGTTCCACCAGATGGATTTTCTGAAGATGGGCAACTATGGGGAAATCCACTTTATAACTGGGGTTATTTAAAAGAGACAAACTATGATTTTTGGGTCGCTCGAATGACATTACAATCCAAACTTTATGACATGATTCGAATAGATCATTTTATTGGATTTGAACATTACTACAGTATTCCAGCAACGGAAAAGACAGCTAGAAACGGTCAGTGGTTAGATGGTCCAAGTTATGCTCTATTTGAAGCCATAAAAGCACGTTTAGGTCAGTTAAATATTATCGCAGAAGATTTAGGTCGTATGACCCAAGGTGTCATAGAACTATTAAAAAATACTGGTTTTCCTGGAATGAAACTCACACAGTTTGCACTATTTGATGAGAGTAATAATGCATCATTACCCCATGGTTTTTCAAAAAATTCAGTTGCGTATACAGGAACCCATGATAATGAAACAACAAAATCTTGGTTTAAACATTTAGATGCACAAACAAAAAGACATGTTTTAAGATATACCAATACTGGATCCCGTGAAAGTGTCACGTATGGGTTAATCAAAGAGACGTTGAAATGTCCTTCTAAAATTGCCATCATTCCTTTTCAAGATTATTTAGAACTAGGAGATGCTGGTCGAATGAATGAACCTTCTACAATCGGGAAGAATTGGCGTTATCGAACACTTCACAAAGATTTTACGATTCAATTACAACGTAAAATTGCCATGCTTACCAAACTATATGGTCGACACAAAGAACAACGTGATCAAGTTTATATAGAATCATAATTCGTTGACAAAATACAACCTTTTATATATAATAACAATGTTAACCTTATAAGGAGGAAATAACATGGTATTTGATCAAGTCAAAGACATCATTGTTGAAGAGTTAAGCGTAGATGCTAACCTCATTACAATGGAAGCAAGATTATCTGAAGATTTAGGTGCTGATTCTATTGATGCAGTTGAGCTTATCATGAAAATAGAAGACACATTTGAAGTTTCAGTTTCTGATGAACAAGCACAAGCCATCAAGTCAGTTGGCGACATTGTTCGTTATTTAGAAGAAAACAAATAATAAAAAAAGGCGAGCAATCGCCTTTTTTCTTTTAAAAAGTCGTTTTTTTTTGTATAATAAGTCATGTTAGCAAGGAGTTGACATGCATGAGAAGTTATGATCCTAAAATCATTGAAACAAAGTGGCAGAAGCGCTGGCTTGAACAAAAAATATTCAAGTCGAATGTGAACCCACATCAACAAAAATATTATGTGTTAGATATGTTTCCATATCCAAGTGCTGCCGGTCTTCATGTCGGACATATTGAAGGCTATACAGCAACAGATATTATTTCTAGATTGAAACGTATGCAAGGCTATAACGTGATGCATCCCATGGGTTGGGATGCTTTTGGACTTCCAGCTGAACAATATGCATTAAAAACCGGTAAAGATCCTAAAACGTTTACGTATGAAAACATTAAAAATTTTAAAAGCCAAATGATTAGAGCTGGTAAAGGGATTGATTGGGATAGAGAACTTGCGACATCGGATCCAGAGTACTTTCACTGGACGCAGTGGATTTTTAAAAAGCTATATGAAAACGGCCTCGCAGTCTTAAAAGATGTCGAAGTGAATTTTTGTGAGGCATTAGGTACTGTTTTAGCCAATGATGAAATCGTCAATGAAAACGGTAAGATGTATTCTGAAAGAGGACATCACCCTGTTGTTAAAAAAGCGATGCGTCAATGGGTATTAAAAATCACAAGTTATGCAGATCGTTTACTTGAAGATTTAGATCTTCTTGACTGGCCAGAGTATTTAAAAGATATGCAACGTAATTGGATTGGTAAATCAGTAGGTGCGATGGTTGATTTTAAAGTCCATCAGTATCATGAAACCATTCAAGTTTTTACAACACGTCCAGATACTTTATTCGGAGCAACTTATATGGTACTCGCCCCAGAACATCCAATGGTATTACATATCACGAGTGATGATGAAATGGCAGATGTCAAAGCATACATCGAAAAAACAAAACAAAAATTAGATATCGAAAGAAATCAAGAGCAAGAAAAAACAGGCGTGTTTACTGGTGCGTTTGCGATTAATCCTGTGAACCATAAAAAGATTCCAATTTGGATTGCTGATTATGTCTTACCACAATACGGAACTGGTGCAATCATGGCAGTTCCAGCGCATGATGAAAGAGATTATGCATTTGCAAAAAGGTTTGATTTAGATATTGTATCAGTGATTGAACATGATGAAGATAGCGTATTTTCTGGAGACGGCAAGCATATTCATTCTGACTTTTTAGACGGACTTTACAATCAAGATGCCATAAAGAAAATGATTACATATTTAGATCAACATGACATAGGTTACGCGAATACGACTTATAGAATGAGAGATTGGGTCTTTTCAAGACAACGTTATTGGGGAGAACCATTTCCGGTTGTATTTGATGAGCAAGATCAAATTCACTTATTAAAAGATGAAGATTTACCACTTGTTTTACCAATCATGGATAATATTATTCCAAGTGGTACTGGCGAAAGCCCACTTGTGAATGCAAAAGATTGGGTATATACCAATTATGATGGCAAATCCGTTCGTCGTGATACAAATACCATGCCACAACTTGCAGGAAGTTCTTGGTATTTCATAGGATATTTACTTAAAGGACCTCTTGGTATGGTGCCTTTAGATTCTAAAGAAGCAAAAGAAATACTCGAGTATTATTTACCTGTGGATTTATATATTGGTGGGACTGAACATGCAGTTGGACATTTACTTTATGCGCGTTTTTGGACAAAGTTTTTATTTGATCTTGGTTATGTTTCAGTAAAAGAACCTTTTACAAAACTATTTAATCAAGGGATGATTTTAGGTGAAGATCATTTAAAAATGAGTAAATCGTTAGGGAATACTGTCAATCCTGATGATGTAATTGAAACGTATGGCGCAGATGCACTACGTCTATTTGAAATGTTTTTAGGTCCACTTGATGCCGATAAACCATGGTCTTCAGAAGGTCTTAATGGTGCGAGAAAATTTTTAGATCGTGTCTTTAGAATGTTTGAATTTGTCGTTGAAGACGATCAAGAAGCACTTGAAATGAGTTATCATCAAATGGTTAAAAAAGTAACCGAGGATTATGAAAAACTTGCATTTAATACAGCGATTAGTCAAATGATGATTTTTGTGAATGAGGTTTATAAACATCAAAAAATTGGAAGAAATCAAGCAAGAAACTTCTTAAAATGTTTGAATCCAATATGTCCTCATCTTACTGAAGAATTAAACGAAATCGAGTTACACTATCACGAACCACTGATGTATTCAGAATTTCCAACGTATGATGAAGCAAAAACATTAGCATCATTTGTTGAAATTGCGATACAGGTGAACGGCAAATTAAGAGGAAAACTCCAAGTGGATAGAGATACGGATAAAGAAGTATTAGAAAATCTTGCTAAAGAAGAATCCAATGTGATGAAACATTTAGAAGGTTTACAAATATATAAAGTCATTGTGATTCCTAATAAACTTGTTAATATTGTTGCAAAATAGACACTTTGTGTCTATTTTTTTATTTTTACCAATAAATACCTACTTTTTGACGTAATATATATGTAAGGAACTTACATGCCAACAATTGAAACCTACATTTTATCCTTTCAAAAAGGTCAATTTGAACAATTTGACGATTTTTACCACTTGACATATAAACAAGTGTTTTTCAGCTTAAAAAAATATATAAAAGATACGATGCTCGTTGAAGACTTGATACAAGAAGTTTATATGAAGTTTTTAAATAAAATTCAAGATATCGATATTTCTAAGCAGGTGATCAGTTATTTAACAACGATGGCAAGAAACTTAGCAATCGATCATTTAAGAAAAACGCAACCCGTGACTTTTGATGAAATCACTGTGTATCATGCACTAGATGAACATCAAATAGATAAAGATTATTTATGGTTACTGAATCATCTGGAAGCTCAGGATAAAGACATCGTTTACATGCACGTGATTGAAAATATGATATTTAAAGATATTTCAGTCATCATTGATATGCCACTTGGAACCGTATTATGGCGCTATCAAAAAGCAATGAAAACAATGAAGGAGGTTATGAAACATGAATCTAAAAAAACAACTTAGAACGCATATTAAAAAAGCACATATTCCAGATGTGTCAAAAGCAATCATCGATCAACTTCCGCATTCAAAAGGATATGAAAACATTATTTTCAAGAAAAGACCTTCTTTTGTCTTACAATTTTCTGCATTTATCATCTTAATCTTAGGTGTGAGTGTCTTTAGTTACCAACAAGTTTCTTCTCAAATATATGCTTTTAGTGAGTATGAAGAAGTTTTAGGAATTTCTGCTGGTTTCATTGATACGTATTTAGAAATAAATGACGATGAAAACTTACCGTTATCCATGTCGGTACAAGATCAACTTGATATTGATGAAGAAATTCAGTACATGCTCACTTATATGAGAATGTTAGAAAATTTAGTATTAACTCAAAATAAGATTGTTCAAAGACATGAATTCATAACAAATAAAGAAAAATATGTTGTGACATTTGATAGAATAAATCAACCTCAACAATCATTTGAAATCGAAGTAGAAAAAAGGTATAAGAATTTTAATCAAGATGTCTTTGAGTTCCAAGCTAAATTTAATGAAACAGAATTAACAGGATATACAGAATTTAAAAATCAGCATCATACCTTACATCTTTCAGCGTCAACAGAAACAAAACAACTGAATGTGAGTTATGATGGCTTAGAAAAAATGTTTGTAGTTTCGATTATCAAAGAAGGTCAAGAAAATATTATCTTTAATTACCAATTGTTAAGAAATAATCTGAATCAACCGACGCTACTACTTCACTATAGCCGTGATGAGAAAAACATTGAATTAACAATTCATTACTTACCAGTGAGAAGAAAAATAGAAGTAACTTATATCATTTCAGATGAATTAAGACAATCAAGTGGTCGTTATGATGTTTCTTTTGTGATGCACCAAGGGATGTCATTAATTGTAAAAGGAATGACAGATGATGGAGATGTTTTTGAATATCAATTTCAAAGAAATCAAATGGGTTTTAATGAAAACCAATAAAAACATCATCAAAAACGTATTATAAATGAAAGTAAAAAAAGGAGAAAATTATGAAAAAAATAATATATTCGATCATGATTGTTTTAGGAATCAGTTTACTTGCAGTGGCTGTGTTTTCACTTAATACTTCAGCTAGAGAAACAGAATTATTTATGGAACTTGCTATGGATTTAGATGATCAAGACTATAATGATCACACTTACCGAATGAGAGGATTAAGAGGAAATCGTGGACCCTTATTATTTATTGGATTAGGGGAATCTATTAAAGAAGATATTTTAGAACAAGCGACACTGCTTGAGATTGAAGTTGATCAATATATTCTCGCAATCACTGTAGCAACTTATGATGATACCTATGACTTTGATACAATCGTTGAAACAATTAAAAACTCGAGTGATGAGGATTTAGACGTCTACTTAACAAGTTTAAATCAAGTTTTGATTGATGCAAATGAAGACATCAAAGCAACATTAGATGCGTTAAAAGAAACATATATGCCACAAATTCAAGCAGTTAAAGAAACATATCAAGATGATGTTAGATCAATCATTGGTAACTTAAGGAATGCAGATGAGGCTTCAAAACAAACTTATATTGATCAACTAGAAGCTATTAAGTTAGAAATTCAAGCAGATATTACAGTGATTCAAGAAGCATTCTTAGTTGATTTAGAAAATGAAAACATCGCAGTCGAAGGGTTGTATGGATTATTTATTCAAAGAACACATGATCGATTTGAAGATAGAATGGACATGTTAGAAAAAAGAAATCCTCAACTTTATGACCGTATTAAACATCATTTTAATCGTTAAGGAATAAAAAAAGATTCGATTATTTCGAATCTTTTTTTTGTATCCATAATACTACTGGTGCAAGAGGATAATGAAGTGCTTTTGTTTCATAAATTTGATATGACTTTTTTTCAATAAAATAATTATGTAACGAGGTATACTCTAATAATCCTTCATCATGAGCAACATAAGACATGATGATGATATGAGAGCCTTTCATGATTGCTTCATGCAATTCGATAATTGTCTTTAATGTGATTTCTTTTTTAGTTGTTACCGATTTATCTCCACCTGGTAAATAGCCAAGATTAAAGACATAGAGCTTAACATCTTGAATATAATTAGAAACATGTTCAAAAGAATCGTGAATGAATGTGATGTTTTGATATCCTGATAACCGTGATTTTGTATTATGTAGAGCTTCAATCTGGATATCAAAAGCATAAACATGTTTTGAAAATTGTGCTAAAAATTCGGTATCAAAACCATTACCACATGTCATATCTACAACAATATCATCTTCAGTTATAAGTGATTTGATAAGTGTATGATTAAGATGTAAAAGTGCTTTATGCATAAAGCCTCGCTTGAAATCGCTTTATAAAAGTATTATGTTTTTTCTTTAAAATTATATCACAACACCTCTGATTTTATTAAGGGTTTTATGCTATAATATAAGGGTATTGGAGAACAGCTGTGATCAACCGTTTAATATTGATTTTACGCCAACCAAGACAAATTTTAACATATATAAATGACTCAAAAGGTGTCGTTTTTTTATATATGATGCTCTTAATTTTTATCACGTTTTTACCGAGTTTATTCATACTTAGTTTTCAAGGTGTCATTGATGATTCAAGGTATTCTCAATTTTATGAGACAGTTCAAAAAGAAATGTTTTTGAAAAATAACACCATTGAAAATGGTATGTTAACGATTGAAGAGGACATCGATTTTACATTTGATATCTTCAGATTCATCAATAACGATGCAATCAGTTATCAAATTCAAATTCAGTTTTTAGAATCAGGTATGTCCATGCAAATATCTGATCAAGAGATTGCATTCAGCTCCTATGATTCAAATTTATTTATTGATTTTAATGATCAATCGATACAATCCGTTTCAGCATTCACTAGGTATATAGAGAATTTCATCGAATCTGTAGGTATGATTTCGATTATTTATGGCTTTTCACTATTTTTAAGTGCGCTATTTGATTATATATTCATTACTCTTTTCCTAACTTTATTAATGTCATTTTCAATCTTTAAATCAACATTGCATTTTAAAAAACGATTTAAAATTGGTCTTTACTTATCAAGTTCTTATGCTGTTTTTAATATGTTAACGATTTTATTTCAGTTTGAAGCACTGCAATTTTTCAGTTTACTTATCACCTATTTTTATTATGTAAGTTTTTACAAACAATTTAAAGGAGGCGCGTCCGTTGGAAAAGTTTAATGTTTTTAAAACGCAAATTGATTTACCACCCAATGTACTTCCTTTATTAGAGCTACAAAAAGTTGAAGTGGATTCAAAAAATAAAACATGGCATTTTTATATCGATGTGTTATCACCTGTTGATATCCATCACTTAATGTCTTTTGAATCGTATCTTCAAGTATATTTTAAAGTCAGTGTGATTTCACGTATCGATGTAAATTTTTATCATCATTACGAGATAGAAGAACCTTTACTTAGAAAATATATTCAAACAATTATTCATGAATATCAAAAACAAAAACCAAGTGCAGGTGCATTAAAGCATTTTGAATTTCAAATTGAAAATCAAACAATTACCTTTTATGTCGATGAAGAATCTTCATACATTAAGCAACATTTTAAGCAATTAGAGACAATGTTTTTAACGTATGGCTTAAATCATCAGCTTGAACTAGAAATCAAAAAGGCATTACCTAAGGCTAGTGCTGTCATTGAAAATGAGAAAAAACAACTTGATGTTATCAATGATAAAAAAATTCAATACAAAAAAGACATTCCCGAAGTAGATAGTAATAAATTCACTGTAAAACATTCACCTGAAGCAATTAAAATCTCAGAAATTCCAATGGATCAATATCGATTTGATCAGTACCGTAATGAACATGGTCAAACGGATTGTATCATTGAAGGCCAAGTTAGAAAAGTAGAGCTCAAATCACTTACAAAGACAAAACTTCTTACAATGATTATTGCAGATGAAGAAGACGCGATTAAAGTAAAAAGTTTTGTATCTAATCCTAAAGATGAAACATTTGCATTATCCATCAAAGAAGGCCATTATCTTCAAGTGACAGGTTATTTCCAATATGATAGTTTTGATAGAGATATCAACATCATGTCTAAAAAAATGCTTTTCTTAGATCGAAAAAATAAAACACGTGAAGATGACGCAAAACACAAACGCATCGAATTTCATACGCATTCAACCATGAGTAATTTGGATGGTATCACAAGTATTCATGATTACGTCAAACAAGCAAAATCATGGGGTCATAAAGCGATTGCAATTACTGATCATGACGGTGTCTATGGCTTTCCTGATTTAGATACTGCAGCAAGAAAAGCAGGCATTAAACCAATTTTTGGAACAGAATTATCAAGTGTTGATGCGAATCAATTTAAAGTTATACAAACAAAAATTGAAAATACAGACATGAAATCATTAACATACGTTGTTTTTGATATTGAGTCCACTGGATTAAGTGTTACTCATGATGAGATCATAGAAATTGCTGCTGTTAAAGTTAAAAATGGAAGTATTACAGAAACGTATCAACAATTTATTGATCCAAAAAGATCACTTTCAGAATTTACGACAACACTCACAGGTATCACCGATGAAATGGTTCAAGGGCAACCAGAAATCAAAGAAGCACTAACTTCGTTTTTAGCATTTAGTAAAGGGGCTATGATGGTTGCACACAATGCAACCTTTGATATTGATTTTATTGAATCAAAAGCAACTATGTATGATTTAGCCATTTCGTATATTGGATTTATGGATACATTAATGCTTGCAAGACTTCATTATGAAGATGAATTAAAATCCTTTAACTTAAAAGCGGTTGCTAAACATTTTAAAATCAAACAAGAAGCTCATCACCGAGCCGAAGATGATGCACGCGTGACTGCTGAAATTTGGCTTGCGATGATGCAACAATTTTCAAAAAAAGGATATCTTACCACTCAAGACTATTTAAAAATGAACGAAACAGATATGTATTATAAATACATGATCCCTTTTCATGTGAATATTCTTGTTCAGCAACAAAAAGGACTAAAAAATTTATATAAAATCGTTTCTCATGCACTCACCTCTTTTTATCACAAAGGCGCTAGAACTTCAAAACAAGTCATTGAAATGTACCGAGAAGGACTATTAATTGGCTCAGGATGTTATAAAGGTGAAGTATTTGAAACTGCACTTAATAAATCACCTCATGCATTAGAAAAAGTGATGTCTTTTTATGATTATGTTGAAGTTCAGCCACCAGAAGCGTATTTACACCTCATTGATCAAATTGGTGAGGGTGGAAAAGAAATTATTCAAGTAACCATTAAAAAGATCGTTGATACAGCGACTAAACTTTCTATTCCTGTCATCGCGACTGGAGATGTGCATTACTTAAATCCTGAAGATCATATGTATCGCGATATTTATATTTCAACACCACAAGTCGGCGGTGGTATTCACGATTTAAAGCGCTACGATGTCAAACCAAAACTTCATTTTAGAACCACAGATGACATGCTTTTAGCATTTTCATTTTTAGGTGTCGATGCTGAACGTGTTGTTGTTGAAGAAACGAATAAATTAAACGACCGAATTGATATCATTCAACTTTTTCCTTCTGGATTAATTGCGATTCAAGATGATGCGTTCAGTCAAAAAATCAACATACCAAGTATTGAAAACGAAGTAAAACGACTTGTTGACCTACAAAAAACGAGACAATATGGAGATAAACCACATCCTTTAGTTGAAAAACGTATTGAACGTGAATTAAAAAACATCATTGAAAACCAGTTTGCTTCCATCTATTATATGTCACATTTACTTGTTAAAAATTCTTTAGATGAAGGCTATTTAGTGGGTTCAAGAGGATCTGTTGGGTCATCACTTGTCGCCACACTTTTAAATATTACCGAAGTCAATCCTTTAAAACCCCATTACCGTTGTAAAAAAGGTCATTTCACAGCATTTAAATTAACGGAAGAAGAATACCAACAACACGGATTTGCAGAATTCGAAAAAGATTTTCAAGATCTTTTTGAACATGTCTATGCGGGGTTTGATTTACCAGATGCTCTATGTCCGGTTTGTCAAGAAAAATTACTAAAAGATGGTCATGATATTCCATTTGAGACCTTTTTAGGGTTTAATGGCGATAAAATTCCAGACATTGATTTAAATTTTAGTGGTGAATATCAATCAAAAGCACATGACTATGTAAAAATGCTTGTTGGTGATTCTCAAGCTTATAGAGCAGGTACCATTCAAACCATTGCTGAAAAAAACGCATATGGCTATGTGAAGGGTTATTTAGAAGACCATCATTTAGAAAAAAGACCAGCACAAATCGAACGCATGGCCAAAAATATTGAAGGTGTAAAACGTTCAACAGGACAACATCCAGGTGGCATTATTGTTGTTCCTGAGGGCTACGATATTTATGACGTGACTCCAATTCAATATCCAGCAAATAATACGGATAATGATTGGTTTACAACACATTATGATTATCATGCATTTGAATCAAATTTATTAAAACTTGATATTTTAGGGCATGATGATCCAACCATGATTAAATTTCTAATGGACCATGTACAAAAGTATCCTGATAAATATCCGTTTGACGATGCAAAAGATATCCCCCTAGATGATAAAGAAGTGATGAAGATGTTTCATGGTACTGAAATCATAGGTGTTTCAAAAGCAGATTTAATGAGCGAAATTGCATCTTTTGCCATACCTGAATTCAATACTCAATTTACAAGACAAATGCTTTCAGACATTAAACCAAAAACATTCGCTGGACTCGTGAAAGTTTCAGGGCTGTCACATGGTACAGATGTATGGCTTAAAAATGCGCAAGATTTAGTCAGAGGATCAACCTCATATGGAGGTATCGATATTGACCAAATCATAGGTTGCCGTGATGATATTATGGTTCAGTTGATTGAATTTGGTCTTGAACCATTAAAAGCGTTTGAAATCATGGAGTTTGTTAGAAAAGGAAAACCCTCTAAAGATCCTCAAGCATGGTTAAGTTATGAATCTGAAATGAGACTTGCAGGTGTTCCTGAGTGGTATATTTGGTCATGTCAACAAATTAAGTATATGTTTCCGAAAGCACACGCAACGGCATATGTCATTATGGCATTACGTATCGCTTGGTTTAAAGTTCATGACCCACTCTTGTTTTATAGTGCTTATTTTTCAAAACGTGTTGATAAATTTGATTATGAAAAAATGCTTGCAGGACCACTTGCACTAAAAAATGGAATTAAAGAATTACTTGCTAAAAATTATTTAACCGCAAATGAACAGTCCACACTCACAACGCTTCATGTTGCTTATGAAATGACATTAAGAGGTTTTCATTTTAAAAAAGTAGACATCAATAAATCCGATTCAAAAACGTTTGTAATGGAAGAAAATGGATTAAGGATGCCTTTTATCTCCATTGATGGATTAGGTGATAACGTTGCGAGTGGAATTATCCAAACACGCTTAGAAAATCCCTTTACATCTAAAGAAGATGTTAAAGTTAGAACAAGAATCAATCAAACGGTTTTTGCGAAGATGGAAACCTATGGCGCTTTCGATGAACTCATTGTCGAAAATGATGAGAAAGAGCAAGGATTGTTTGCACTTTAAAAGGGTTTCTTATATAATATGATTGTAATTTT
Organism: Bacillota bacterium; assembly: GCA_030830185.1. Lineage (GTDB taxonomy): Bacteria > Bacillota_I > Bacilli_A > Acholeplasmatales > Acholeplasmataceae > UBA8290. The sequence goes on along the minus strand of JAURNN010000046.1, from coordinate 5,647 downwards.
AGGAGGTATCAAACATGCGTTCTTCAAATCCAGTATTTGCTAACATTGAAAGATCTGTAACATATGAAACTGCAGAAACAGCATCTTACAGAGGCATCACATTAAAAACATTCATTTTATTAGGTGTTGCCGTATTAACTGGTTTTTATGCGATTACAAGTTTACCCGCTGAAACATTTATGGGATTACTTATTGGTTCTATCATTGTTGCGCTTATTGCAATACTGATCGCTTCATTTGTACCAACGCTCGCGATGCCGATGAGTTTCGTATATGCTGCAGCAGAAGGTATTTTACTTGCGATGATTACGATGATTGCAAACACCTTTGTTCCTGGTGCACCTTATGCAGCCATTATTGCAACCACTGCAATTTTCTTTGTGATGTTATTTTTATATTCATCACGTATTATTAGAGTGACAACTCGATTTAAAAAAATCATGTATGCAACACTTTTTGGAATCTTATTTTTCTTTATCGGGTTTGGTATACTATCGATTTTTGTAGACATGAATGCTGTTTTCGGAAATAGTTACGGGTTAGCCATTGGTATTAGTGTTTTCCTTATTATTTATGGTGCATTGATGCTTACTTTAGATTTTGATCGCGCAGAAGCGATTGTTTCAGGTGGTGCAGATAAGAAGTATGAATGGATGGTCGCACTTGGATTAATGGTCACAATCGTTTGGTTATACATTGAAATATTACGTCTTATAATGATTCTTGCAAGTAGAAGAGATTAAATCGAAGAAGAGCCTCAGTAATCAATCGAGTTTGTATAGAGAGCGTTTGGGTGGTGTAAAAACGTCAAACTCATGATGAATTTCAGCTTGGAGAGGTGCTAATCACACCCGCAGGTCTGCGTTAAAGACAAACAAAGTGTCAGTGTGAAAGCACTGGAACTAAGGTGGTACCGCGTCTATGGCGTCCTTAGATCGTTTTTCGGTTTAAGGACATTTTTTTATTTATATGGAGGAAGTATGGAACAATTAAAATTAGAAGCATTAAAACAAATCGAAGAAACAAAAGATCTTCAATCACTAGAGTCAATTCGAATTGCATTTTTATCAAAAAAAGGCTCTATAACTGAGCTCATGAAACAACTTAAAGACATGAATCCTGATGAAAGAAAAACGTTTGGTGAATCCGTTAATGTTTTAAAACAAACGATTGAAGAGGCATTGACTCTTAAAAAAACTCAACTAGAAAATGATGCTTTATTAGAAACATTTAAAAATGAAAAAGTTGACATTCATTTAGATGAAATATCACTTCCAAAAGGATATCGTCATCCTTTGATTCAAGTCATTCGTGATGTTGAAGACTTTTTCATTGGAAAAGGATTTTCAATTGCTGAGGGTCCAGAACTTGAAACAGATCATTTCAATTTTGAAATGATGAATCTTGCGAAAGGCCATCCTGCACGTGCGATGCAAGATTCTTTTTATGTTGATCCTGAAAGGCTATTGCGTACCCACACGTCGCCTGTTCAAGCGCGTTCGATGTTAGAAGCGAATGGCTCCGATCTTGCAATTATTTGTCCAGGTAAAGTTTATAGACGGGATGATGATGATCCTACGCACAGTCATCAATTTATGCAAATTGAAGGTCTTTATGTGTCTGATGATCTTAATTTTTCTCATTTAAAAGGGATTTTACTGGATATGGCAAAACATATTTTCGGTCCAGATCGTAAAATTAGATTAAGACCTTCTTATTTCCCGTTTACTGAACCTTCTGTTGAAGTGGATGTGTCCTTTATGAAAGCAGATGGTACACCTATATGGATAGAAGTATTAGGCGCTGGTATGGTGCATCCCAATGTATTAACGATGGCGAATTATGATGCTTCAGTGAAGCGTGGATTTGCTTTTGGTATTGGCGTTGAGCGTATCGCGATTTTAAAATATTTTATTGATGATATTCGACAGTTTTATATCAATGATAAACGGTTTTTAGATCAATTCAAGGGGGTTATTTAATCATGGTTATTACTCAAAAAGCACTTGAAAAATTCATAAAAACACCTCAACATCTCGAAGCACTTACCAATCAAAAAATCACTGAAATTGAATCCTTTGAATTAAGAGAAGATGATCCTTTTGTTGTGATTGGAAAAGTGTTAACACGCGAAAATCATCCAAATTCAGATCATTTAAATCTAACAACTGTAGATGTTGGCAATGGTGTGGTTTTAAATATTGTATGTGGTGCTAAAAATGTTGATGCGAATCAAACGGTCATCGTTGCAAAAGTAGGTGCAATTTTACCAGGCAATTTTGAAATTAAAGAAGCTGTTATTCGAGGTGAAAAATCATCTGGGATGATTTGTTCATTAAAAGAATTAGGGTTTTCCGATAAAGTGATACCTGATGATTTTAAAGATGGGATTTATTACTTTGGTGAATCTTTTGAACCGGGTTTTTCAGGCTATGAAGCACTCGGTCAAACAGGGTTTAAAATGGAATTAAGTTTAACGCCTAACCGTGGCGACTTACTTTCTATTTTAGGATACGCCTATGATCTATCAGCGATGCTTAATATGAAAATTCAATTACCAACGTTTGAGTTTCAACCACTAAAAAAAGATCATCAAATCAAAGTTTCTATTCAAAGTGATGCATGTTATCGATACTTTGGAAGAGTTTTTGAAAATGTCTCTATTAAAGAGTCACCATGGTGGTTAAAGTCATTATTAATTGATAATGATATTCGTCCAATTAATAATGTTGTTGATGTTACTAATTACGTATTATTATTTCTTGGAACACCACTCCATACATTTGATTATCAAAAATTAAACCATCAAGATATTGTCATTAGACAAGCAAACGAACATGAGAAAGTCGTGACACTCGATGGCAAAGAAAGAACACTCATACGTTCAGATTTGGTCATTGCAAACGGTCAAGAAGCAATTGCACTTGCTGGTGTAATGGGACTTGAAAACACCATCGTTTCAGAGCATACGACATCTATCTTTTTAGAAGCTGCATTATTCGATCCAAGTTCAATAAATCAAACCTCAAAAAGATTGGATTTAAAAAGCGACTCTTCACTTCGTTTTGAACGTGGTGTTGGTTTTGATCGTGTTGAATTGGGTCTAAATTTAGCCACACAATTACTCATTGAACTTGCTGGCGCGACACTCGTTGGAGAGACGGTTTATGATGAAAAAAACATAAGCAGACCTGAGATTCACATTTCATTTCAAACTATTAACGATGCTTTAGGCTTAAAATTAACGAATGATGAAATTTTGCATTATTTATTAAGACTTAGATTTGATGTCACCATGCATCAAGATCATCTTTTATGTATTCCACCTGATGATCGTTATGATATTCTTATTGAAGCTGATATTGTTGAAGAAGTCGGTCGTATTTATGGTCTTGATCTTATTCCTTCAACACCCCTGAAAACATCACTAGAGGGAAGACTTAGTTTTTCTCAACAAAAAACAAGACAACTTGAATCGTTATTAACCGCTCTTGGACTCCAACAAGTCATCACCTATTCACTAAGAAAAAAAGAAGAATATGAAACCTTTCATCAAATGGGTGAAAAAGTAGAACTTTTATATCCATTAAGTGAAGATAGAAAACTATTAAGACAATCGTTATATGGAGGTTTACTAGATACACTTTCCTATAATCAAAACCGTCAATTAGAACTTGATCAAATTTTTGAAATCGGTCACGTCTTTAGTCAAAACCAGGAAAAAAATGTTTTAGGAATCATGTTAAAAGACACATGGATTGAAAATAAAATCCAAAAACAACAACTTCAAGCCTCTTTTTATACACTTAAAGCAATCCTAAAACAAGTACTTGAAGTATTAGGTCATGAAATTGAAATTGTTGAAAGAGAAAATGATTCAAATTATCACCCTTATCAAGCGGCAACCATTCTCTTGTCAGGTCAAGAAGTCGGACATTTTGGAAAGTTACATCCAATTCTAACAAGAGCCTATGATTTAAAAAATGTCTATGCGTCTTATTTAGATTTAGATCAACTCTTAGACAAACATGAAACAAAAACTTATCAATCCATTTCTAAGTATCCTTCAGTGGAAAGAGACCTTGCTTTTTTAATGCCAAAAGACATGAGTGTTAAAAATGTGATAGAATTAATGCAACAAACATTAAAGAAATATTTAGTGGATGTCTATGTATTTGATGTGTATCAAGGTGAACATGTATCAACTGAATACAAGTCTGTGGCTTTTAGAATAATTTTAAATAATGAAGAGAGTACACTTACCAACGAAGATGTTGATAAACTTATTAAAAAAGTGATTCATCGTTGTCAATTTGAACTTAAATTAGAGATAAGATAGGAAATCTATGTTAATATACGATCTTAGTTATGACCAATTAGTATCTTGGGTAAAAGAGCAAGGTGAAAAGCAATATCGCGCAAGACAAATATGGCACTTTTTATATCAAATGAAAGTCGCAACATTTGAAGAGATGCACAATTTACCTCAAACCCTTATTGACGCGTTAAATGAAACATATAAACTAAATGCACTCGAGTTTGTATTAAAATCTGTCAGTAATGATGGGACCATTAAACAACTGTATTCAGTGCATGATGGACATTTAATTGAAGCTGTTCTTATGAAACATCATTACGGTAATTCAATTTGTGTGACCACACAAGTTGGATGTAATATTGGATGTTCTTTTTGTGCAAGTGGACAATTGCAGAAAAAACGTGATTTAACTGCAGGTGAAATCATCGCACAAATTATAGAAACTGAACGTCAATTAGAAGAAAAAATACAATATATTGTTGTTATGGGGATTGGGGAACCTTTTGACAATTATAAAAACCTAACAACATTTTTAAAAACCGTCAATGATCCAAAAGGATTATCGATTGGAGCGCGCCATATTACCGTTTCAACATCAGGAATTGTACCTAAAATTAAAGCATTTGCTGAACTTGGTATTCAAGTCAATTTAGCAGTGAGTTTACATGCGCCTAATGATGACATTCGTACATCTCTCATGAAAATTAATAAAACATACAATGTTGATCGTGTTTTAGAAGCAGTAAGAGAATATTTAAAGATCACCAAACGTCGTGTGACCTTTGAATATATTATGATTCAAGAACTTAATGATTCAGTTGAAGTTGCAAAAGAACTCGCTGAAAAAATTAAAGGCATGAATGCTTATGTTAACTTAATTCCTTATAATGAGGTCATTGAAGCACCTTATAAACGTTCAGATAGAGCACGTATGGAAGCTTTTTATGACGTCTTAAAAAAGCATAAAATACAAGTCACACTTAGAAAAGAGCAAGGACATGATATTAATGCTGCATGTGGACAACTTCGTTCTCAACATGCGCAAAAAGAGATGCTATGACAGGCCAAATCATCAAACAAATTTCAAACCAGTACACCATTTTAACTGAAGATCAAAAACGAATTGATGCGATTGCAAGAGGCAAATTAAGACATATGGAAGTGGATGGCAAGTCAAGTTTTTATCAGAGCATCTCATCAAAAACAAAGAAAGAAACACAACATCAGCAATTATCACCTAAAGTTGGTGATATTGTAACGTACTCTTTTGTTTCAGATCATTACCTTATAGAGGAAATTCATCCAAGAAAAACCGATTTATACCGACCA
>JAURNN010000045.1 GCA_030830185.1 Bacillota bacterium | reverse complement strand
AATTAATGGGGATTGCTCCTGATAAAGATATATACTTACAAAGACAAATGGAAAAAGCTTCGAAACAGCTCACGACACATAGTGAAACAGGCATCGCCGTAGAAGGACTTAGAAAACCACAAATCAAACTTGCAAATTGTTGTTCACCAGTCCCAGGAGATGGTGTCATCGGCTTTGTAAGTAAAACAAGTGGAATTGTTGTTCATTCTAATTTTTGCCCGAATATCGAAGCGCTCGATTCAAAAAGATTCATACCAGTAGAATGGGCATCAAAAATAAATAGGAAATATCCAGTTTGGATTAGTATTACAAGTTTACAACGCCATGATTTATTAGCTCAAATTGTACAAAACATTAATGCGCACTCAGTTTCAATCATCGAAGTAAAAGTAAATCAAAATGCTGCTTTAGACTCACTTTATCAGGTTCGTATTATGGTCAATCATTTAGAAGATATTCAAAATATTCTTGTGAATTTAAAAAAAATCAAAGAGATTTTAAATGTTGAGAGAACAATTGTATGAAATGTGTGATTCAGCGTGTACATGAGGCGAGTGTCACAGTTAATCAAATTCAAATCAACCGCATTGATCATGGCTTATTAGTATATTTAGGCTTTCATAAAAATGATGCAATCGATAAAATTGATCAAGCAGTTAAAAAAATCATACAACTGCGAATATTTGAAGATGAATTTGGAAAAATGAATCTTTCAATAGATAAGAAAAAATGTTCTATCTTACTGATTTCACAATTTACTTTATATGGAAACGCAATGAACAGTAATCGCCCATCATTCAGTGAGGCAATGCCTTATGAAAAAGCGAAATCATATTATCATTTATTTTTAGACAAATTAAACGAACATATCAATACAAAATCAGGCGAATTTGGTTCGCACATGAAGATTTCATCAATCAATGACGGACCAGTAACAATTATCTTAGATCTTTAAAAAGGAGATATCATGCAAAAAGTAAAAGGCACATATGATGTTTTACCACAAGACTCAAGTCAATGGCTTTTTTTAGAGCATCATATTCATAACGTGATGAAAAAACATCATATTTCGTATGTAAGAACGCCTGTATTTGAATATTATGACGTTTTTCATAGACAAACAGAAGCATCAGATATGGTGACAAAAGAAACCTATGATTTCGAAGATCGAAGTGGTAGAAAAATTACTTTACGTCCTGAGGGAACTGCTGGGGTGATTAGAAGTATCGTTGAAAATAAATTAATTGCACCCAACCATGTATTAAAAACGTATTATTTAGGTGCCAATTATCGTTATGAACGACCACAAAAGGGTCGTTATCGAGAATTTTATCAAACAGGCATCGAGATGATAGGTGATAAAGATGCAATTTTAGATGCTGAACTCATTCAAATCGCTTATGAACTCATTTCTAAATTAGGAATCAAACAGGTCGTTGTTAAATTGAACCATTTAGGCGATCATGAAAGTAGACTTGCTTACAAAGAAGCATTAAAAAACTATTTAGAACCTTTTAAAGATCAATTATCTGAAGATTCTCAAAATAGATTATCATCAAATCCATTACGAATTTTAGATTCTAAAATCCCTTCAGATCAGGCCTTACTAAAAGATGCGCCACGTTTAGATCAATTTATATCTGATGAAGATCAAAAATACTTTCAAGATATTATTAAGATACTTAACACACATAATATCCCTTATGAAATCGATACTAAGCTTGTTAGAGGGTTAGACTACTATGCTCATGTTGTATTTGAAATTCAAACTCTGATTGAAGGTTTTGGATCTCAAAATGCATTAGGTGGTGGTGGTCGATATGATAATCTAGTATCTGAATTGGGTGGTCCTGATGTTAGTGGTATCGGATTTGCTTTAGGATTAGAACGATTACTGCTTGCTTGTGAGCTCCAAGGAATTTCATTTGAAGATTCAAATCATATCGATGTTGCCGTCTTACACCTCGATAAACATTTAAAAAAAGAAGCATATGAAATTTATAAGTTCTTGCAGAAAAATAATATAAACGTAGATTTTGATTTTTCTAATAAGACATTTAAAACACAACTAAAAAATGCCATTCAGTCAAACTTGAATTATGTGATCATACTTGGTGAAGAAGAGGTTGCTAATAACACTGTTCAAATTAAAAATTTGAAAGCTGAAACGCAAGAAACAGTAAAAAAAGAAGATATATTAAATTATTTGAATAAACAATTAGGATAACATATGAAAATAACACACATTAATAACGAACTGAATCTATCTCATGTACAACATCGCGTTCAATTGCGAGGATGGGTATCGAAATCTAGACGCATGGGTGGCATGATTTTTATTGATATTAGAGATCGTTTTGGCATCACACAGCTTACTGTCGATCAACATTCAGCTGCATATGAAAAAGCATTATTACTAAGACAGGAATTTGTCATTCATGTCTCAGGTATTGTTGTTGAAAGACAGTCAAAAAACCCCTCACTAAAAACGGGTGAAATCGAAGTTCAAATTGATCAACTAACGATTATTAATACTAGTGAAACGCCTCCTATGCTTGTTTTAGATGAAACGGATGCTTTAGAAAATACACGGTTAACCTATCGTTATTTAGATCTTAGAAGACCAATTCAACAAAACTTTTTAATGATGCGTTCAAATATCACGCAAACCATTCGAAAAGTACTTCTCCAAGAAGGGTTTTATGAACTTGAAACACCTATTTTAGGAAAATCGACACCTGAAGGTGCAAGAGATTTTTTAGTACCATCTAGACTTTATGAACAACAATTTTATGCGTTACCACAATCACCACAAATTTTTAAACAGTTATATATGGTTGCAGGATTTGAAAAATATTTTCAAATTGCTAGATGTTTTCGTGATGAAGATTTACGTGCAGATCGTCAACTTGAATTCACTCAAGTAGATATTGAAGCATCTTTTGTTGATCAAGAGGATGTGATTGCACTTATCGAAAACATTATGACAACCTTATTTTTAGAAATACTTAACATATCAATTCAAACGCCTTTTCTAAGAATGCCATATGATCAAGCAATATTGACCTATGGATCAGATAAACCAGATATGCGTTTTGATTTAGAATTAAAAACACTAGAGGCAACTTACAAAAATAATGAATCACCACTATTATCGCTTGACCATCAAGCATATATATTAATTGATCGTGTCATCACTCGTAAAGAAATCGATATGCTTACAGAAACATATAAAAAACACGGTGGACACATTTTATCGTATGCAAAAAAAGAAGAAGATGGCTTTTCTGGACCATTAACAAAACATTTTAGTAATGAACAACTTCAACAATTGCTATCAAAAAATAATAACATGATCATCCTTGCAACAGGCGCATTTAATCAAGTTTACGAACCGCTTGGTGCAGTAAGACAACAACTAGGAAAAATACTTGATTTAATCACACCTCAAACGTATAAATTTTTATGGGTTGTTGATTTCCCACTCTTTGAATACAGTGAAGAAGATGGTCGTTTATATGCAAGACATCATCCATTTACATCACCTAAAAATGAAGATGAGATGATCAATCAACCACTTACTGCAAAAGCGAATGCGTATGATATTGTGTTAAATGGCTATGAGATTGGTGGAGGGTCTATTCGAATCTTTAAACAAGAACTCCAACAAAAAATGTTTGAAATGTTAGGATTAAAAAAAGAAGAGATCATGAATCGATTTGGCTTTTTCACAGAAGCACTAAAATATGGAACACCGCCTCATGGTGGAATTGCCCTAGGACTTGACCGATTAGTTATGTTAATGACGAATACTGAAAATATTAAAGATGTTATTGCGTTTCCAAAAACACAATCTGCACGTGATATGATGATGGATGCCCCAAGTACTGTCGATGAAAAGCAATTAGAAGAAATACATATAAAGGTGAAATTATGAAAGAAATTTATGTCGCAGGAGGATGTTTTTGGGGAGTAGAAGCATACTTCAAACTTTTAAAAGGAATTCTCAAAACATCTGTGGGTTATATTGATGGTAATACGAATCATCCCACTTATGAAATGCTTTGTGATGGAAGAGCTTCACACGCTGAGGCTTGTTATTTAGCTTACGATCCAAATGAAATATCGCTTGAATTTATTTGTGAACATTTATTTAGAATTTCAAATCCATTTTCAAAGTATAAACAAGGGAATGATGTCGGCAGTCAATATCGTACTGGTATTTATTTTGTTGAAAAAGAAGATGAAGTTGTTGTTTTAAATTTTATGAAATCTTTTTTCAAAGAAGATTTTTCAAAAGTCCAAACAGAAGTAAAACAAGCAATTGATTATGTTTTAGCTGAGCCCTATCACCAAAACTATTTGGATAAAAATCCAAATGGTTATTGTCATGTGAACTTAGGATTAGCCAAGAAAGATGAGCGTAAATGAAACGACAAGATTATATCTCTTGGGACACCTACTTTATGGGAATTGCTCAATTGTCTTCTAAAAGAAGCAAAGATCCTAAGACACAAGTCGGTGCTTGCATTGTTAACCATGAAAATAAAATTGTTGGAATCGGATACAACGGCTTTCCTAAAGGAATTTCAGATGACGATTTTCCTTGGCAAGATCAAGGTGATTATCTTCAAACGAAATATCCTTTTGTTGTTCATGCTGAGGCAAATGCGATACTGAACGCGTCTCAAAATCTTAATGATTGTAAATTATTTGTGACGCTATTTCCATGTAATGAATGTACAAAACTCATCATACAATCAGGTATCAAAGAACTTGTTTATGTATCCAATAAAGATGAAGGTAAAGATTTT
>JAURNN010000008.1 GCA_030830185.1 Bacillota bacterium | reverse complement strand
GGTGAAACACCATCTACTCTAATTGATTTCTTCGGGAAAGATTTCTTAATGATCATTGATGAATCACATGTCACGATGCCTCAAATTAGAGGGATGTATTTTGGTGACCGTTCAAGAAAGACAACACTAGTTGATCACGGATTTAGATTACCATCTGCACTTGATAATAGACCTTTACAATTTGAAGAGTTTGAACACAAAGTCGATAAAGTGGTTTATTTATCAGCGACACCTGGGGATTATGAATTAGAGAAAAAACTTCCAGTTGTCGAACAAATCATTCGTCCAACTTATTTACTCGATCCAATTGTTGAAGTAAGAAAAACAATGGGTCAAATGGATGATCTCTTTTTTGAAATTCAAGAAAGAACAAAGAAAAATGAACGTGTGTTAGTAACAACCTTAACCATTCGTATGAGTGAAGATTTAACTGCTTATTTTAAAAAGATGGGTCTAAAAGTCGCCTATTTACATAGTGAAATTAAGTCACTTGAGCGTATTCAAATATTAACTGACTTACGAAAAGGGATTTATGATGTGTTAATCGGCATTAACTTACTTAGAGAAGGACTTGATTTACCTGAGGTCAGTTTGGTCGCAATACTAGATGCTGATAAACAAGGGTTTTTAAGAAGTGAACGCTCACTTGTTCAAACGATTGGTCGTGCCGCAAGAAACCAAAATGGACGTGTTATTTTATATGCAGATTCAATGAGTTCAGCAATGGATTACGCAATCAAAGAAACTGACAGAAGACGCAAGAAGCAACAAGACTTTAATGAAACACATGGGACAGAACCGATTACCATTCAAAAAGCAATTCGTGATGATATCTCCATTCGTCAAGTGATTGGTGAAGACAAAGTTAAAAAAGTCATGAATAAAGAAAATAAAAAGAAACTGATTCGAGAAATAGAGAAAGCGATGTTAGAAGCAGCAAAAGCACTTGATTTTGAACGTGCCGCTGAATTAAGAGATGCATTAATGGAGTTGAAAAGTTCATGAATCCAAAATTCAAACCCATATGGGATGTTATTCAAAAAGATTATGAAACTAAAGTAAAACATTTCCACGCGTATCCAAAAAAAGTGAATCATATTCTTGTTGGTGATTCTATGGTTGCGTATTATAAACCTACCATTGATATACATAAACAAGGGATTGCTGGTGATACCACAGAAGGTCTAATGAAACGATTAGATGCGATTCATATGTGGCAACCCCATCGTGTATTTATTCATATCGGCACCAATGATATCGTCTTTACAAATGATGTTGACGAAACAATCGTATCTAGAATTCAACGAATTGTTGACGCGCTATCCATGTATGATGTCTATGTAATTTTACCGCTTCCAATTGATCCTTCTTATTTTGAAATCCAAGAACAACCAAGAACATCTAAACGTGTATTTGAATTAAAAGAAGTGATGAAAAATAACATTTCAAATGCAAAAATCATTAATATGTATGATGCGTTTTTATGTGGTGAGACCTTATGTAAATCACTTCATATCGATGGACTTCATTTAAATCAACAAGGTTATGACATTTACGAACGTTTGATAAAGGTGTATTTATGACTTCTTTATTGAAACATTATTTTTTCGAGTCAAATCAACAACTATCTATGAATGAAGCATTCTATGAAATCAATCAACACCTTCATACACATGAAGGTGTGTATCATTTTTATTATGCAAAACTATTAGAGCGTCTTGATGTGGATCAAAGTCATTCAAAGAGAATTATGGATCAATTAGAAAAAGGGTATGATAAAAAAGACCCACTTTCAATGACATTATATGCAAAATATTTACAATTAGAAAAATTACCTTATTATCATCCAGTAAAAGCGTATCAAATCTTTCTTGAAGCGCAACCCTTATTCATGACACGCGTTCATGCAAAAGATCCATTTGCATGTCATCTCTACGGTAGTTTGTTATATCAAGGTATGTTTATGAAAACTAACCAAGAAGAAGCAATTCACTATTTCCAAATCGCATCCGATCAACACCTTCTTGAAAGTTATGACACGCTTTTTCAGTTATTTCAAAAAAAAGGGAATCATTTTAATCAATCTTTAAGTACATCATTTATGGAAAAAGGCATTCAGGCAAATGATGCCCTTTTATTATTTAAAAAAGCGATGATACATCTCTCTAAGAAAGAAGACATGGAAGCGATTTATTATTTAGAAAAAAGTTCTGACTTAGAGATGTCTCATGCAAGTTTTGCATTAGCAAACATCTACATCAAACAAAAACAACACGATAACGCATTTATTTTAATGGAAAAAGCAGCCTCATTTGATCATCCGCACGCACTGTATATGTTAAGTCTTGCCTATGCAAACGGAAAAGGAACCTTAAAAGACTTAGACAAATCAAGATTTTATTTAGAAAAAGCAGTTACAATGAATCACGTGGTATCCATGAATCAACTCGCCATGTCACTGATGAAAGAAACACCAAAAGATCATTTACGTATTTATGAGTTATTAAATCAAGCATCACAGCGAAAAGATCCGCTTGCAACCTATAATTTAGCAATGATGTTTCTCTTAGGAGATGGTATCTATCAAAACCAAACAAAAGCATTTCGACTTCTTGATTCAATCAAACAAACGCAACTACCAATGGTTTTATATCAACTAGGTGTGATGCTGATTGTAGGCATTGGCACTGATAAAAATGAAGATTTAGGAAAAACATATTTAAAACAAGCGTCAGATAAAAAATTCAAACTTGCAACTGAATACTTAAATCGCTATTCTAAAAACAATCACTTCGTAGCATAATAAAAACACCTCATCAAAAATAATGAGGTGTTTTTATTAAGCATGTGTAATGATATCTATCATAATTTCTAATGCTTTTTCCATTTGTTGAATCGATGCAAATTCATATCGTCCATGAAACTGGTAACCACCGGTTCCTAAGTTTGGACATAATAATCCTTCATAGGTGAGTCTTGCACCATCGGTACCACCACGTATTGGCGATGTGATAGGTGTTAATCCACAACGTTTAATTGCATCCATAGCTTTTTCAATAATTTCAAAACGCGGTTTAATTTTTTCTGACATATTATAATAGGTATCTTTGAGTGTCAATTGAACAGCTTCATATCCATATTTTTGATTTAAAAACGAAACAATGAATTGAAATGTTTCTTTTTGTTTATCAAAGCGCGCCATATCATGATTTCTAATGATATAAATACTTTCACCGTGATCCACAGTGGATTTGATATCGGTTAAGTGATTAAATCCTTCATACCCTTCCGTCAAACTTGGATCAAGTGCTTTTGGAAGTAATTGATGAAATTCAAACGCTAAATGTGAGGCATTAATCATTTTATTTTTAGAGGCACCTGGATGAATACTTTTTCCAATAAAACGTACCCATGCATGTGCAGCATTAAAGTTTTCATATTCAATTTCGCCAACTCGAGATCCGTCCATCGTATATGCATAAGATGCTTTAAAGAAATTATAATTAAAGTGATCTGCACCACGTCCAATTTCTTCATCAGGTGTAAAACATAAATAAATATCACCATGTTTAATATTTGGATTTTCTTTTAAGATTTCTGCGAGTTCCATCATTTCAGCAACCCCACATTTATCATCTGCACCAAGTAGGGTATTTCCATCAGTTACAATGATATCATCACCAATTACATGGTTTAAACTTGGGAATTGTTTAGGATGCATGTCTAAAGAATCATTAAGTTTAATGACATCACCTTGATAATTTTCAATTACTCTTGGATTCACTGGATGTCCTGGTGAGTCAAAGGATGTATCCACATGTGAAACAAATCCAATTGGGGTGATACCTTCTTGATTTTTTTCTATTTTTAAATAGGTATACCCTAAATCATCTAAATACGCATCTTGATAGCCCATTTGATGTAACTCTTCAACTAAAAGTCTTGATAAATCTTTTTGTTTTTCAGTTGAAGGCGTAGTTTCTACATAAGGATTTGATTGGGTATCAATTTTTACATATCTTAAAAAACGTGCTGTAAGTCTTGTCATAGTACCTTCCTTTAAACAATATTATAACAAAATTATTTTTATTTGTTGACAAATTTAAAAAATAGAATATAATGAAGTCATAAATTAATAATATTAATAATAAAATTAATAATATTAATTATTTTAAGGGAAAAAAATGAAAAAAGCACATTTTATATTCATAAGAATAAAGATTCATGATGAACCCGGTGTAACCTTATTCTTAAAACTATTATTTTTATTACCATTTCCATTGATTTTTATAAGGGTTCTAATAAGTTTAATGCCTAAAAAAGTATTAAAAGAAGTTCCAATTCCAAAAAAAGATTTAAAAGAATTACTTACTTCAAAAGGCATCATTATCGATATTAAAACAAATGATGGCGATAACATTTATTTCAAAACAATATAGGAGGATTTATGAAAACATTTAAAGTTCCACTTCAATGTCCAGTGTGTCAACAAGATATGACCATAGAAAAAGTGACATGTCATCACTGCCATACATCCATTGAAGGTCATTACCATGTTTCAAAGATAAATTATTTACCCGCTGAAACACAATATTTCATTGAAATCTTTTTAAAAAATCGTGGAAATATCAAAGCAGTAGAAAAAGAACTTAACGTCAGTTATCCAACGGTTAAAAAGTATTT
>JAURNN010000044.1 GCA_030830185.1 Bacillota bacterium | reverse complement strand
ATAAACATTAAAATAAAACCAAAACCATATTCCGCCAACGATAAATAATATTCTTTGAAATATTCCTCGATAAATCGGTGTAACAACAAACATGGCAACAAGTATCATATTAAGGATTAAATAACTTTTATGCATCTTCTTTAAGTCTTTTTCACTATGCTTGATGTGATACCAAACCATGACATATCCAGTCAAATGATTAAGGACTGCAAACAGGATATGTAAATACATAAATACTTGATTATCAGTATCTCGTATACCATAATAATCATAGTTGGTTTGAAATAAACCAAGACCAATGATACAAAGTCCACTTACGATTAAACTTTTATATAAGAGAGTAGATAGACTTTTATGTTTATATGCATGGATACCAGAAGCAATAAAAAACACACCATTGCCATAAAATCCAATTAAAAGAATGTATGCTCTATCGTATCCTTGATGCGCGAGCTCACTCATTGTATAAACAAAAGAATTGTATCCTAGTGGTGGAAAAAGTGTTGCAAGTATTAAAAAGATAACAAACCAAATCATACCTATTTTTATAAGTTTCATATTCGCCTCGCCTCTATGATATAACAAATTCTATTAAGTATCGTAAAAAATATTCTAATATGCTATAAATCATCGTTTATAAATATGCTATAATTGTTGTTAAGACAATACAAAGGTGACATATGAAACTATTTATTCCGGGACCGGTTGATGTTAGAGAAGATATATTAAAGCAATTATCAAAACCATTAATTAGTCACCGAGGAAAAGAAATCTCATCTCTTCAAAATAATATTACTGCAAAACTAAAGATAGTCATGGGAACTGAAAATGATATTATTATTTCAAGTTCATCAGGTACTGGATCAATGGAAATGGCTCTCAGAAGTCTAACCTTAAAAAAAGCACTTATAATAAGCAATGGTTCTTTTGGAGATAGATTTTATGAAATTGCAAAGTATAATCATATTGATGCGGATTTACATCGTTTTTTCGACGGAGAAGCCATTAACTCTGAAATATTAGATAAACTTTTGGAAACTGATCAATATGATACAATAACAGTTACTCATAATGAAACTTCTACTAGTGTCATGAACAATTTAGAACAATTAAGTGCTGTTTGGAAGAAGTATCCAAAGATATTGGTCATTTTAGACACTGTAAGTTCATTAGGTGGAGTAAAAATTGATGTAGATCATTACAACATTGATGCGTGTGTCAGTGCAAGTCAAAAAGCTTTAGGACTTCCACCAGGAATCTCATTCATTTCATTGAGTCAAAAAGCAATTCAACGAATGGAACAAGTTGGCTACAAAGGGTATTATTTAGATCTAAAAAGAGTTTATGAAATGGCTCAGTCAAAAAATCAATATCCATCGACACCAACCATTTCATTAATGTTCGCTCTAGATTATCAATTAGATTATATTTTAAATGAAGAAGGATTAGAAAACAGATTTAATAGACATTTAGAATTAGCAAAATATACAAGAAATTGGGGCAAAAAATATTTCGAATTACTTGTCAAGGATGGATTTCAATCTCACACAGTAACTACAATTAAAAATATTCATAACTATGATATGTCTTATTTAAAGGAAGAACTAAAGAAAAGTGGCTATTTATTCAGTGAAGGATATGGTAAGTTAAAATCTGAAACTTTTAGAATCGCACATATGGCTGATAGAACTTTGACGGAGTTAAAAGAATATCTGGCAAGAATAGAGGAAATATGGCAACTATCTTAATTAATGATAAAGTAGATGAAAATTTAAAGCATAGACTCAAAAATCATCATGATGTTATCGAAGAGCACTACACCTTAGATGTGTTAATTAATAAGATCAAAGATGTTGACGTGATCATTATTAAATCTAAAACAACAATTACTCGTGATATATTAGATGCAGCAAAATCAACTAATCGATTAAAACTCATCATTAGAGCAGGAGTCGGTTTAGACAATATTGATGCAGAATATGCAAAATCAAAAAATATAAAAGTAATAAATACACCAAATTCAAGTACTAACGCAGTTGCAGAACTTGCATTATCATATATGCTTATGATGAGTCGTAATCTTATTCAAGCAAATAAAGAAATGCATTTAGGAATTTGGAATAAAGAAAATTATATAGGAAATGAGTTAAACGGCAAAACTTTAGGAATAATTGGATTAGGGAGAATTGGTCTTCATTTAGCAAAAATTGTGAGTGTATTTAACATGAAGATTGTTTACTATGACCCTTATTCAAAAAATGATTTATATGAATTCTTAGATTTAAATGAATTGCTATCAACGTCAGATTATATTTCATTACATTTACCTTCCATAGGTGAAAACATTATAAAAAAAGAACATTTAGATATTATTAAGAAAGGTATCAATCTTATTAATCTTGCAAGAGGCGATTTAATCGATGAAGAATTTATAATTGAGGGAATTAAGTCTAAAAAGATAAAAAATATTGCACTTGACGTATTTTTGAGTGAACCTCATATTAGAAAAGAGTTTTTAAATTATGAAAATATATTTTTAAGTCCTCATATTGGAGCTCAGACCATTGAAGCTCAAGAAAAGATTAGTTTAGAAATTTTAGATATTATCAATAGTGAGTTCAGTCATGTATAAAATAGGAATGCCAGTATTAATGGAGTTTAAAACAATTAAAGAAAATATTGATTTTGCCTTAAAGCATCAATTTGATTTTATAGAGTTAAATATGAATTTTCTCAATTGTTATCCAAACAAATCTCTAAGAAAAATATTACTTGAAACTATAGAAACGACGCAATTAAATTTCACATTTCATTACTATGACAACGTTGATATCTCCTCGCCTAATCACAACTATTTAAATTATCTTGTTCATGATATGCAAATGGTTGGAGAGAATTTGCATGGAATTATAACTAGGATTGTACTGCATATAGAACCTGGATCATTTATGACAATTTTTAGTGAAAAACACTATGTATATAAATATGATTCTAATTATGTTAATAGAACTATTGATAATCTGTATAAACTAAAAAGTATTTTAGATACATACGGAATACAGATTGTCTTAGAAAATGTCCCAATTCATCCTTTCATGGAAGATTTATATAAAGTCTTAGGAGAAAATGATTTTACATTCACATGGGATATAGGTCATGACGCAATTTATGATCATTACTTATTTTCTAGTTTCAGAAAAAAATATAATTTATCAATAAAACACATGCACATGCACAACGTAATAGAGAAAAGTGATCACCAAAAGTTACCATTAGGAAAACTTCAAATTAAAGAATATTTTAAATATGTTATTAAAAATGATTTAACATGTGTGATTGAAGTTAAAGATAAGGACAATTTAGTTGAATCAAAAATTTTTATCGATAAATTAAAAGTTCATATTGACAAAAACAATATAGATCCCCAGATTATTACTCCTTAAGAAAGGATTAAACTATGAAAATTCTTATTATGGCTGGTGGTAAAGGCACGCGTTTTTATCCTTTATCAACCATAGAAAAACCTAAGCAATTCATTTCTTTTTTAGGAAATCAAACACTCCTTCAACAAACGGTATCAAGAGTCTTAAAACTTGTGTCTTATGATGATATCTTTATTGCAACCAATCAAGCATATGCATCCCTTGTTAAAGAACAATTACCACTGTTAGAAGACGATCATATCATCATTGAACCCATGTATAAAGATACAGCAGCAGCGATTACCTATGGGATGAGTTATATGTCTTTATTTGAAGACAATCCTCTAGTTGCGGTTCTTGCAAGTGATCATATGATATTAAATGAAGAACAGTTTATCATGAATTTAAAACAAGCCTTTGACCTTGCATCAAAAGGATCAATTATTACATTAGGGATAAAACCCACAAGAGCTGAAACAGGATACGGTTATATTCATGTTAAAGATCAAACACTGAATGAACCTCAAGACGTTATTTCATTCTTAGAAAAACCAAGTATCGAGAAAGCAACTGAATATGTAAATAACGGCAATTACATGTGGAACTCAGGGATGTTTATCTTATCTTATGAAACATTAAAACAAGAATTAAAACAATATCAACCCAGATATATTGATGTCATGAATCAATTACTAATCGTCATGCGTGAAACACCTAAACACTCATTAAGTGAAGCCTTTAAAGATACCTTTGACTTATTTCCAACCTTAAGTATTGATTACGCTTTAATGGAAAAAACAAATCATATCTCATGTATTCCAGTTTCTTTTGGATGGAGTGATGTTGGAGGATATAATTCATTACCAGAAGTATTAGGAATATCTGATGATGGTCATACCACCAATACTAACCACTACATGTATATCGATTCTAAAGATAATATTGTGATCACGGATGATTCAAGTAGAAAAGTGAGTACGATTGGTATCAACAATACTGTTATTGTCTCTTTAAACGATGAATTACTCGTTTGTGACAGAAATCAAACAGACAATATTAAACACTTATTAAAACGACTAAATAATTCTTAATATTTATAGATCAAGGATGCCAAGGCATCCCAAAACAAAAGGATGCCTTGGCATCCTTTTTATATGGTAAAATATGAATGAGGTTATTTATGAAATCATTACATATGAAAGATTTATATCATTACAATAAAGAAACAAAAACCTATGAACTTGATATCGCTATTGATCATTATCAAGATATGTTTAATTCATGGGATGCTGCTCCACTCAAAAGAAAAGATATTGAACCTGACTTAATTGACTACCTAGAACAAGCAGGTGACGATATTCCATTTAAAGAGCGTATTGCATTAGTCTTTATGCTTCCAAGTGAAGCAAGAGACTTAAAAAGAGAAAAAACAGTCACACAAGCGGTTAAATTACAGTTTCGGTTTTTATTGTCGGTTGTTAATAAAGAACTTCTTTATAACTACAGACGTATGGCAACATTCGCCATTTTTTCACTTATCTTCTTAACAACCAACTATTTATTACGTGGTCAAGAACTCTCTCAGTTTATGAATATCTTTTTAGAAGGACTCTTAGTTGGAGGTTGGTTTTTGATGTGGAACGTGTTTGGAATTGCCATATTAGATAATTTTCAATTATATAGAAAGAAAAGAATATGGGTACGTTACATGCAAGCAGAACTCATGTTTAAGGATCACAATGACCAATCAACAGAAACGATTTAACGATATTATTAAACTCAATCAAGAAAAAGAAGAAGTTTTAGCATTCATCGGACTCGGTTCGATGCATGATCTATCAAGACTAGATGCATATTCAGACATTGATTTTTTTATCATCGTAAAAAGTCAACATGATAAAAAAAGATATATGGAAGATATTTCTTGGCTAGAAGTTCATCCCATCATATTTTCATACATTGAAACAAGAGATGGACTTAAAGTCATTTATGAAGATGGTATCTTATTAGAGTTTGCAGTATTTACGATGGATGAATTAAAACACATTCCTTTTCAAGAAGGCACGATTTATTATAAGAAACCATTCATTGATGAACTTGATTTAAAACCACAAATTAAAACTTTTCATCCATTTGATCTAAATAAAACCATCTCAAATTGCTTATCTAATCTTTATGTTGGATTACTTAGAGAACATCGAGGAGAACATGTTGCCGCATTTTTAATGATTCAAGTCTATGCAACCTCGCATCTACTAAAAATACTCGATCAAAATCAAGACGATCCATTTGTTGTCGAAAGACGTATCGAACAACGGTTAGATTTAGATTATCAAGCCTTATATCCTGGGATTCAAAATAATAAAAATGCTGTCTCAAAAATTTTAGACTATTTAGAGCCAGAATTAACTTTTCATCAACCAATCATTTCTAAAATCAAGGATATGTTATGACAATTAAAACTTTTATTGCTATGAGTTTAGATGGTTATATTGCAGGTAAAGAAGATGATTTATCCTTCTTGCCAACAGAAGATCCAAATAATCTAGAAAATGATTTTGGATACCGATTCTTCTATGAATCTTGTGATTGTATCATCATGGGGAGAAGAACTTATGAGATTACCAAAGACTTCCCAAAGCAATCCTTTGAAAATTTACCAACATATATCGTTTCATCTGAAGATGGCGAAAATTTTATCAATTATAAAAATATTTTGAATATTCCACATCAAAATATTTATGTATTAGGTGGCGGTGTTCTAATATCTTCCTTAATCAATGATAAGTTGATCGATGACATTGAACTTTTCATCGTTTCAACGGTTTTAGGTGAGGGGATTCCTCTTTTTAAAGACATTCATATCGAATTCGAAGTGATATCAACTAAACAAGTATTAAACAATATGACACATCTTTCATTGAGGAGGAAAAAGTGAAACATAAAACAACATTTATCTTTGATTTTGATGGCACCATTGCCAATACTTTCGATGTGATGATTGATTTATTTAATACCATCGTTTCTAGATATAACATCAAACCTATTACAAAAGAATTACTGGATACCTATCTAGACTTACCACTTAAAAAGCGTATCAAAGCCCATGGTGTCAAATACAGACAAGTACCCTTTTTAGTAAAAGATGCCTTATCACTTCATGAACCGTTCTTAAAACAAGCAACCCCTTTTGATGGCATCAAAGAGATCTTAATAACAATATCAAAAAAGTATACCTTATACATTGCTTCCTCAAATAAAAAAGAACTCATTGAATCATTTTTACATACGCATGACATCCATGTATTTAAAAAAGTGTATGCCAAGCCAACGCTCTTTGGAAAAGACAAGTTGTTATTATCACTTTTAAAAAAAGAACAACTTAATATAGAAGATGTCCTCTATATCGGAGATGAACTCAGAGATATTGAGGCATGTGAGAAGATTCATATGGATATCTTACCTGTTTCTTATGGCTATGATAAACCTAGTTTTTTAATGAAAAACTATCATAAATATATTATTGATTCACCAAAGGCACTTTACGAGTATCTAAAATAAAAAGCGCATGTTGCGCTTTTTTGTTTAGATCATCTTTTTAGGTAATGCTTTAATAGGTTTTAATGTTTCCTGAAACACTTTAAGGTCATGGGCTTTTCTAGGAACTTCTAAGTAAGGCATGACATATCGCATCGCTTCTAATGGGTCAATTGGAAATGGCATATCATCTAAGATATGAATCTTTTTAATAAGATATTGAGAGACTCCATGTGTTTCATTTAACACATCAGGATAGATTGCAATGCCTTTTTTATGAATCCCAATAAAAGGTTTCTCTAATTTGATATAGGTTTCAATCTCGTTAAGTAAATGCGTATACCCTAAATATAACGTTTGATCTTTTACAAAAACTTCTTTTTTAATTGGAATTAAATAAAGCGGATACGATAATGCTCTGATCACATGAGAAAGTCCTAATAATAATGTTTCTTTTGAAACGTCTTTCGACTTTGTTCTTAAGTAGACATCATAGGTTTCATAATTGATGGCATATGAAATACCTTCTTTGGTATCAATCATCGCAAGGATAAAAGCATCAAAAGGCATCCAATTTAAATACAAATGAATGTCTGCTTTTTTCTTCGATAAAAATGGTTTAAGTTGGTCTTGTAATTCTTCATGTGCAAACGTTAGTTCAAGTCGTCTTGAAAGTAATTCATAAATCATCTTATCACCTGTATTCATCATATATATAAAAACATAAAAAATCAAATGTAATATCTTTAATTAAGGGATTTTTAAACATTGACATACGTGCATTTTTTATAAAAATGTGTATAATAAGAAGTGCCCCCATAAAAACTTTTTTAAAAAGGATTTTATGATGTTAAAGAAAATATTTGAATCATATAGTTATATTTTTATTGATGCCATCATGATTGCCATGGCATATACATTTTCCATGTTTTTCTTTTATAATATTGGCGTTGAAGTTGATGCAAGAGCACTTGCTACTACAGTCCCGTTTATTATTATTTTTAAGATTGTGGTTTTTTTAATGTTTAAAGTGTATCAAATGCTTCCAAAACATTTTGCTTTTGAAGATGCCTTAATTATTTCTGTTGTTTCTTTTGGAAGTAATTTAGTCATTGTTATCTTTTTAACCTTTGCACCTCAAACCTTTATTTTTAGATCCTCATATTTCTTTATCGCTCCTGTAGAACTTATTTTTATCCTACTTCCTAGATTACTGTACCGTGTTGTGAACTTTTATCAAACGACCAATCAGTGGTACAAAGCAATTGGTAAGCGTACGTTAATTATTGGTGGAGGACAAGCGGCAGAGCTTGTCATGAAAGAAATTTTTAAAAATAAAGAACTCAACTATTTACCCGTTGGTATTTTAGACGATGACCCTAAAAAAGCAAATTCAAGATTATTAGGTACCAAAATATTAGGGCCAGTATCTCTTTTTAAAGATATCATTACAGAGTATAACATTCAAGAAGTCGTGATTGCAATTAATAACTATCCATTTCATAAAATTAAAGCATTGTATGAAGATGCAAAAAATCATCCAGTAAGAATTCAAAAGTTATCTTCTATATCTGAAACAAAAAACACACCACAACTCTCTCAACTTAACATAGAAGATTTACTGAATCGTGATCCTATTGTACTTAATAACGATGGGATAGAAGAAATCATTAGAAATCAAAAAGTACTTATTACGGGTGGTGGTGGATCAATTGGATCTGAACTCGTAAGACAAGTGGCACGCTATAACCCTAAAACACTTATTATTTTTGATATTTATGAAAATAATGCCTATGATATTGAAATGAATTTAAAACGACAGTATCAAAAAGATGGTATTCCAATGCCTTTTGACTTACACGTTGTCATAGGTTCAGTGTATAACCATGTCCGTGTCAAAGAAGTCTTTGATACCTACTTACCTTCGATTGTTTTTCATGCAGCCGCATATAAACATGTGCCATTAATGGAAGAAAATTATCAAGAGGCGATTCGTACCAATGTCATGGGAAGCTATCATGTCATGCTAGAAGCGCATTTACACAACGTCAAAAGAATGACCATTGTCTCAACAGATAAAGCTGTACGCTCAACCAATATCATGGGCGCAACCAAAAGACTCTCTGAAAAACTCATGCAAGCACTTGCCAAAGATTCTAAAACGTTATTTAGTGCCGTTCGCTTTGGAAATGTCTTAAATTCTAATGGCTCAGTAATTCCACTCTTTATGAAACAAATTGCTGATGGTGGACCTATTAATGTCACCCATAAAGACATTACAAGATATTTCATGACCATTCCTGAAGCTGTTTCTTTAATTCTTCAATCCATGACCTATATGAAAGGGTCTGATATCTTTGTGCTAGATATGGGAGAACCTGTTAAAATTTATGATCTTGCTGAAAACATGATACGTTTATCTGGAATGACACCACATGAAGATATTGAAATTAAAATTGTTGGCCTTCGACCAGGTGAAAAACTTTACGAAGAGTTATTAATCGATGGTGAGTTTAACGAAAAAACAGAAAACTCTAAAATCTATAAAGAAGAAAAACCATTTAATGAAATTCAGTTTACCATTGAAGACATTCCAAACTTAGATACAGCAACGAAAGAAGAAGTGAAAGCATACTTACAATCCAAAGTCACGAGTTATCAACCTAGTGAAAGCTAACCTTTTTATTTTAGTACTTTGGAGTTTATCTTTAACATTTATATTATTTAATGCAACACAAACCGGAAGTCAGTCTTCTGGTTTCTCTTTAGAAGTATCAAATATCTTATCAAATGGCTTATTACGTCTCGGCATTCGTGTTGATATAGAAATCTTTCATGCACTCATTCGTATGGGTGGACATATTTTTCAGTATTTAATTTTTGGATACTTATCGATATGGGTCATTTCTATCTATCATTTAAAATGGTATAATATCTTTAGAACAGTTTATGTCATGATTTTAGATGAAGCGATACAACTTTTTACACCAGGACGTGCAGGAGAACTCTTTGATATCATGCTTGATAGTATCGGTGTCATTCTTGCAGTCATCTTCTTTTTTGTTACGAAACAAATCTTTAAAAAACACGGGGGTTAAGCAATGTGTGGCATTGTTGGCTATGTCGGTAAGAATCAAGCAAAAGAGATCGTCCTAAACGGACTCACAAAACTTGAATACCGCGGATATGATTCTGCTGGTTTATCTTTATTTGATAGTAAGGTCAATCGTTTTGAAGTATTTAAAGAAACAGGTAGAGTCACTGAACTTAAAAAAGCATTAGAAATGACGTTAGAATCAAGTGTTGCCATAGGTCATACAAGATGGGCAACACACGGGAAAGTCACCCGTGAAAACGCGCATCCTCATGTCTCTCGTTCTGGACGTTTTATTTTAGTACATAACGGTGTCATCGAAAATAGTGATGTCTTATATCAACAATACATTCCAGATTACGATCTTAAAAGTGAAACCGATACGGAAATTATCGCCCATCTCATCGAAACATTTTCAAAACAATTTACCGTTGATAATGCAATTGTAACCACCCTTAAGTTATTAGAAGGTTCTTACGCACTTTTAGTTATAGATAAAGAAACCCCAGATATTATCTATGCCGCTAAACATAAGTCTCCACTATTAATTGGACTCTCTGAATCAGGTGGAACTGCGATTGCTAGTGATGTATTAGCTTTAGCTGGCTATAGTGATCATTACGTACCGTTAACGGATCACTCTTTTGTTGTATGTGAAAAAGATAAAGCACGCTTCTTTAATTTTGAATTAGAAAACATCAAACCTGATATTTATGAAGTCTCATCTGATATTTTAAATAGTGACAAAGGCTTATTTGATCACTACATGTTAAAAGAAATTGAAGAACAACCTTCAGTCATTCGTCAAATCATTCAAACCTATGAAGTGAATGGCGTTATAGAAGTAGATGATGTCATTGTTTCAGATATGAAAAAAAGTGATCGTATTTATATCATTGCTGCAGGTACATCCATGCATGCAGGAATGTTAGGTAAACGTTATTTAGAACGCCTTGCAGGTATTCCTGCTGAAGTTCATATCGCGTCAGAATTTGCCTATCACTTACCTTTATTATCATCAAAACCATATTTTATTTTAATCACACAATCTGGTGAAACAGCGGATTTAAGAGCCTCTCTTAAAGCGATTGAACATTTAAAACGACCAGTTTTAACCATTACAAACGTCAAAACATCTACGCTCGCTAGAGAAGCAACGTACTTTTTAGATGTCAAAGCAGGACCAGAAATCGCGGTTGCTTCAACGAAAGCGTATGTCGCGCAAGCCTCAGTTTTATTAATCCTTGCTTACGCATTATCTAATAAAAGCTATCCAGTCAAAGAAGTGTTATCTAAACTTGCGAATAACATGGAAGTCTTTTTAGCCAATCAATCTATGGATAGTATTGCGAAAGACTTTTTAGATAAACGTCACGCGTTTTTTATTGGACGTGGTATCAATTATGATCTTGCGTTAGAAGCAGCCCTTAAACTTAAAGAAATCTCATATATACAAACAGAAGGGTTTGCTGCTGGAGAATTAAAACACGGTACGATTGCCCTCATTGAAGAAGGCACTCCTGTTTTCGCGCTTATAAGTGATGCGCACATGAATCACCAGACGCGTTCAAACTTAAAAGAAGTGGATGCAAGAGGTGCAAAAACGTGTGTCATCACGTTGCGTTCGTTATCTAAAGAAACAGATGATGTGATATTAGAAGATGTGGATCCATTAGTCGCACCCCTCTTACTGGTATTACCAACACAACTCTTAAGTTATTATGCAGCATTGCAAAGAGGGTTTGATATTGATAAACCTAGAAATCTTGCAAAATCTGTCACCGTGGAATAAAAAAAGATTTAAAAAGGATAATTCATGAAATATTTTGGAACCGATGGCATTCGAGGTGAAGTAGGAAAAAGTTTGACTTTTGAACGTGCCTTTCAATTAGGGTTTGCTGTTAAAAAACTTTATAAACATAAAAAAGTGATGATCGCATATGATACCAGAGATTCTTATTTAGCGTTTACATATGCCTTACTTCAAGGCCTAGAAGGTCATGATGTTGATGTTTTAGGTATGTTTCCAACACCTGTCCTTTCGTTTGAATCAAAAGAGAAAGATGCCATTGGTATCATGATTACAGCTAGTCATAATCACTATGCGGATAACGGTCTTAAACTTTTCGAGCATGGACTTAAATTACCTAAAGAAACATTAGAAAAACTAGAAACTTATATGGAGCAAGCGCCAAGTTTTAAACCGTCTCCAAAAAAATATCTTGAAACCCAAAACATCAACGCGTATTTAGCTTTTCTAAAAAGCTTAAACTTTAAAGATGATATCTCACAATATACATTATTTGATTGTGCCAACGGGGCAACTTCCTTTTTAGTTCCACAGCTTTTTAATGGGGATATTAAACATAACCGTCCTGATGGTTTTAATATTAACCTTAAATGTGGATCAACTTATATCGAAAACTATTTAAATCTCTCTAAATCTTATGATGTCGTTGTTACTTATGATGGTGATGGGGATCGTATGCTTGCGATCATTGATGAACATATCATTTATGGGGATGTCTTATTATATTTACTAGCAAAAGATGATGAAACTCGAAATATCAAACATAAAGTTGCATTATCGGTAATGACCAACCCAGGTATTTTAAAAGCATTTGGTGACTTAAATATCGAGGTTTATGAAACGCCAGTAGGAGATTCTTATATTATTGATGCCATTGAAAAAGGACTCGTAACACGAGGAGCTGAAGCAAGTGGTCATATCTTAACTGAACACATCACGATAGGTGATGGTATTATTGCTTCAAAAGTTCTCTTTGATATTCTTTCAAGAAACGGAAAAAAAATCGTTTTAAATTGGTTAAATGAGTTAAAGTTGTTTCCTATGCTAACAAGAAATTTAAACATTTCCAAGAAGACATTAGAAGATGAAAATGCAAAAAAGTTAATTGAAGATTTTAGAAATGAATTATTAAAACCCTATGAAAAATTAATTGTGAGAGCAAGCGGTACAGAAGATCTAATTCGTATTACTGTAAGTTGTGAAGATGAATCAGATGTAACATCATTATTAAATATTATTGAAACTATATTAAGAGGTGTCAAATATGATTAGACAAGCCATTATACTTGCAGCTGGTAAAGGTACCCGTATGAAAACAGAAACGCCAAAGTGCGCGTTTCCGATTTTAAAAAAACCAATGATCGAATATTCAATTGAAGCCCTTGAACGTGCGCAAGTTGAACGTATTATTACTGTTATTGGTTATAAAAAAGAAGTCTTTACTACATTACTAGGTAATCGTGTAGAGTATGCTTATCAAGAAGAGATGTTAGGGACTGGACATGCGGTCATGCAAGCATCATCTCTTAAACATGAGGATGACTCAATGACAATCATTATGCCTGGTGATATGCCTTTAATTCCAGCACCTTTAATAGATAAACTCTTTAGAAGTCATGAAGAAATGGGTAATGATTTAACAGTTGTTTCTATGAATATTCATGATCCTAAAGGTTATGGGCGTATTGAACGTAATGAATACAATCAAGTTGTAGGAATTATAGAAGAACGTGACTGTAATGATCGTCAAAAACAAATCAAAGAAGTCAACAGTGGTACCTATATTATTAATACTAAACTTTTATTTAAAGTCTTACCACTCATTAAAAAGAATACTCGATCTGGTGAATATTATTTAACTGATATCGTGAAACTGATGCATCAAGATTACCGAGTCAGAACATTTATCGCACGATCTCCTGAAGAACTCATAGGGATTAATACGTTATACCAAGTATCACTTGCTGAAAGTTATTTAAGAAAACTCATTAATAAAAACATGATGGAACTCGGTGTCTATATGGTCAACCCTGACACGATTACAATTGGTCATAATGTCGTCATTGAAGAAGGCGTCACCATTTACCCGAATACTACGATTACAGGTCATACTGTAGTAAAGTCAGGAGCAATCATTGGACCTAACACAGAGTTAGAAGATGCCTACATCGGCAATTACTCAAGAGTCAATCATTCACTTGTTTATGATTCAAAAGTTGGTGAGCATACAACGGTTGGTCCATTTGCACATATCAGAAGTGGTGCTAATATAGGTGATCATAACCGCATTGGAAATTTCGTTGAAGTTAAAAAAACAACAACAGGCGATCACACCAAAGCAGCTCATCTATCTTATATTGGAGATAGTACCGTGGGTAAAAACGTCAACTTTGGATGTGGCTCAATTACTGTCAATTATGATGGTGTGAATAAACATCAGACTACGATAGGTGATGATGTCTTTATTGGATGTAACGTCAATTTAATTGCACCAATCAATATTTCAAGTGAAGTGTTTATTGCAGCTGGTTCAACTGTGACCAAAGACATTCCTAAAGGTGCACTCGCCATTGCAAGAAACAAACAAGTTCATAAAGAAGATTATTATTCTCATCTAATTAAACCAAAACATGATTAAGAGTAAGTAAAAACAAGTGGAAACACTTGTTTTTTTATAAATTCTCAATAATTATCTATTAAATTGTATTTAATATGTAAATTTTAATAAAAAAATTACATTTATTGACTTGTATTTTCATAAAATTAAGATAAAATAGAAATATCGGGAGGAATTATAATGAAAAATTGGACAAGAGAACAAATTTTGCAAGATGCAAAAGATCATAACGTGCAATATGTGCGTTTACAATTTACAGATATGTTAGGTACGATTAAAAATGTAGAGTTACCAGTAAGAAACTTAGAAAAAGCATTATCAAATGAAATCTTATTTGATGGGAGTTCTATTTTAGGATTTGTTAGAATTAATGAAGCGGATATGTATTTATATCCAGATTTAAATACATGGCTTATTATGACATGGGAAGATAGTCCTTATGGAACAGTGGCTAGACTTGTGTGTGATGTGTACACTAGTAAAAGAGAACCATTTGAAGGAGACCCACGTTATATTTTAAAAAGAAATTTAAAAGAAGCATATGCATTAGGCTTTGATAAGTTTAATGTTGGTGTAGAACCAGAGTTCTTTTTATTTAAATTAGATGATGAAGGTCGTCCAACACGTGAATTTAGTGATATGGGTGGGTACTTTGACTTATCACCGATTGACTCATCAGAAGATGTTAGACGTGATATTGTATTAGAATTAACAAAGATGGGTTTTAACATGGAAGTTTCTCACCATGAAGTTGCATTTGGTCAACATGAAGTAAACTTTGAATATGATAATGCATTAGAAGCTTGTGATAACATTCAAACCTTTAAAATTGTTGTTAAAAATGTTGCAAGACGTCATGGGTATCATGCAACCTTTATGCCAAAGCCTGTTGCTGGTATTAATGGATCAGGGATGCATACCAATGTCTCACTTGCAAAAGGTGATACAAACGCCTTTTATGACCCTAAAACAGAAAATATGCTATCAGAAACAGCACTAAAATTTATTGCAGGTGTCATGAAGCATGCTGAAGAATTTTGTTTAATCACCAATCCGACTGTCAATAGTTATAAACGTTTAGTGCCAGGATATGAAGCCCCAGTTTATGTCTCATGGAGTGATGTCAACCGTTCAACAATGATTCGTATTCCTGCATCAAAAGGACGTGCAACACGAATAGAGATACGTTCAGTTGATCCATCTGCTAATCCTTATTTAGCAATGTCAGCAGTACTTGCAGCTGGACTTGATGGGATAAAATCTGAATTACCAGTACCAAATCCAGTACGAACCAATTTATTTAAAGTCTCTGATTTAGAACGTAAAAGAATGAAGATTGCTTATCTTCCAGGATCTTTAGATGAAGCTCTTAAAAACTTTTCAACTTCTAAATTCATGAAAACAGTCATAGGAGAAGATTTATTTCCTAAACTCATAGAAGCTAAACAAAAAGAGTGGGATGACTATAAACAAACCGTAACAGAATGGGAAATCAATCGTTACATGGACCTTATTTAAGGTATGCGTTGCATACCTTTTTTTTATTTTTTTGATTCATTTTATGTTATAATATAATTTGAAATTATCATTAAATAAGAGGGGAACTATTATGGCAGAATTTGAAACACAACAGTATGTAGAAGATGAAGGCATTAGCCTGATTGATTTATTTTTAATTGTTTGGAAAAAGAAATTTTTAATTCTTTTCTTATCCTTTTTAGGTTTAGTTTTAGGTGGTGCTACTGCATTTGTCATGAATAACAATAATGAGACACTTGCAACCATCGTCGAATATCAATGGGATGGAATCAATGAAGGCGAGTATCCTAATGGTGCACGCTTTGAAGCGTCCAATGCTTTTACAGTGACTGTGTATTTAAACGCTATTGAAGAAGCTGGCGTTGACTTAACTTCAAATGATGTAAGAGAACAACTTACAATTCGACCAATTGTTCCGAATAATATTTTAAATGCAATTCAGCAAGCCATTGAAAATGGTGAAGAACTTACGTATTTTCCAACAGCATTTAAATATTCAATCAATGCTGGTCTATTAGGGATTAGTGAAGCACAAGCAAGAATATTACTTAATGCGTTATTTGATGGATTTAGAGAAGATTTTGAAGCAAAATATATTCAACAAGCAGTTGTGTTAAATTATGCACTCACCAATTTAGATACCTATGATTACAGTGAAGTTGCTAGAATTTATGGTACTCAATTAGAACTAATTGAAAGTGCGATTGAACAAGTCCTACCTGAGGCAAATACTTTTGTATCTACAGAACTTGGGATATCCTTTAATGATGTATTAGTCGAACTAGATTTAGTAAGAACTGTTGATTTAAATAACATGAATGCACTCATTAATACATTCTTACTTACAAAAAATATCGACCGTGCCATTACAAGACTAGAATATAATAATGAAATTAAAGAACTAGAGCTAGCAAAAGAAACGCAAGTTTTAGCCAACTTACAAGCAGCAATTACAAGTTATCCAGGGTCAGAACAAACGATTGTTATTCCAGGACTTGATGGGACGATTGAAACTACAACGTATTTAGAAGTGTTATATACACAGTTATTAGTATCTCAAAGAACCATCGCTGATCTTGAACAAGATATTGCATTTAATGAATCACGCATTGTTTTATATGAGGCACAACGTAATAACAATGGAAATAGTCCTGCAGCACAAGAAGCACTCGCTGAACTTACAGAAGAAAACACTGGATTATTAGATACAACGAATACAATCATTAATACACTAGTTTCAAATACTAACACATTATTAGAAGAATATAACTTAATTGTTGTTCGTAATATTGCAACTAACTTAACATCACCAACAGTTGAAGAAGGTTCAAATACATTATTATTTGCTGCTATCGGTCTAGTTTTAGGTGGAATTGTAAGTTTAGGTGTGGTCTTTGTAGATCATACAATGAAAGATTATAAGAAGAAAAAACTAGCTTAAATGGTTCAAAACAAAACATACTTTGGGGGAAGCTATGTTTCATAAAATTGGATATCATAATAAACTTTTTTATATGACTGAATTTATACTTGAGATACTGATGGTTTTATCATCATATTTCATATTAAATGTATTAGGCTATGTCAATCAAAATGGACAGGATGAAACGTATCATTTGATGCGTTTTTTCGCATCTAACGCTGTCTATATTGTTTTACTCATTATATTATTACGTGTATTTATTACAAGTATCACGCATATTCCATTGAGTGTTGTTTTATTTCGAATGTTACTTGCTGTAGGTGTTACGATTGGTTTGATGTTAACCATTAAAGTATGGATTGGTAATGATCAAATTAGTGTGACCAATTACTTTAATTTAGCAGTCATCCAAGTTGCGTTACTTTTTTCACTTAAAATCATTCTTTTATTTTTTTTAAAAGGGATTTATAAAAATGATGCTTTAATCATTGGTCCAAAAGAAGAAGTTGACAGTCTTGCTAAAAAAATACTCAATCAAAAATTACCTATTCATATTACGTATTTGATCTATGAAAATGACATTGATGATGAGGCGTATTTAGATCATATTGATGAAGCGATGGATGATGTCGATAGTATTTATTTAACAGACGGTTTAACTTCAACATTTAAAGATCAACTGATTTACCGTTGTTTTAATCTTCAAAAGCCATATTTTATTATGCCTAAACTTTATGAAATTGCATTATCAAATGCTTTTGTATTTCATGCATCTGATACACTAGTCTATTACGTACGTTCGATGGGGTTAACAATAGAACAACGTTTTATGAAACGCTTTTTTGATCTTTTTGTTGCTTCATTCTTACTTATTGTATCGTTGCCTTTCTTTATTTTAATTGCCTTTATCATTAAAATTACAGATAAAGGTCCAGTATTTTTTAAACAAGAACGGATGACTAAATATAATAAAAAATTCATGATTTATAAATTTAGAACGATGAAACATCTTGCAGAAAAAGATACTGGACCGATACAATCAACTGAAAATGATCAAAGACTCACCTTTATTGGTAAAATACTTAGACGAGTACGTATGGATGAGTTCCCTCAAATGATTAATGTCATTAAAGGGGATATGTCTATTGTTGGACCACGTGCATTACGTGTTGAAGAAGTTGAAGTATTTAGTAAAGAAGATCCAAAGTTTGTTCACCGTATGAATGTGAAAGCTGGTATTACAGGATACGCACAAGTACATGGTAAATATTTTACTGGTGCTAAAGAAAAACTACTTTATGACATGTATTACATCGCCAATTACTCATTAATTCAAGATTTTATTATTATTTTAAAAACCTTTCAAGTGATTTTAGATGTATCAAGTGCTCGAGGTAAACCTAAAGATAAAACACTTGATGAAACACTTAAAATTTATTTTATGAAAAAAGAAGAACTTATTTCTCATATTTATAAACTTGTAAGAGAAGGAAAGTAAATATGAAAGGTCCCAAGAAGGTATTGTATGTTGTAATTATACCTTCACCATATATGGTGACCTTTTTTAACATGCTTTCTAAACATGTAGACTTAACTGTCATTTTTGAAAAAGCATATGATCTAACAAGACCCACTTCTTGGAAAACATTAGACTTAAAAGGCTTTAAGTATCACGTATTAAAAGGAATTTCGTATACACATGAACAAATCATCCCTTTAAACTATAAAAAATATTTAAAAAAACAATATGATGCTATTTTTATTCAAAATTTTTTTACGCCAACAGGAATTTTAATGTCACGTTATTTGTTTATGAAAAAAAGAGCATATTCGATCGTTTCAGAGGGTGGCGACATCAAACAAAATAAACGGTTTAAAGAAACTTTAAAATATCAAACAGTAAAACATGCTTCATCGTATGTTTCTTCATCTGTGCATACTGATCTTTTTTTAAGATATTATGGGGCAAATATAGAACATATTATTAGATATCCATTTACATCGTTACATAAACATCAAATTCTTCAAAGTCCTTTAAGTAACGAAGCTAAAAGCGCGCTAAGAAATAAATATAATCTTCCCCAAGAGGCATTTATTATTTTATCCGTAGGAAGACTTTCAAAAGAAAAAAATCATCAGTATGTCATTGAGAATTTAAAACATGTGAGCATACCATACCTATTTATTTTAGTAGGTGATGGAAGAGAACAAGAGACTATAAAAACATTAGAATCCATTCATCATCGTTATATCAAAGATTTAGATTCAAAAACATTATTTGAGTATTATCAACTTGCTGATCTATTTGTATTAGCATCCACTTATGAACCATGGGGACTTGTAGTCAATGAAGCGATGAGTCAAGGGTGTGTCGTTGCAACCTCACAATATGTGAATGCATCTAAAGAATTAGTACATCAAAAGAATGGGTTTATCTTTGACATTCATGAACCTCATGCACTCGCACATCTTATGAATCGTATAGAAAATTATCCATTAGAAGACATGCGCATCCTATCTATCAATACCATTCAAAAATATACTTTCGAACATATGGTAGAGGTATTTACAAAGGTGATTGACCTATGAAAATCATGTATATTAATGTGACATATAAGCAGGGTAGCCATGGCAACATGGTATCAATGCTGCATCAAGATATTAAAAAAGATGGTCATCAATCATTTGTGTTATATGGTCGAGGTAAAAAAACAAAAGATAAAGATGTGTATAAAATTGCATCAAATATAGAAAATAAAGTTCATGCCTTACTCACTAGACTGACTGGATTTCATGGGTTTTTCTCTCCTTTTGCAACGTTAAAAGCAAAAATACTTATTCGTAAGATTAAACCCAATATCATCCATCTTCATGAACTTCATGCGTATTACATAAATATGGATGCCATCATTAAATATATTAATAAAAAAAAGATTAAAACTTATTTCACGTTTCACAGTGAAATGATGTATACCGGAAAATGCGGATTTAGTTTTGATTGTAATAAGTTTGAAGATACTTGCAATCATTGTCCACTTGTTAAAGAATATCCTAAAAGTATTATGTTTGATCAGGTCAAACCTATGCATGAGTGGCGTAAAAAAGCGTTTGATGGATTTGCTCGTCTGCATGTCTTATCACCATCAAAGTGGTTGATTTCACAATATCAAAGATCTTTTTTGAAAGATGTTCCCATCACACACATCAATAACGGAATTGATGAAACAAACTTTTTAAAAGAGTATGATAGACCACATAAAAATAAATATATACTGGCGGTTGCAAATAAAATTGATAGTGATCCTAGAAAAGGATTTCAAGACTTAAAAATACTTGCAACACGATTATTAAAGCATGATATTGATGTGGTTGTGATTGGTGCTGTCTTAGATCATAAAACGTTACCTTCAAATATGCATGTCATCAAAAGAACAAACGCACAAGAGTTATTAGCATCGTATTATCAACATGCACATGCGTTTGTTATCTTGAGTCAAATGGAAAATCAACCACTAACAGTCATTGAATCACTGATGAGCGGCACACCAGTAATTGGTTATGATGTTGGTGGCATTATAGAGATGGCAAGTGAACATTATCTTAAGACAGTGCCATATGGTAAAATATTAGACATAGAAAAACTCATTCTTAATCTTAGCGATTTAAATAAGCAAGTAATTCAAGAAGAAGCATGTAAATTATATTCTAAAAAGATCTTTTTAAAACAACACAGTGATTTATATTTTAAATAGAGGCGTATGGACAAAATCAAACAATTAAGAAATCATATATTTTTGCTGTATTCAGAAAGTGTCATTTTCTTTCTTGTTTTCTATGCGATGATGATGCCCCAGCGGTTTAAACAAATTGAAGGCATTGTCATTGACGGGATCACAAGAAGTCATGAACTTTATGTATATACATTTTTAATCATTGTTAAAATTGTGATTGATATTTT
>JAURNN010000043.1 GCA_030830185.1 Bacillota bacterium | reverse complement strand
GTTTTACTTGGAATTTTAGTGGTTGTTTTTATTTCTAATATGTTTCAAAACAGACTCATTAGAAAATCTGTTGCTGATGAAAACATTGCGACTCAAAACTTGATTCGTGAAACGATGGGAGAATACAAATTCAATCGTTTAGTTGAAGCTCAAGAACGTCATTATAAAGCATATTTTCAAGTACCAGAAAATGACAATGTCATTTCCGAAGACGTTCAATCAGAAACGACACCTCAAATAGAAGAAACAACTAAAAATAAGGACAAGTCATGATTCAAGAGAAAGCAATCAATACATTACGCTTTTTAGGTGTGGATGCGATTGAAAAAGCAAACAGTGGACACCCAGGCATTGTCTTAGGTGCTGCACCAATTATCTATACATTATTTAAAGATTTCATCAATATTGATGCAAGATATCCATCATGGTATAATCGTGATCGTTTTATTTTATCTGCAGGTCATGGGTCTGCACTTTTATATGCCATCAACCATCTTGTAGGTTATGATATTAAAGTAGAAGATCTTCAACAATTTAGAACATTTGGTCATACACCAGGTCACCCAGAATATGATTTAAAAAGGGGTATAGAAACAACGTCTGGTCCTCTTGGACAAGGTGTCTCGAACGCTGTTGGTATGGCACTTGCTAGTACACATGTTCAAGCACGCTTTAATAAAGAAGACATCACCTTATTCAATAACTATATTTATACACTTGTTGGAGATGGCGATCTTCAAGAAGGGGTTGCACTTGAATCGTTAAGTTTAGCAGGTCATTTAAAGTTAAACAATTTAGTCATCTTATTTGATTCTAATGATATCCAACTTGACGGTGAAGTGAAATATACATTTTCTGAAGACACCAAAAAGAAAATGGAAGCTCTTGGATTTTACTATATCAAAGTGTTAGATGGAATGAATCCAGAAGCCATAAAAAAAGCCATTAAAAAAGGACAACGTCAACAAGACAAACCAATTTTTATCGAAATAAAAACCGAAATCGGATTTGGAAGCGATGTTTCAGGCACATCAAGTGCTCATGGTAAACCACTTTCAAAAGATCAAATCACACAACTAAGAAAGACCCTTAATTATACATATGCACCTTTTGAAGTTGATCATGATGTATATGCTTTTTTCCATAAACATACGATTTTACGAGGAAGACGTGCCTACAGAACTTACCAACAAAAACTGAACACATACAAAGCATTACACCAAGAAGATTTTGCTTTACTTGAAACATATCTAAAACCACTTCACAGAAACGATCTATCTTTTTTAGACGCATTAACAGCTTCTAAAGACGAAGCCACTCGCGTTTCAAGCGGAAAAGTCCTTGATCTTTTATCAAAACAGTTACCAAACATGATTGGTGGATCAGCAGACCTTTCTTCATCAACCAAAGCAAAAGGATTAGATGGTCATTTTATGCCAGATCACCGCTTAGGAAGAAATATTAATTTTGGTGTTCGTGAACATGCGATGGGTGCAATTATTAATGGGATTACATTATATGGTGGCCTCCATGCATTTGGTGGTGCATTCTTTGTATTTAGTGATTACATGAAACCAAGTATACGTTTATCAGCCATCATGAACATTCCATCGATCTTTGTCATGACACATGATAGTATTGGTGTGGGTGAAGATGGTCCAACCCATCAACCTGTTGAACAACTGACAGGGTTACGTGCAATTCCTAATTTAAATGTTTTTAGACCAGCAAATTTAAACGAAACAAAAGCGTACTATAAAAAAGCACTCACCTCTAAAACACCTTCTGTATTTGTGTTATCAAGGCAAGATTTAAAGCAATTTGACGCCACAGAAAATGACATTTTAAAAGGTGGATATATTGCATCAAAAGAAACATCTCCACTTCAAATTGTACTAGTTGCAACAGGTAGTGAAGTCACACCGTCATTAGAAGCAAAAACACAACTAGAAGCAGAAGGCATTGGTTGCCGAGTGGTATCTGTTCCACATTTAGAAGGGTTTTTAAAACAAAACCAAACCTATATTCAATCCGTGCTCCCTAAAAATAGTAAGATCGTTGCGATTGAAGCAGGTTCAAAAATGCCTTGGTATCAACTTACCAAAGATATTATTGGTATGGACACTTTCGGTGAAAGTGCAGATGGCGATTTAGTCATGGAACATTTTGGATTTGATGCTTTATCGATTGTTCATTTTGTTAAAAACGTATTATAGAAGGACACACATATGATGTATGACGGAATTATTGTCGGTGGCGGTCATGCAGGGATAGAAGCAGCACTTGCCATGGCACGCATGCAACAACATACACTCCTTATTTCAGGTAACCTTTCAAAGGTTGCCTCTTTGCCTTGTAACCCGTCTATTGGTGGACCTGCAAAAGGTATTGTTGTTCGTGAGATCGATGCATTAGGTGGACAAATGGCAAAATCTGCAGATGCCACCCAAATTCAAATGAAAATGCTCAATGCATCTAAAGGTCCTGCTGTTCGTGCATTACGTGCTCAAATTGATAAAATAGAATATCCTAAATTCATGCTTGATGTCTTAAAAAAACAAGAACATTTAACGTTATTAGAAGCGTTCGTCGAATCACTATGGATCGAAGAAGAAACATTGAAAGGTGTCATCTTATCAGATGGTACAAAAATACCTTCAAAAACGGTTGTTATTACAACCGGAACGTATTTAAACAGTGATATTCTTATGGGGAAAGAAAAAACCAAAAGTGGCCCAATTGGTGAGCCTACAACGTTTGGTATTTCAAAACAACTTAAAGACTTAGGGTTTGAAATCATTAGACTTAAAACCGGGACACCCCCAAGAATTGCAAAAGATTCAGTTGATTTGTCAAAAATGACCATTCAACCAGGGGATGCTGTGGTTAAAAGTTTTTCACATGAGAACCATATTTATGATAACCCTGCTGAACCATGTTACTTAACAAGAACCACTAAAGAAACCAAAAAAATCATCTTAAGTGATTTAACGGCTTCTGCGATGTATGGCGGCGTGGTTGAGGGTGTTGGACCAAGATACTGCCCGTCAATTGAAGATAAAATTGTGAAATTTCAAGATAAAGACGAACACCAGATTTTTATCGAACCTGAAAGTTTGGGTTTAGATGAATATTATGTTCAAGGGTTATCAACCTCTTTCCCTAAAGAGATGCAAGAAAAAATCTTACAGACAATTCCAGGATTAGAACATGCTCGAATTATTCGTTATGCATACGCCATTGAATATGATGCGATTAACCCGATTCAATTAAAACACACTTTAGAAACGAAAAAGTTAAATAACTTATTTTGTGCCGGTCAAATTAACGGAACCTCTGGATATGAAGAAGCAGCGGGCCAAGGATTAATGGCTGGTATCAATGCTGCATTAAAAAACCAAGGTAAACAATCTTTTATATTAGAGCGACATGAAGCGTATATTGGTGTCCTTATAGATGATCTTGTGACGAAAGGTGCGAAAGAACCTTACCGGTTACTCACGAGTCTTGCTGAGTTTAGATTACTTTTACGTCACGATAATGCGCAATCTAGGCTTACTCAAAAAGGATATGACGTTGGTTTAGTAGATGATAAGACGTATCAAACATATTTAAATAAACAATCTATGTATCAACAACTCCTCACCCATTTAAAAGAGAATGTCATCTTACCAAATGTAAAAAATAACACGCTTTTAGCATCGATACATTCAGCACCGATTTATGAATCGATGAGTTTTGAAAAACTATTAAAAAGACCCGAAATCACGATCGCGCATCTTTCTTTATTTGGATATGAAAGCCAAGACATTGATGTTGAAACTGAAGTTGAAACATTTATTAAATACGACGGTTATATTCAAAAGTCATTACGTGAAGCTCAAAAAATGTCACGATTAGAACATAAAAAAATCCCAGATATGATTGCCTATGATAAAATTAGCAATATGAGTTTAGAAGCACGCGAAAAACTCACAAAAATCAAACCAGAAACCGTAGGACAAGCTTCAAGGATATCCGGGGTCAGTCCTGTTGATATCTCAATGCTTGTGGTCTATATCGAGTCAGGACAAGCAAACGCATGAAGCAATTAAAAGCATTATCCCCAGTTCAACTTACAGAGAAACAGCTAGAATTGTTTCAAAAACTATATGAAGAGATGATTATTTATAACGAACATACCAATCTCACCTCAATTACAAAAGAAACTGATGTAATTGTGAAGCATTTCATAGATAGTTATTGGGTATTAAAAGACCATCCTTTTCCAAAACATTCAACTATTCTAGATGTAGGAACAGGACCGGGATACCCTGGACTTCCATTAAAAATTATGGAACCCACATTAAAATTAACGTTACTTGATAGTAATTTAAAAAAGATTCAATATTTAAAACATGTATCAGAACAACTTGAACTTACACATACAACATTTGCTTATGAGCGTGCTGAAGATCACGCTAAAAAGAATTTAAATCATTATGATATCATTGTTTCAAGAGCAACAGCAAACATGTCAACACTCTTAGAACTATGTATTCCGATGCTTAGAGAAAACGGATTACTATATCTTTATGTGACCCCACAACAAATTGCTTCTGAAAACATCATGAACGCGTTAAAGATTTTAAAAACAACCACATTTAATAAACATGACTATGAATTACCGCTTGAATACGGAAAACGTAGTGTCATGGTATTTAAAAAACAAAAACATGTCATTGGGTATCCAAGACCTTATGCAATCATATTAAAAAAAGGGTTATAACATGGGAAAAGTCATTGCAATCGCAAACCAAAAAGGTGGTGTAGGAAAGACGACAACAAGCGTCAATCTTTCAGCATCGCTTGCTGCAATGGATAAAAAAGTATTACTTATAGATTATGACCCACAAGCCTCAACAACGACCTCATTAGGAATCCACAGACAATCTTTAAAACACACCATCGAAAAAGTTGTGATCGGTGATGTTCAAATAAAAGATGCAGTGTTTAAAATAGAAAACACATCACTCCATATGATTCCAACAACGATTGAACTTTCTCATTTAGGAATGAAAGTAAGATCAACGGAACTTGATGAAATGTATATTTTAAGACAACGTATCGAAACAATCAAAAACGATTACGATTATATTTTGATTGATTGCCCACCTTCATTAGGATTCTTAGCCTTATCAGCACTCCATGCATCAGATTCTGTTTTAGTCCCTGTTCAATGTCAATATTTAGCAATTGATGGACTCACTCAACTTCTAAACACAGTACACACTGTTCAAAAGAATTTAAAAGTAAACCACTATCAACTCTCTATCGAAGGCGTATTAATAACGATGTTAGACAAACGTTCTAAAGCTGGCTGGCAAATTGTTCACGAACTTAAAGAATATTTTCAAGATGGTGTCTTTGAAACAATTATTACCACCAATGTTGCAGTGCAAAATGCACCAACACACGGTGTATCTGTTTTACAATACGCACCAACATCCATGGCATCCAAGCTTTATAAATCCTTAGCAAAGGAGATTATAAAACATAATGAACCCCAAACAATTTAAAGACTTACTGGAAGAACATCAAGTAAAAGATGTGTTAGAAGGTGAACTAATAGAAGAAGTTGAACTCTCTAAAATCAAACCGAACCCGCATCAACCAAGGCAATATTTTAACGATGACCAAATTGAGGCACTTGCGATCTCTATTTCTCAACACGGACTCATTCAACCGATTGTTTTAAAACCTGTCAAAGATTATTTTATGATCATCTCGGGAGAACGAAGATTCCGAGCATACAAGACATTAAATTTAAAAACAATTCCCGCCGTCATAAGAGCTTACGAAGATAAAAAGATCGATGAACTTGCACTGATTGAAAATATTCAAAGAGAAGATTTAAACCCATTAGAAGAAGCGCGTGCTTATGATATTATCTTAAAAACTAGAGGATATAAACATCACGAACTCGGATTGAAAGTAGGTAAATCAAGAAGTCACATTGTCAATATGATTGGACTTCTCAACCTCCATCAAGATATTCAAGTATTAATTGAACATCGCCAACTCTCCATGGGTCATGCACGTGCACTTTCTAAACTTGATGAAAAAACTGCGTTAAAACTTGCTCAAAAAGTGATCCATGAACATTTAAGTGTAAGAAAACTTGAAACCATCATTCAAGCGTTAAAAGTTAAGCCAAAAGAAGTGTACACACAAACCTCAACACACATTATGACAATAGAAAATAGATATAAGATTCAAGCCGTTCATAAAGAAGGAAAACTCACTCTACAAGGCGATGAAGA
The DNA here is from genome assembly GCA_030830185.1 of Bacillota bacterium. Lineage (GTDB taxonomy): Bacteria > Bacillota_I > Bacilli_A > Acholeplasmatales > Acholeplasmataceae > UBA8290. The sequence continues at coordinate 2,887 of JAURNN010000043.1, read as the reverse complement.
CACCATTCAAAAACTTATTTCTGTTCTTGTTGATCATCAAGATTAAATACAAATTAATAAGTGAATACATCTGAAAGATTCATCAATTAAAAAAATAGAATAAAAATGGTTGCATTTTTAATTATTTTCTTATAGAATAGATAAGCAAGCCGATTTTGGAGGGGTAGCGAAGTGGCTAAACGCGGGAGACTGTAAATCTCTTCCTTAGGGTTCGGCAGTTCGAATCTGCCCCCCTCCACCATCTTGATGTTTCATAGGTGCATGTTTATATTGACAATCGCCTTAAATAAGTGATACAATGTTTAAGCACTTATGTATTTTCTCATGATTGGGGCCTATAGCTCAGGTGGTTAGAGCGCACGCCTGATAAGCGTGAGGTCGATGGTTCAAGTCCATTTAGGCCCACCACTTATTTATCAACCACCTGTCCAGACACGTCGGTTGTTTTAATGGGGAGATTAGCTCAGTTGGGAGAGCATCTGCCTTACAAGCAGGGGGTCAGCGGGTCGAGCCCGTTATCTCCCACCATTAAGCCGAAATAGCTCAACTGGTAGAGCAACTGATTTGTAATCAGTAGGTTGCGGGTTCAAGTCCTGTTTTCGGCACCACGCTTTATGTCCCGTTAGCTCAGGTGGTAGAGCACTTGACTTTTAATCAAGGTGTCAATGGTTCGAGTCCATTACGGGACACCACTTTATTTGCCTCGATGGTGGAAATGGTAGACACGTGGGACTTAAAATCCCATGGATGATGAATCCGTGCCGGTTCAAGTCCGGCTCGAGGTACCACTTTATATTTGAATTGATTTAATGGGGCCTTAGCTCAGCTGGGAGAGCGCCTGCCTTGCACGCAGGAGGTCAGGGGTTCGAGCCCCCTAGGCTCCACCAAATTCACTCATCCTTGTTTTACGATTGAGTTAAAAACAAACAATACCTGATTTGGCGGCGTAGCTCAGCTGGATAGAGTGCACGGTTCATACCCGTGAGGTCGAGGGTTCGATTCCCCCCGCCGCTACCAGTTTGGACCCGTAGCTCAGTTGGTTAGAGCTACCGGCTCATAACCGGTCGGCCGTAGGTTCGAGTCCTACCGGGTCCACCACTACTTATTGTTTGTAACACTTATGGAGGAATACCCAAGTCTGGCTGAAGGGATCGGTCTTGAAAACCGACAGGCTGTAAAAGGCGCGGGGGTTCGAATCCCTCTTCCTCCGCCATTGTCTAATAATAGTTTTATATATCGCGGGATAGAGCAGTCTGGTAGCTCGTCGGGCTCATAACCCGGAGGTCGAAGGTTCAAATCCTTCTCCCGCAACCAAAAAATACGGTCCGGTGGTGTAGGGGTTAACATGCTTGCCTGTCACGCAGGAGATCGCGGGTTCAAATCCCGTCCGGACCGCCATTATTAGGCTCTGTAGCTCAGTCGGTAGAGCAAAGGACTGAAAATCCTTGTGTCGGCAGTTCGATTCTGCCCGGAGCCACCACTAAAGCCATTTTAAGACCCTTTTTAAGGGTTTTTTTATTTGTTTAAGGAAGAAGTCCTTTACACCACATTTGTGTTGAAATTTGAGGTATTTTTTAAATCTTTCTCATAAGCACGATACGCCTTAAAAATGTCTTGACGATTGTAGTGAATGTAGCGTTGTACGGTTTTATGAGATTTATGTCCAAGAAAGAGCCTAAGCATCTCTGTATTCCCTGAAGAACGCATGTACTGAGTTGCAAACGTATGACGCCATTTATGTGGCGTTATTTTTTCTTTGATGCCAAGATGAGTTCTCAGTTTATAAAGCATATTTTGAACCGCTGACTTTGACATCGGCATGCCTGTTGTAAAATCAATAAACAAACGTCCTTTGATTTCGCACTGGCGGATGTAATCGTTAAGATACTTTGCAGTCTCTCGGGTAAACAAGACATAGCGTGCCTCATGATTTTTGGTAACCTCTAGATAGATGGCATTATCGTGGAGATTGACATTAGAAAGCTCGATATGAAGCATCTCGTTGAGCCTCGCACCGGTATCACGAAGAAGTCTAATAAAGACATAGTTTCTAAGATTGGTTTTAAGATGAAGTTTTGACTCTAAATGTTTAAGGATAGCATGATAAGTATGCTCAGGGACAATAGATGTGACTGGTACCGACTCTTTAAGCTTTGGAAAATAAAGTGACCTGTTGGTAACAAACTTATAGATCCCTTTGATGGTGATCATGTATTTGTTGATCGTGTTATTTTTAAGCTTAGGATTTCGAGACCGTTGGTAATCAACAAATGCTAAGCATGTATCCGTTGTCATATGCTCAACCTCATAGTCTTTAAGAAAGCGTAAGATGGTATTAGAATGAGACAGATAGTAGTGATAGGTACCTTCCGCTCTCACCACCCGAATGTAGTTAAGAAACTTTGGAATCGCCTCTTGAAATGTCATGATGACCTCCTTGTAAAGACAACAATGTGTCCTTGATAAGGTCATGTTACCATACTGTATGATTTATAACGTGGTTTTTTAAGGAGTGTTCCATCTTTTACAAAAGTTTCGACAATTGTGTATCCACTATGGATACAAACTGGAGACAAGTTGGATACATTTGAATAACAATCTATCAAGAAATATGAATTTTGTTGCATTTATAAAAAAGTAAGAGAAGATGACAAAATAAAATCCGACAAAGATTTTTTCAAAAAAGCAATTTAATAGAACCTTAAGTTAATATACTAGTTAGGTATGATAAAATAAAGTCAATGCAAAAACAAAACTAAATTAATACACAAGAGGATTTAAAATGTCAAACAAAAAAGAACAAGAACGTGCAGAATTACATAAAACGATTTGGCAAATCGCGAACGATTTAAGAGGATCTATCGATGGGTGGGATTTTAAACAATAT
>JAURNN010000042.1 GCA_030830185.1 Bacillota bacterium | reverse complement strand
GGATTAAAAATCATGTATCAAAAACAATCACTTGATCAAACTGTCATTCAACAGTTTCATCAAATGGAAATGATGATTTAGGAGAAGATCATGGCAAATTTAAAAATAAAAGATATGACTGAAGTCATTAAAAAACAAATAGAAGCCTATACCAAAGATACGAAGCTTGAAAGCATCGGATCTGTTTTAAGTGTTGGAGATGGTATTGCAATCGTTTATGGATTAAAAGATGCGATGATGGGTGAACTACTCATTTTTCCTAAAGAAGTCACAGGACTTGTTTTTAACTTAGAAGAAGATGCAGTTGGAGTTATTTTATTAGGTCAATCTCATTTAATTAAAGAAGGCGACCTTGTAAAAACGACTGGTAAAATCTTTGAAGTCCCAGTTGGTGAAGCGTTATTAGGACGTGTTGTCAATCCACTCGGACTACCTTTAGATGGCAAAGGTGTCATTGATACTCAAAAGACTCTTCCAGTTGAGAGAAGAGCGTATGGTGTCATGCAACGTCAAGCTGTTGATACGCCGATGGAAACAGGGATTAAAGTTATTGATGCGCTTGTTCCAATTGGACGTGGACAACGTGAGCTTATTATTGGAGACCGACAAACAGGAAAAACAACACTTGCCATTGATAGCATTATTAATCAAAAAGGTAAAGATGTAATTTGTGTATATGTTGCAATTGGTCAAAAAGAATCCACAGTTTCTGCACTTGTACAAGAATTAGAGGCACATGATGCCTTGAGTTATACTATTGTTGTGAACGCTGGTGCATCTCAAGAAGGGACACTTCTATACTTAGCACCATTTGCTGGTGTAACAATGGCTGAATATTTCATGGAATTAGGTAAAGATGTATTAGTCGTTTATGATGACTTATCTAAACATGCGGTTGCCTACCGTGAATTATCACTACTACTAAGACGCCCACCAGGAAGAGAAGCGTATCCTGGAGATGTGTTTTATCTCCACTCCAGACTATTAGAGCGTGCTGCAAGACTTTCACCTGAATTAGGTGGAGGGTCAATTACTGCACTTCCAATCATTGAAACGAAAGCTGGAGACATTTCAGCATATATTCCTACCAATGTCATCTCGATTACAGATGGTCAAATCTTTTTAGAAGCAGAACTATTTTATTCAGGGATTCGACCAGCAATCAACGCTGGGTTGTCTGTATCACGCGTTGGTGGTGCTGCACAATGGAAAGGCATGAAAAAAGTTGCTGGAACCATTCGTATTAACTTAGCAAATTACCGTGAACTTGAATCCTTCGCACAATTTGGTAGTGATTTAGATCCAACTGCAAAAAGACGTTTAGAACGTGGACGTAAAACAGTAGAACTTCTCAAACAAGATGTTCATGAAATTATCGATATGCCAACACAAATATTATCGATTTATGCTTTATCAAATGGGTTTTTAGATGATGTTCATATGGATGATGTGAAGAAGTTTGAAAATGAATTAAAACTAGGATTGCAAAGTGATCCACTTGGTCAAAATATTTATCAAACGTTAAATGAAACAAAGTCATTACCTAAACAAGAGGATCTAAAAACATTTATTGATGCGCGCAAGAAGGTAATCTAGTGAATTTAAAAGAAATAAAAGGTCGTATCAAAGCAGTTAGAAAAACAGGTAACATCACCAAAGCAATGGAAAGTATCGCTTTATCAAAGCTTAAAGGTGCAACAACCGTTTTTGAAAATGCGACCCACTATGATCAACAATTTAAACATGTTTTTAAACATTTTGCCTCTCACAATGAAGACGCATCTATTTTCACGGAGTTACCTAGAGGCAATAAAAAACTATATATCATGATTACAAGTGATCGTGGACTTGCAGGACCGTATCATAATCATGTATTTAAAAGAATCGAACAAGATTTAAATCCAAAAACAGATTATATTTTACCTATTGGAAAAAAAGGCTTTCAATATGTGAATAAACGCGGTTATCAAAACATATTAAAAGATATCGTATTAAATCGTGACAACATTAAAACATTTGACTACAATAGACTTGCAACCTTGATTATTGAATTGTTTGAAGAAAATGCATTTGATAGTGTATGGCTTGTGTATAACAAACATGAATCCATTTCAATGCATGAAGCTTCAATAGAAATGATTTTACCAGTGGATGTGAGTGATATTCCTCAAAATGAAACACATATTATTGAGACTGAAGATGCATCGATTATGATGAAATTGATGATCAATTATGTTCAATCCATGCTTTTACAAGGACTCGCAAATGCAAAATTATCTGAACATGCATCTCGTATGATTGCAATGAAAAATGCTTCTGATAATGCAAAAGATATTGCTTCAAAATTAGAAATTGTGTACCATCGTGCAAGACAACAATCAATTACAAGTGAACTCATTGATGTCATCAATGGTTCCAATGTATAGGAGGACGACATGAAAGGGAAAGTCGTACAAGTTATAGGACCAGTAGTCGACGTACATTTTGATAAAGAGTTGCCTCAAATTTATGATGCACTCATTGCGACACTGAACAAAGAAAAAACAATTACATTAGAAGTTGCACTTCACCTTGGTGATCATGTGGTACGCACCATCGCTTTAGAACCAACAGAAGGTTTAAAAAGAGATGCTGAAGTGACTGCAACAGGTGCACCGATTCAAGTACCAGTAGGAGACGCTATTTTAGGGCGTATGTTTAATGTTTTGGGTGAACCGATTGATGATTTACCACTTGATTCAAAAAACATTGAAAGATCATCGATACACCGTGAAGCACCTAAATTTGATACCTTATCCTCTAATGTTGAAATATTAGAAACTGGGATTAAAGTCATTGACTTATTAGCACCTTATATTAAAGGTGGTAAAATTGGGCTTTTTGGTGGTGCTGGTGTTGGGAAGACTGTATTAATTCAAGAATTAATTCATAATATTGCTCAAGAGTATGATGGTATTTCTGTGTTTGCTGGTGTTGGTGAGCGTACACGTGAGGGTAATGACTTATATGTTGAGATGAAAGAGTCTGGGGTTTTAAAAAATACAGCACTCGTCTTTGGTCAAATGAATGAGCCACCAGGGGCACGTATGCGTGTTGGGTTAACCGGACTTACGATGGCAGAACACTTTAGAGATAAAAAGAAACAAGATGTTTTATTATTTGTTGATAATATTTTCCGTTTTATCCAAGCAGGTAGTGAAGTGTCAGCGTTATTAGGTAGAATGCCATCTGCTGTTGGTTATCAACCGACATTAGCGACAGATATGGGACGCTTGCAAGAACGTATTACGTCTACAAAAGACGGATCCATTACATCGATTCAAGCAGTTTATGTTCCAGCTGATGACTATACCGATCCTGCACCTGCTACCGTATTCTCGCACTTAGATGCAACAACCAACCTTTCTCGTAAACTTACTGAAATTGGTATTTATCCAGCAGTAGATCCACTTGCATCTACATCTCGTGCACTTGCACCACACATTGTTGGTGAAGAACACTATGATACTGCACGTAAAGTTCAAAAAATGATTCAACGTTATCAAGAACTTCTTGATATCATCGCCATTCTAGGGATGGATGAACTCACAGATGAAGATAAATTAACGGTGCATCGTGCACGTCGTTTACAAATATTCTTATCTCAAAATATGCACGTTGCAGCACAATTTACAAACGTTGCAGGGGTGTTTGTACCTCTAAAAGAAACCATCCGTGGATTTAAAGAAATCATTGAAGGTAAGCATGATAACTTACCTGAAGAAGCTTTCCAAATGGTTGGAACGATTGATGAAGCCATTGAAAAAGCCAAAAAACTACAAGCGGAGTCTTAATTGAAAGTAGATATTAAATCAGTCTTTGGTGATCATGTTAATCAAGAAGTTGATTATGTGGTTGTTAAATACCAAGATGGTGAAATTGCCATTTTAAAAGATCATATTCCTATCCTTTTATCCATTGAAGAAGGTTACATTCGTCTGCAATCAGAAGCAGAAGTTTTGATGTGTTATATTCTTCAAGGATTTTTAGAATTTTCAAATAATACGTTAACGATTGCTGCTTATGATATTAGTGTTTCTAAGACTTTAGAAGAAGCGAAAGAAGCATTACTTGCTGATAAAAAAGTACGTGAGCAACAAGCTAAAGAAGAAAATGTTGACTTTTCTAAATTAGAACGCGATTTATACAATTATTTAAAAGCATCTAAAGCAGGTAAAATATGATTGACTATGTCATTTATATGTCAAGTCTACTTATTTTCTTTTTCATTAATTTAAAAATTTTAAATGCACTCCATATCGAAAGTAAGTTTGAAAAAATGAAACTTTGGGAAATCAAAGCTGCTTACTTTATCATCGCGCTTCTTGTTGCACATGTATTAAGTGAGATGATGCTTAAAATCACCTCGATTACTCAATTCATATAAAAAAGCCCATATGGGCTTTTTTTATGCATATAACTGTTGAATGAAGTGAATCTTTTTATACCCATACAACAATGTTTTAATCGTTTTTAAGTCATAGGCTGTTTGAAGGGTTATTGTAATACTTTCAAGAAATTGTTCACGTGTAATAACACCAAGTTTTTCGATATCAACTTTCTTTTTTTGGTAAAGGTCATAAGAAAACTCAATATCATATAGATCATATAATGTTAGTGTTTCAAAAAAAGTACGCTCGATGGTGTGATACGCCGAGTCACGATACGCTTTTGTTAGACCAGATGCGCCTAGCATGACACCGCCATAATATCTGATGACCACACATAACGTATGTGTTAATTGCGATTTTAATAACGCTTCAAGTATTGGTTTTCCAGCTTTATGTTTAGGTTCACCATTGTCATCACTTCCTTGATGGTTATCATCAATGACATATCCGTAACAAAAATGACTTGCTTTTGGATGCATTTTTTTTAAATCATGTAAAATAAGTTCAATATCATTCTTATGACTAATGTCAAAACATTGGCCAACAAACTTAGATTTTGAAACAATCAGTTCAAATGGGGGATTGTCTTTCATTCGAATCATAGACACCTCTTTAATTCTATGTTATCATATGTAAGGACGATATCAATACATGCGTTCATTATGATTAAGGAAATCGACATGGGAACCATCAACCACGCAAACCAAATAATTAAAAAATTAAAATCTGAAGGCCATGAAGCGTATATTGTAGGTGGTGCTGTAAGAGATCATCTTTTAGGATTAAAACCCGTTGATTTTGATCTAACAACAAGTGCAAAACCCAATCAAGTCATGAAACTATTTGAATCACGTGCAACAGGCTTTAAATACGGGACAATTACCGTTCTTATGGATCAATTCACCTATGAAGTGACGACATACAGAACAGATGGTCCTTCTGAAGATCAAAGACATCCAGATTATGTATTTTTTGGTACATCGGTAGAAGAAGATGTCTTGCGTAGAGACTTTACCATCAACGGTATGTTGATGGATGAGCATGGTGAAATTACGGATTATGTTTCAGGACAAGATGATCTTAAACAAAAAACCATAAAAACCATTGGTGAACCGTATTTACGATTTTCAGAAGATGCGCTTCGTATCTTAAGAGCCATTTATTTTCAAGGTAAACTTAACTTTTCGATTGAAGACGAAACATATGAAGCCATGAAAAAAATGGCTGGATTACTAACTACACTTTCTAATGAACGTCTGATTGTAGAACTTTCAAAAATTATTAAAACAGATTATCAACTCAAAGCAATCGATACATTACATACACTTAACTTACATCATCATATAAAAGGCATTGAAGAAACGATTGATGTGATTGTTAAAAAGAAAAAATCAATTACACCAGAAACGTTCTTTACAGTCGCATATTATTTTGATGAAAAAAACATGTCTCAGTGGACATTTTCAAATAAACTCAAGCATAAATTTCATACTGCAGGCCAGTTATCAAAAGAAAACGTGAAACTGTCTGCTCAACATTTATTTGATTATGGACTTGAAATTGTAAAATTGGCGGCACGAACACAAGCCTATTTATTTGATACAAGTTATGCCATGAATAAACTTGAATATATGTATGAACACTTGCCGATTAAAAGTGCAGTTGATTTAAAAATGAAATCAACAGAAATGATGGCACTTACACACAAAAAGGCGGGTGCTTGGATTAAAGATGTACAAGACGATATGGTTAAAAAAATATTAAGTCATGAATTAAAAAATGAACGAACAGAACTTTTTCTTTATTTTAGAGAGACGTATGTGAAAGGACTAAAACATGAGTGATAAACAACCACAAGTCATAACATATATTGGTAAAATTGATAATTTAAATCGTGGTGAGCATTTTAAAAATGTGACACTTAAGTTAGAAGATCAAAAACTTGTAAATATTAAACTTGATCTTGTAGATGAATCTAAACTGGTGTTAGGCCGTATTTATCAATTTACCGTAACGACTGAATTAAAAAATGAAACAGATACCTTCTTACAATGTCAATCGTATCAAGCGATGGAAGACATAAGTGATGCGATCGAAATTGATCGACTTTATGATATTTTTTATGAAGTCGCACCTAAGAAAACATCTGAAATTAAAAAAGGGATTGAATCCTTCATTAAACGTATCGAAAAACCCTCCATTAAACAAATTGTAGAGCACATTTATCATAAATTTCAGCATCCGTTTTATACTCACCCAGCTGCAACGAAATTTCATCACGCGTATGTTGGAGGACTTAGTTATCATACATTAACAATGCTTGAAATTGCAGAGAAATTTTTTGATATTTATCCGTATTTAGATCAAGATTTAATGATTGCTGGAACACTTTTACATGATATGTCTAAGATCGATGAAATGACAGGTGTGGATGGTGAATATACAACAGAGGGACTTCTAATTGGACATCTTGTGATGCAAGCCATTGATATTGATAAAACTGCAGATCTCTTAGGAATAGAAGATCAAGAATCGGTAATGTTACTAAAACATATGATGTTATCTCATCACGGTTTACCTAATTTTGGTGCAGCAAAAAAACCACAAATACCTGAAGCTTTATTGCTATGGTACATCGATACCATTGATTCTAAGTTTACTGTATTAGGAGAAGAACTCGAAAAAACAAAAGATGGACATTGGACCAATGCACTTAATGTATTAGATAAAATGCGGTTTTATAAAAAGAAATAAAAAAAACATCCTATGGTTTAGGATGTTTTTTTTATTTTTATTGTTCTAGTAAGTCAAACCATGTTGCAAAGAGTGCTTCATAGTTTTCATCAAAATAGGCAACATCTGAAAGTAAGTATTCATTAAGTTGGCTATCGTTGATGTTTCTAATAATATCAAAACGTATGTTATTTGCTTCGCTTGCAAAGTTTAAGTCAGCTTCTAGTAATCTAAAGATGAGTTCACGTTGCATGAATGTATTTTGATATCTTGATAATACTGGTGATAAGTAATTGGTAATTGCAGTAGAAACAGCACTTGGAACGGATGGACCTTCGTCTGTTAAACTTTGACGTACATAATACTCAACTTGGTTGCGTGTGAGTGTATCTGAGCCTCCATTTTCTGGTCCTTCATTGTATACGTTATAGGTGACGCCATCTAACTCAAATGTATAACGTTCATCAGTATCTGAAGACGCTTCATAAACTGATGACGGTGCATCAGTGACAGATGTTGTAACAATGAAATGCCATCCAAAACTAGATTGTACATCATCTAATTGTGCTGCAATATCTAATGCATTGAATGTGAAGTCATCATACATATCGATATAAGGAAGTTCGACTTGATCTTGAATACCATCTCCAACGATGAAATCATGGAGTTGAATTGCACGGTTATAGAAAACAGGATCGAGTGTAGAAGAGTTGGTAATAAAGTTTGATTTGTTTGTTATTGCTGAAGATATGTTTTCATATTTTAAGTAGAAACCAAGTTGACGATATTTTGCATAATCTAATTCGATTTGTAAGTCATATGGTGCAGTATTTGAACCACGTTCAATACGACCTGATGAATTGAATAATTCTGCTAATGTCGTGAATGCTTCAGCTTCACTTCTAAAATCTCCAACTTGTCCATAAACATCTGCGATGAGTTCAGCAAGTCCTTCTTTAATATCAGTGACTGTTGCTGCATCAAGTGTGTCTAAATAGTCTTGAGGATTGTCAGGTGAACCATTTCCATCTTGGTCAAAATAAACAAGTAAGTGTGACACACGTGTAGATTTATACGCTTCATATTGTAATGCAGCTAAATCAGTAAATGCTTGATAGATGTTTGTAAAGTGTGCTTCGTAATCTTCTAAATATTGTGCACGTAATTCTGGATAGACATAAAGTTCTTTCACTGCTTGAGCATTAGAAGTCACACCAAATGCCAACATCAAGAATTGTTCACGTCCCATTGAAGCTGGAAAACCGTTTGAAACAAATTGGTCTGCAGAGAATTGTCTAATAATTTCTTCAAATTGTTCTTCAAATTCTGCAAATTCTTCATCTGTAATAGCGTATGTATCTTGAGCTTCGAAATATTTATTAATAACAATATCTAATGATAAGTTGACACCGAAACGGTCTGATAATCGTTGGAATAAATCATCAACTAAAATATCTGAATCATCTAATACGTCAGAGGAATCTTTAATGGTTGCAACAACATTACCATCTTTGTTAGCGTCATTACCATTGTAGTTGAATGTTTGATCAAAGAAGGCACGAATGACTGGGTCATAAATATCAACAGTTAACTCTTCATAACGTGCTTCAACTTGACTTGTTACATAACTATTTGTAAGTCTATTGTCAATAATTTCAGCTCTTAATTCATCGTATAATTCTGTTGCAGTGTCACTAAAGATTTCATCTTCATCTTCAGTTTCTGGATCATCAATTAAGATACCTTCTTGTGAAGCGCCATCATCACTTAATTTAAATATTAAATAACGAGATGAACCAAATGTTTGAACACGAGAAGAATATGGATTATTTGCGTCTTCTTCATCTTGACGATTTTCAGAAGTTAAAGTTGTATAAACATGTGATCTTAATGTTGAATTTAAGTCATTAAGTTCATCATAAGTGTATGTGGTATTAAATTCAGTTGCTACCCCTGAAATAGTACCATCATCATTAATTTTTATTTGAGTTGCTGGATTTAATAAATTATAAATTTCAACAAATTTAACTTTTACGTTATTATCAGGTAATGCAACATCAGATGCCCCCGAAGTTCTTGTTGTTGAAATCGAATAACGCGCATAATAATCTGCAAATTCTTGAGAACTTAATAAGTTTTCTCCTTCAACTCTTGACGCGATGACATCATCTAATAAATCTAAGTCTGTTAAAATATCAACAACATGTTGATATCCTTCAGAAGAAGTATCATCTAAGTCAACATAACCTGAATTATTAGGGTCAACAATACGAACATCAGGAACTTGATACCAATTTCCACGCGCATCTGACTTTAATCCTACTTCATACAATGCAGCATTTGCTTCGTTTAAATTAATAAAACGTACAACTAAAACTTCGACATCATAACGTCCTTCGTTGTTTGATTTGTAGTATGCAACAACATCAGATTCTTCAACGAATTGTGTAGATTCCTCATCTTCAACTTCTAAGAGTAAATTGTTGTATGCATAATAACGTTGACCAGCACGCAAAATATAACGATCTAATAATTCTGGAATAGAAGCATAATTTTCAAACATAGGATCCATGTTTACGATATCTTGATACAACGCATCTCTATTCACAGAAGGATCAATTAAATAAAGTGAATCAACATATTGTTCAACGCTTCTTAGTAAACGCGTTTCATTATTGTTAAGTAGATTATTTAATGCCTCTAAATCTGTCTGTTGAAAGATTGCATTATTAATGGTTTCATCAAGAAACTCATTATAAAAAACATCACCATTAATAATTAGCTGGCGAACATCATTCATTGCTTCTGCAAAAACAACTTCATCAATCATTGTTGATAAAAGATCAGCAGATTGGAATCTTAATTTGTCATATATTTCTTTTTCAGTAACAGTAACATCACCAAAAGTAACATATGCTTCATCTGAAACATTTCCGTACGGTATTGCATTTTGATTGCCACAAGCAACCAATGTGAAAGTGAGCCCTAAAATAAAAATAAGAGTCATCACTCGCTTTATATTTTTGTTATGATTTATCATTGTTTTATTCACTCCTTCAATCTCAATACAAGCACGTATAATATAGCATGATTTCATTTCTTATGCAACCACTTTCATCTGATAAGTTTAATTCACATAATAGTGTGCTAAAATACTTCTAGGTGATTTCATGAATATTTACAGTTTAGCAAGTGGATCTAAAGGTAACATGACACTTATAGAGAGCCAAAAAGTGCTTTTATGTGTCGATATTGGAATATCTAAAAATAAGATGCAAGACAAATTAAATTCTTTAGATTTTACATTTCAATCGATTCAACATTTACTTATTACTCATGAACATAGTGATCATACATTAGGACTTAAAAAACTCTTAGAGAAACAACTTCCAACCCTCTATATGACTCAAGGGACTTATGACAATTTAGATCGAGATATTCAACATGTGATCAACCCTAAACATCACATCATTCAATCTGAAATCCCTTTCTATATAGAGCACTTTAAAATCACACCTTTTTTATTATCACATGATGCAAAAGAACCAATAGGATTTGTGATAGAAGATCAACACTATAAAATTGTACATGGTGCAGACACAGGATATATTGATCAATCTTATCAAGAACTACTTAAACATGCACACGTGTATCTTATTGAATCCAACCATCATCCAGAGAAGTTACTTCAGTCACCAAGACCGATGCAATTAAAAAGACGTATATTAGGTGAAAAAGGGCATTTATCTAATGATGATGCATCAAAACTTATCAATTCATGGATGGGACCCTTTAAAACTTATTGGATAATCACACATATATCTGAAGATTGTAATTCAAACTTAGATATCGAAAAAGCAATTGTTAAACATATTGAAAGACCACTTGATTTGGAAATCATTTATGCAAGTCAACATGAGATTGTTAAGGTGAGCTTATGAAAATCATCGCTGTTGGAAAACTTCAAACAGCAGGGCTAAAAGACAGTTTTCAACATTATCATAAACAACTCAAACATATTGATGTGATTGAAATTAACGAATCAACACTTGAAAAAGAATCGATAGAAATATTAAAACATTTAAAAGACGAAAAACACATCATCGCTTGTGTCATTGAATCAACTATTTTAGACACACATTCATTTTGTAAAGTCTTTGAAGATCATGTTGAAACTACCTTTGTGATTGGTGGATCTCATGGATTAGATGATCAAATCAAAAAGATTGCACATCAACAGATTTCTTTTTCAAAAATGACGTTTCCTCATCAACTTGCACGTTTAATCTTAATTGAGCAGATCTTTAGATGTGAAAAAATTAAACAAAATCACCCTTATCATAAATAAGCAAATGATATTGTATTTCATTCATGATTGTGATAAGATTTAAACAAACACCATATGAGGTCGTTTTTATGTCAACAAAACAAACTTATTATTACACATATTTTATGTAAGGAATTGTCTGAACGAGGCATTCCTTTTATGTTGATATACAAAGGACGCCAAAAATGACAATAAATTCTTGGATGGTCCAGGAATTTTTTTATATAAAAAAGGAGAAAAACAATGATTATCCAGTTAAAACAAGGTGCAACCAAAGAACAATATAATAAAATCACCCAAGATTTGATTAAAAAAGGCTATGAAATTAAAGATGTTTCTTCTGATAAAGTCATTGTTTTTGGTGTACTTGGTGATACCGCAATTTTAGACGAACGCGACATGTATGCTTATGATGGTGTGTACAGAGTGACTCGCGTTCAAACACCTTTTAAAAAAGCAAGTAGAAGTTTTAAAAAAGAAGATACGATTGTAGATTTAGGCGATGGCATTAAAATCGGTGGTGGGCATTTTCAGATGATGGCAGGTCCATGTTCAGTTGAAACTGAACCACTACTCCTTCAAACTGCAATTGCAGTCAAAGAAGGTGGTGGAACGATTTTAAGAGGTGGTGCTTTTAAACCTAGAACATCTCCATATAGTTTTCAAGGACATGGGTTAGAAGGACTTAAAATGCTTAGACGTGTTGCAGATCAAGTTGGATTAAAAGTTGTTAGTGAAATCATGTCTTCAGAAGATTTAGTAGATTTTGAAAAATATGTAGACATCATTCAAGTTGGTGCAAGAAACATGCAAAACTTTCAGCTACTTAAAGCACTAGGTAAATCCAGAAAACCAATATTATTAAAAAGAGGATTATCAGCAACCATTGAAGAGTGGTTAATGTCAGCAGAATACATTATGGCGGGTGGGAATGAAGGTGTCATTTTATGTGAACGTGGCATTCGTACATTTGAAAAATATACAAGAAACACATTAGATATTAGTTCAGTTTTAGCGGTTAAAGAACTTTCCCATTTACCAATTATCGTAGATCCTTCACATGCAGCTGGTAAATATTCAATGATTGAAGATTTATCACTTGCGAGTGTTGCAGTTGGTTCAGATGGACTAATTGTAGAAATTCACCCTCAACCAGAAATTGCCTATAGTGATGGTGCGCAATCATTAAAACTCGATAAATATTTATCGATGATGCATAAAATCCATCAACTAAAAGAATTGATGGAAACGTTAAAAAAATGAAAATATTTGTTGTTGGTTTAGGGTTAATGGGAGCATCTTATGCTGAAAAATTAACATCAAAAGGTCATCAAGTGTATGGCTATGATGTGAATAAAGCAAACGTTTTACAAGCTGAAAAAGATGGTGTCATTTTAGAAACTTCGAATTTGTCACTACTAACACTCGCTGATGTTGTTATTTTAGCTATGTATCCTAAGCAAAATGTTACTTTTGTGAAAGATCACCTTCACCTTTTTAAAAAAGGGGTGCTTTTAACTGATATTTCAGGTGT
>JAURNN010000041.1 GCA_030830185.1 Bacillota bacterium | reverse complement strand
TGGGCACCTAATTTTTTAATGACACCAGACACTGGTGCTGTAAGTTCAGCATTAACTTTGTCTGTTTCAATCACAACTAAAAGTTGTCCTTCTTTAACAGCGTCGCCTTCTTTAAAATGCCATTCTAAAATGACACCTTCGTGTAAGCCTTCACCAACATCTGAAAATTTAAAATCAAACATGTAAGGCCTCCTTAAAATTTCGCAACTTTTTTAATTTCAGCTGCAATTCTTTCTGGTTGAATAAAAAAGAAATGTTCTCCACGTGGAAGTGGGACAGTAACGTCAAATCCAGTCACACGTGTAGGTTGTGCTTCTAAGTGTAAGAATGCTTTTTCATTAACAAGAGCAATGAGTTCTGCACCTGGTCCATATGATTTAACAGCTTCTTGAACAACAACAAAGCGTCCAGTTTTTTTAACTGAATTAATAATCGTTTCTTCATCAATAGGACTAATGGTTCTTAAGTCAATAAGTTCGATATCAATATTTTCGCCTTGAGCTTTAAGTAAGTCCATTGCTTTTTCTACTTCACGAACAAATGGTCCCCAAGCAACAACGGTGACATCACTACCTTCTTTAATGACTTTAGCTTTACCAATTGGTATACGATACATTTCTTCAGGTACTTCTTGTTTACCAGAACGGTAAATACGTTTTGGTTCCATAAAGATTACTGGATCTTGATCTTCAATTGCAGAAATTAAAAGTCCTTTTGCATCATATGGTGTAGATGGCATGACAACTTTTAATCCTGGTATTTGTCCAAATAATGCTTCTAATGATTCACTGTGGTGTTCAAGTGCACGAATCCCTCCACCAACTGGGAAACGAACAACGATTGGTAATCCATAACGTCCACGTGAACGGTTACGATATCTTGCCATGTGTGTAATGATTTCAGTAATTCCTGGGAAAACAAATCCATCAAATTGAATTTCTGCAACTGGAACAAGTCCATTGACAGCCATACCTATTGCTGAACCAGTAATTGCGGCTTCTGCAATCGGTGTATCAAAAACACGATCTTCACCATATTTCTTTTGAAGTCCAGCAGTGACACGGAAAACCCCACCTTCAAAACCTGAGTCTTCACCGAAGACAACAACACGGCTATCATCTTCCATTTTTTGATCGATTGCTTGATTAATTGCTTGAACTAAGTTTAAAACAGCCATGATTATTTACCCTCGCTTTCTTCAAGGAATTTTTTGTGAGTTTCATATTGTTCAGTAAGTTGTGGTGTCATTTCAGCATATGTATATTTGAAGATATCTTCAAGTGTTGCGGCACCATTTGCTTCAACCCATTCAAATGTTTCTTTAACAAAATTGTTATTTTCTTCGTCAAGTTTTAATTCTTCTTCTTCAGACCAATAACCTTTGTCCATTAAATATTTCTTGAAACGTGCGATTGGATCTTTTTTCGCCCATTCTTGTTCTTCTTCTTTTGTACGGTAAATGGATGGGTCATCAGATGTTGTGTGTGGTCCCATACGGTATGTAACAGCTTCAATTAAAACCACACCTTTACCAGAACGTGCATGTTCAGCAGCTGTTTGCATTGCAACATACATCGCAAGGACATCGTTTCCATCAACTTGAATGCCTTCTGCTCCAAATGCAACTGCTTTTTGAGCAAGTGTTTCTGCTTTTGTCGCTTTACGACGTGGTGTCGAAATCGCATATTGGTTATTTTGAATTAAAACAACAAGCGGTGCATCATAACTTGCAGCAAAATTTAAACCTTCATAAAATTCACCGTGTGAGGTACCACCATCACCGATGACTGCAAGTGCAACTTCACCTTTATTTAAGATTTTAGATGCATAAGCAAGACCTGCAGCGTGTGCCACTTGAGAACCAATAATAATGTTAATTGGTAAAATTCTCATATCTTCTTCGAAATGGTTACCCCACTCATTACCATACCAGTATAAATAGATTTGTTTTAATGGTACACCACGGTATAACATTAAGTTTAAATCACGGAATCCTGGTGATAACCAGTCTTTTTTATCAAGTGCAGCCATAGAACCAACTTGAGCAGCTTCCTGTCCCATGTTTGGTGCATACGTAAGCATACGCCCTTGACGTTGATATTGTAATGCTTTGATATCTGCAACACGACCTAATGTCATGGTTTTATACATTTTTAAAAGCGTCTCTTTATCAATTTTAGGTTCAAGTTTCGCATTAACTACGTTTCCTTGGGCATCTAAAATTTCAAGGCGCTTTCCTTTTTGTGGATCGAAATCTTTGAATTGCATATAAGCCTCCTATCGAATTTACATTACTTATTATAGTGTTTTTAGCGTTTTTTTACAACACATTCGGTTATTTTTGTTTGTTGATAACGTTTTTATGTTGATTTATTTTTTGAAATGTTTTTTTGTAAAATTAAAGTCAGTTCTCGAATTGTTTTCACAGCAACTGCAGTGGATGCTCCTGATGGATCTAAATATGGATTAAGTTCTACTAAATCGCATCCAACGATGTGACCTAATTTCTCAAATTGTTCAAACGCCCATAATACATCTTTATATTGCATGCCACCTGGTTCAGGTGTCCCAGTTCCTGAGACGACTGAGGGATCTAAGACATCTATATC
The DNA here is from genome assembly GCA_030830185.1 of Bacillota bacterium. GTDB lineage: Bacteria > Bacillota_I > Bacilli_A > Acholeplasmatales > Acholeplasmataceae > UBA8290. The sequence continues at coordinate 17,500 of JAURNN010000041.1, read as the reverse complement.
AATGGTGATATAAACAGGAACATTCTTTAGTTTTTCTACTGCTTTATCTAATCCTTCAAAATCAAATAGTCGTTGATAAATATGTTTTTTTGCCCAATCAAATTCATGTTGATCACCACTTCTAATCCCAAATTGATAAATGGTGTGATCTCCTAAAAACTTGTGTGCATGATACATAAAGGTTGCATGAGAGAGTTCTCGACCAAAAAACGATTCACGTAAATCCGTATGTGCATCCAAATGAATGACGTGTAAATTGTCATATTTTTCTTTTGCAGCCTGTAATACTGGTAATGTAACAAGATGTTCTCCACCAATCATGATTGGAAATTTGTCATCTTCATAAATCTTTTTAGATGTTTCATACACAACTTTTAAGCTGTTTTCAACATCACCAATTGGCAACTCCAAATCTCCAATATCAGAAGTCTTATAATCTCTTAAATTAGCTTCACGGTATGGAGAGTACCACTCAATTCCAAAGGAATCAACTCGTACTTGATTTCCAGCAAATCTTGTTCCTGGTCTAAAACTTGTTGTCCAGTCCATTGGAACACTGAATATCACGACATCACTGTCATCATATTCGCTTTTACAACTTTGAAAACTTAAATCGACTTTCTTAAAGCTCATCGTCTATCTCCTCCCATTTAGGCCATGTTAATTTATCTACAACTTTAAAATATCCATCTTCTGATTCACTTAATATAGTTGAACCTTGAGAGATGTAAAACACGAGTTCATCAACCAGTGCTTGATCAATGATTTCTCCTGGAATTAAGATTGGAATACCAGGAGGATAAATCATTACGGATTCAGCAGCAATTTCTCCAACTGCTTCTTCGTATTTTACACTTCTAGTTGGTGCATGATATGCACTTCTAGGTCTGACATACGCTTCAGGGAAACTCCCTTTAGGTTTAAATGTTTCAACTTTTAGATCTTGATGACCATAGGTATTAGATAAATCAACAAGTGCATCATACAACCTATCTAAATGGGATTGAGTTGTGCCAACAGATAAGACGCATAAAACGAGTTTGGTTTCTGCAAGTTCAACTTGAATCTCATATTTTTCAGATAAAAGATGATACATATCAAATCCAGTAAGTCCTAAACCTGTGACTTTGATAATCAGTTTGGTTTCATCAAAATGCGTTGCACCTTGTTTTAAAAAGTCTTCTTTTGTCGATGCGCTTAAACCTTTAAGCTTATTGATTTTTGTAACCACTTCTCTTACGTTAGGAATTAAGTTTTCAATTTTATCTTTTGCATGAAAATACATGGCTTTTCTAGCAACATCAAGGCTTGCGAGTAATAATGATGATGGTGATGTAGATTGAACCATATGAATGGTTGCGACTAATCTTGTGTAATCAAAACGTGAACCTTGTGCTAAAATCGCTGAACTTTGTGTGAGAGACCCACTTGTTTTATGAATAGATGTTGCTGATAAATCAGCACCAGCTTGCATTGCAGTCATTGGAAGTTCATCACTAAAGACCATGTGAGAACCGTGTGCTTCATCAGCAAGAACAAGCATATTGTGTTGGTGGACAATATCAACGATCTCTTTGATGTTACTCGCAACCCCAAAGTACGTTGGGTTAATGATGAGGACAGCTTTCGCATCAGGATGATTCGCAATTTGTATTTTTAAAGCTTCTAGTGGCATATGATTTGCAATTCCTAAATCTTCATCAATCACAGGTTCCACAAAAATAGGCATTGCACCACTCATGATAAGTGCTGAAATAATTGATTTATGAACGTTACGAGGCATAATGATTTTTTCTTTTGCTTTTGCTGTTGACATAATCAACGCTAAAATTCCTAAGGTTGTTCCACCAGTTAGAAAAAATGCATGTTCAGCCTTAAAAGCATCAGCAAATAAAGCTTGTGATTCTTTTATGACACCCTTAGGAACATTTAAATTATCTAATCCATCTGGTGCATTGACATCAAATCTAAAGACCTCTTTACCTAAGATTTTTGTCATATCATTTTCAAAAAAACCCATTTTATGACCAGGTACATCAAAAGGGACTCTATCTTTTTTTGTATATTCAACAAGTTTTGTAAAATATGGTGTTAATTGATGATTCATATAGCCTCCTTTGTGCACTCATATTGTATCATGAAGTCATCTTGAACGCACGTTTAATCAATATAAAATATGGTATAATGATAAGGAGGTATCCCGATGCTGAATTTTTTTACTGAACTATATGAAGATCTCATCAATGATCCATTATTTTCAAAAATCTTTTTTTCTGTGGTCGTATTCATTATTTCATTTTTAACACTTTTTTTAGTTCAGTCACTCATTAAAAGATATTTAAAACATGCTGAATCGAAACAAAAACAAGTCACGAGATTTAAAACCTTATCTAAACTTCTATTCAGTTTATTAAGATACACTGTATTTTTGATTGCAATCTTAGTTATCTTGTCTATTTGGGGTGTTGATGTGATTCCAGCGATTGCGGGTCTAGGAATTATAGGCCTTGTGATTGGTCTGGGTGCACAACGCATGATACAAGATATGATTGCTGGCTTTTTTATTGTGTTTGAAAATCATTACGATATCGGTGATATTGTTGAAGTCAAAGGGTTTAGAGGAACCGTATTAGAACTCGGTTTAAAATCAACAACACTTCAACATTGGACAGGTCATATCCAAATATTTTCAAATAGTCACATGTCTCCCGTCACAAACTATTCTAGGTATTACTCTCAAGCAATCATTACCTTTTCAGTACCTTATGAAACAGACATTAAAAACCTGACTTCTGTTTTGAATGCATCCTTAAAAATATTTAAAGAAACTCACACAGAAATCATTTCAGATGCGTTGGTTTTAGGGGTGACTCAATTTTTAGCATCTGGTATAGAAATGACATTAACTTGTCAAACTCAACCTAATTTACAATTTGGCATTGAAAGAGAGTTACGTGTCTTTATTCTAGATCAATTAAAAGCTTTACAAATAGAAATTCCATTTGATCACATTGTTGTATCAACGAGGGAGAAATCATGAATATACTTATCTTTTTAATCGCATTTTTCATCTTTTTTATCATTGACATCTTATGGTTAGGTTTGTTTGCTAAAAAGATGTATCAAACACAAATTGGTTATATTTTAGCCAAAAAACCTAATTGGTACGCAGCGATTGTTTTTTATGTATTATATATAATCTTTTTAATGATTTTTGCAATCGTTCCTGCATTAGATGCAATGTCACTTAGTCATGCTATACTCTATGGTGGTCTTTATGGTTTTATAACGTATGCAACTTATGACTTAACCAATTTAGCAACACTTGAAAAATGGCCACTTAAAGTTACTCTCATTGATATCACATGGGGAACATTTTTAGGATTTTCTGTATCCACGCTCACCTATTTAATCGGAAGTCTTTTATGACACATTTTACCTTATTGGCAGTTGTTCTTTTCATTTACTTACATCTTTGGTTTTTGATTAGTGTGATTAAAAAAAACCTAGGTCTGATTGATATCGCATGGGGATTAAGTTTTGTTGTGATTACTTGGACGGTGTTTTTATATACTGGAGTCATGACAATCGCGTCAATTTCAATACTAAGTTTTGTTACTTTATGGGGGTTAAGACTGACCTATTACTTATTTTTACGTAACTGGTCTAAGCCAGAAGATTACCGTTATGTCAACATGAGAAAAAAATGGGGGAAAATCCCTTATTTACAGGCTTATTTTAAAGTCTTTTATCTTCAAATATTACTTGCATTTGTGATTTCATTGCCACTTCAAAGTGTATTTTATGTTAAAGAAGGACGTGAATGGTTTCATTATTTGGTTTTAGGATTAGGTATTATTTTATTTATCATTGGTTTTGTTTTTGAAAGTGTCTCAGATGCTCAACTTAAACGATTTAAATCTAACCCTGGTAACAAAGGAAAAATCATGGATAAAGGCTTGTGGGCATATACTAGACATCCCAATTACTTTGGTGATTTTATGATATGGATCAGTTATTTTGTCATTATGTTTTATAGTTTTGATTTGAATTATGTTTTTGGAATCATTGGAACACTGATCATGGGATATCTACTTAGATTTGTTTCTGGAGTTCCTTTACTTGAAAAAAGATATAAAGATAACGAACTCTATGAAGTGTATAAAAAGTATACACCTATTTTCTTCCCTAAATTAAAAAAATAAGTCCATGTGGACTTATTTTTTTATACTTTCTACATAGTTGATGTATTTTTTCATTTCAAACTTTCTTTCTAACCCTTTATCATTCATATAACGCAATTTACCGAAAATCATTCTTTCATTCCATGCACGATCGTGACGACCATAATTCCAAGCAACACTCGTATATGAATTCGGATCTCTACCATCTAAAAAGTATTTATTATTTAAGTACAGGGTTGTTTCGTAAGCTTCTTTATATGAATTTGACCATTCAATGATTTTTTTAGCCCAATACATGCGCATGTAATTATGCATATAGCCACTAAATTTCATTTCATCCATGGCAGCATTGAAATAAGGATCGTGTGTTCGAGCCTCTTCTAAGCTATCTTTTGAATAAATAAAGGGTCTATAGTCATCTTGATGCTCTTCCATTGTTTTGTAAGCCCAAGATTCTGTCATAGATTCAAATTGATCGTAATTTTGATTATAATATACAAAATTAAACGCAAGTTCTCTTCTTACAAACACTTGTTCAAAAATGCCATCAAAAGTCTCTTGATTAATCATTCCTTCTTCTTTAGCATGCTGAATGGCATGTACGATTTCAAGTGATGAGATTTGACCAAAATGTAAATACGGTGACAATGTAGACGTCACTTGTTCACCTGGTGCATTTCTTTCTAAATAATCTTTAGCTTTAAATTGAATAAACGTTTGAAGTCTTTGAATCGCTTCTTGGTATCCACCTTTAAATAGAGAGGTCTCAATCACGGATTGATCGATAGGAAGTGTCTCTACAAAAGCATTTAAATCATTAAGTTCTACGTCTGAAGTAAGTTTTTGATATGGACCTGCATATGTCGGTAACACGTCATGGTCATTAAAGGTATCAAAAAGTTTATGAAGTTTAGGACGTATGGTATATGCCCCGTATTCCATTTTACTAGATGCAAGTTCCACAGGAACAATCAGTTCTGTATCGATTTCAATGATGGTATTTTTACCTTTAATACGTTGGTATAAAGTGTTTCTCCATTGTCTTGGTTGTTTTAAGTAGGCTTTATCAAGTATCAATATATCACCGGTATTGAGATGCTTTGAAATCGTTTCATCTGGAAGACCAAAAGTTGTTTTAAAAGGAATGTTAAGTTCTAGAAACGTGTGGTTTAATTCCTTGATTCCTTCTAACATAAACATATAGTGTCTACGATTTGCATCCTTATAAGAAGGTATAATATTAAAAATCACTTGAAGTTCACTGCCGGATTTATTTGCAAGTTTAATTGCATAATTAAGTGCATGGTTGTACTGGATGCGTTGCGCACTTTGCATCCAATATATAATTTTATACTGATCATTATTGGTGACTTCTTGAATAACTTTGATTCTACTTGTATTCATATATACCCCAAAGTATGTCGTTAAAGAATTTATTGAAGCTTTTTAATGATTTCCATTTTTTTATCATTTGATACAAAATGTTTCTTAGTAAATACATCATAATCAGTCATACATTCATCTAGGATGGCTTCATATAATTTAGCTGCATATAAAAGAGGTTTTCTTACATCGTGACTAAAAGTATCGATATGATCATATGCGTATTGATAATAGTGTCTTGCTTGAGAAGCTAATTCATCAAATAGTGTTTTAAAAGATTCTGTAGGTCCATTCTTGACTTCATGTTCGATCTTTACTTGATGTTTTTTTAATGATTCTTGCGGGATATAAATTCTTCCTTTAAGATAATCTTCGCCAACATCTCTTAAAAAATTAGTGATTTGCATTGCATATCCAAGTTGAATCGCAAATTCTTTTAATTCCTGATGTTTGCTTGGTGCTAAAATCGGAAGTAACATCAATCCTACTGAAGAGGCCACGTAATAACAATACTCTAATACATCATCCATGCTTTCATACGAAGCGATGTCGATATCCATTCTTTGACCTTGGATCATCTCAAAGTATGGTTTATAATCATAATCCTCACCATAAAACTGATCTTTGATGATACTTAATGCTTTAAAAACTTTAAGTGATGTTTTCTTATGCTTTTTAAATGCTTCTAGTTCTAATTCTAATTGTTTAAGACCCGTAATATCTTGGTGTTCATCAATTAAATCATCTGCATAACGACAAAAAGCATAAACAACATAAATGGCTTGTCTCTGCTTTTTGTTTTCAATTTTTGAAAAAGCTTTATAAAAGGTGAGTGAATTCTTTTTAATGATTTGTTCGCAGTACTTAATGAGACGTCTCTCTCTTAAGTAAATTAAAGCAAGTAAGAGAACGACAACACCTGCAAATATCAATAAACTTAATGTAAACCAATCATTCATGAGGATGATCCTTTAATATTTCATTGACAGCGAGTTTTGCTGATTTTAAAACAATTGGAACGCCTGGACCAGGATGTGTTGATGATCCGGTGAAATAAACATTTTTTAAAGGTTTTAATGTTGCTTGAGGTCTGAAATATAAACTTTGATTCAAGGTAGGACGAAGTCCAAACGTTCCACCATGATTTAAATTAAATTTTTCTTCCCATGTATTTGGGGTAGAGACATGCATGACTTCAATATGTTCTCTAATATCATGAAATGTTGGAATTTGTTCAATCATTGATAATATCTTAGATTGATAATACGTTACTTGAGCTTCATCCCAGTTAACATGTTTATCTTGAGTATGTGGTACAGGTACTAAAACATACAAGATTTCTTTTCCTTTAGGCGCGACACTTTCATCAATTTGAGACGGTGAATATAAATAAAATGATGGATCTTCAGGAATCACTGACTCAAATAAATCATTAATATTTTTCTTAAAGTCCGCTGCAAATCTGAGTGAATGGATATCGGTTGGATATTTTTTATCAAGCCCCATATACATAATAAATACTGATGATGAATAGGACATTTTTTTCAATTTTTTATCTTTATATTTTCCTCTGTTTTTACGCTCTTTGATTAAGTTTTCAACAGCCCAAGGAAAATCCGCATTGGTTAAAATAATATCTGCTTCTTTGATATCATCTTTAATTCTTATCCCTTGTGCGATTTGATCTTTAATCATAATCTCATCAACAGATTGGTTCAAGTGAATTTTTCCGCCTAGTTCTAGGAAACGTTTTTCCATCGCTGCTGCCATTTGATACATACCACCTTTAATGTAATGAATGCCATATAATAACTCAATCATCGGTATAATGGTATAAATGGAAGGTCCTTGAAATGGAGAAACACCAACATATAATGTTTGAAAAGATAATGCTTGTCTTAGTTTTTCGTTTTTAACGAATCTAGAAATGGATTCATATGAATTGTTAAGTGTTTTTAAGCGGTACCCGTGATAAGGTGTTTTTAAGTTGAAAAAATCTCTTTTTCTTCGATATGAAACATCTAAAAAATGCTTTTTTGCAATAATATAACGTCCGTATACATCAGATAAATATGATAAATACCCATACGCTTCTTCTTCACCAAAATTTTCAAGTTCTTTCATTAATTTGTTTAAGTTTGAGGATACTTGAAATGACGTTCCATCTCTAAAATAAAGTTTATAAAGTGGATCAAGTGCTGTCATTTCTAAATAATCATCTGGATCTACTCCCGATGCTCTAAATACGTCTTTATATTCTTCAGGTAACATTGTAATGGTTGGGCCATAATCAAACGTGAATCCTTTATCTTTAAGTTGAAACATACGACCGCCGACACGATCGTTTTTTTCATAGACTTCAACTTGAAATCCTAAAGTTTGAAGTCTGATTGCTGAAGATAGCCCAGCTGTGCCAGCACCAATGATAATGACTTTTTTCATATTCACCTTATTTTCTTCCATATTTTACCATAACAAAAAAATTCTCTAACATCGTGATAGATTGTGTGATATACTCATGGCATAATCATAATACAAAGGAGATTATTATGTCTACAGAAGTTCAAACATTAAATGTTGATGTTAAAATCGATAAACTCATCTCATTTAATAAAAAAATGGGTGTTGTCCATTTAGTTCAAGGGTTGTTTATGATGATTTTTGCATTCTTCATCTACCCGAATATGACAGGTCAGGGAACATTTACCATTTCAGTCATCGGTAATTATTTAGAGTTTATTCAAGGTGAAGGTTTAGTTCTAACAAATACGGATACACTATTTGAGTTACCTTTTCTACAACTAACCGCAAGCTTCTTACTTATTTCTGGTATTTTCCACTTTCTGATTGCATTTGTTTGGAAAGATGAATATCGGGCTGGTTTAAAAGTGGGTATTAACAAATTTAGATGGTATGAATACGCATTATCTTCTTCAATCATGATCGTTTTAATTTCATCTTTATTTGGTGTGAGAGATGTTGCTGTATTTGCATTAATCGCATTTGCAAATGCTGCGATGAACTTCTTTGGTTTAGATATGGAATTACTTAACCAAGGTGAATCTAAAGCTGGTAAAAAAGTCAACTGGTTACCATTTATTTTCGGATCAATAGTTGGTCTTGCACCATGGGTCGCAATCGCATTTTATATTGGTGTCAACCCTAATATTGCAAATGTACCGGGATTTGTTTGGGCAATTTTAGGAACATATTTTGTAGCATTTAATACTTTCCCTGTAAACATGTACTTACAATATGCAGGTATTGGTAAATTTAAAGATTATTTACATGGTGAAAGAGGTTATGTCATTTTATCTCTTGTCGCTAAAACATTACTTACATGGCTTGTTCTCTTTGGAGCATTCCAACCTTCTTAAGATGTGCTATACTAAAGACTAAGGAAACTTAGTCTTTTTTTTAGGAGAAAATCATGTTTTATAAAACATTTCATCCAGAAATTTTTCAAGGGCATTTAAAGAAAAAAAACTATTTTGAAGGTTGGTATTTTAAATATGTTTCAAAAAGTTTGTCACATACTTTTGCATTCATTCCCGGAATAAGTTTAAATAAAAAAGATACCCATGCATTTATACAAGTTTTTATCTCTGACCGAACGAAAGAAAAAGAAACGTTAAAAACTTATTATTTTAAATACAATATCAACGCATTTTCTTTTCATCCAAAAACATTCAAAATTCAAATTGCTGGAAATATGTTTTCTAGCGACTCTATGTTTTTCTCTATCGATAACGACGAATTAGATCTCCAAGTACACTTAGAAAATCATGATCTCACTCCGATTAAAAAAAGTTTATTGTTTCCCTCTATTATGGGACCCTTTGGCTATTTAAAATTTATGGAAACCTATCATGGTATCGTTTCGATGTCACACCAAGTGAAAGGTTCAATTCTCCTAAAAAAAGAGGCCATTTCATTTAACCAAGGAAAAGGTTATATCGAAAAAGATTGGGGAACGTCTTTTCCTAGTAGTTACACTTGGATGCAATCCAATCACTTTAAAGATTCTAAAACATCGTTTATGTTATCTTATGCAACCATTCCTTTTTTATTTTTTAAATTTAAAGGACTCATCAGCGTATTAATTGTACAAGGAAAAGAGTATAGATTTGCAACTTATAATTTGAGTTCCGTAAAACATCTGAATTATAATGATTCTTCCGTTTCAATAACAATCAAAAAAAGATCTTTGAAATTAGTTGTTATTGCGACAACATCAGACTATAAAGATTTACCTTCACCAAGATTAGGTCAAATGAATGAAACCATTAAAGAGGGATTATCTGGAAACATTCATTTAAAACTATATATAAAAAACACCCTCATCTATGAAGATGAAGGCGTTGCTTCTGGAATTGAAATCATGCTAAAGCCTCATTAGAGGCTTTTTCTATGAAGTGGCATGGTCATACAATGCGGACCACCACGTCCTCTAGATAACTCAGAAGACGGCATAGAAAAGTACGTTACACCAAATGAATTAAATAGGTCATTTGTAATGACATTTCTATCGTAGCAAATAATATGGTTAGGTTTAATCGCTAGTGTATTAGCAGCATCGTTCCACTGTTCTCTTTTTGCATAAATTTGATCACCATCCCCAACTTCAATTAATAATACATCTCCAAATTGATTTGTCATAAATGTTTCGAATGGTTCTCTAATTAATATTAGGTCATTATCTATCAATTCATAAAAAATACTTTTTTCAAATGCATGCTTATCATATACAAATACATCTTTTTTGATTGCTGTAAAAACCGTATCTAAATGCATATAACTTCGGTGATTTGGTAGTTCTATAAGAATCAGCTGATATGATAGTTGATGTTCTTTTAAACGTTTATTTAACTCAATGACTGCCTCTTTAGTTGTACGCTCAGATATACCAATAAAAATATAGTCATCTAATACAATGATATCGCCACCTTCAATTGAGTGATCTTGATCAGTCATGTCAATGACGCGTTGATTTTCAAATAGTGGATGATGCTTGATAACAAATTTTGAAAGGGTTGCTTCTCTTTTTCTGGCTTCCATATTCATTTTACTAATGACGCAAATATCATCAATCATAAACATTGGATCTCTTTGAAATAACAGATTTGGTATAGGATCTAAAATAAAAAGTGTATCTTTATTTTCTAACTCTAATTCCATGTAAGTCAGTCCTTCTACATATGTACTTACGATTTCTTTTGAAGACGACTGAATGAGCTTATTTTTCACACGTTCTACCATAGATGATGACTGTTGCTTTAAATCGTGTATGATGATATTAATAAGTTTATCTTTAAGTACATCGTCTTGTAATACTTCAATAGCAAGATCCGTAATATCAAATACGTTGACACCGTGACGCAATAAATAGTCAGTCATTGTTTGATGTTCTTTAATGGCTTGATCTAAAAAAGGAACATCATCAAAGAGTAACCTTCTAAGATTACTTGGCATGAGTTGTTCAATTTCTTTACCTGGTTGATGAACCAATACAACCTGTAGTTGATCTGTATCGTGTTTTACATTCATAAGATTATTATATCATAGGAGTTTATATGAATCTTTATCTCTTCCAAAATGATTTACGAATACATGACCACCCTTTACTAAAAAAAGCGATGGATCAAGGTCCAGTTATAGGACTTTTTGTATTTGATGCTATTTGGTTTAAAGATAATCAATTTGGATTCCAAAAGAAAAGTAATCATTGGCTTTCTTTTATATATGACACATTACTTGATTTAAACAAACAACTCCATACATTAAATATTCCACTTCTAGCAAAAAAAGGTAACTTCAATGACATCATAAAAACATTGATTTCTGATTATTCCATTGACTCTATTTACTATGAAAAACTACCTGGAGATGAAGAGAGAAAAAGATATGATTTTATATCTACTTTAAACATTCCAACCTATCACGAGGAAATGAAACCTTTATGTAAATCACACTTGCTACCTTTTTCAATTCAGAATTTACCTTTTGTATTTACACAATTTAGACACCAAATCGAACGGCTATATGTTGACTTTAAAGAAAGTGAACCTTTAGTGCCGCAATCAAAAATAACTATAGAGAGCGACATTCCAAATCTTAATGATCTAAATATTTTACAAACAACCCATTATATTAAACCTGGTGAATCAGAAGGCTTAAAACATTTATCGCAGTATTTGTTTTCTCATCAACTTGCTAAAACATACAAAGACACTCGAAATGGTATGTTAGACTTTAATGATTCTACGAAATTTTCAGCATATCTATCCATTGGTGCATTATCAGTAAGACGTATTATGAATGAAGTAAAAAAATATGAATTAAATTATGTCAAAAATGATTCGACATATTGGATATATTTTGAGTTATTATGGCGAGATTACTTTTATTTTGTTCATAAAAAATATGACAATCGCATTTTCAATCAAGAAGGCTTGGCTCAATATCATCATACATCTCATAACCCTCACTACATTACAGCTTGGAAAGAAGGGAAAACAGGATACCCACTTATTGATGCAAATATGAGACAACTTGTTCAAACTGGTTATATGTCAAACAGGGGTAGACAAAATGTTGCTAATTTCTTTACTAAATTTTTAAACCAAGATTGGCGTATTGGTGCGGCGTTATTTGAAGCTTATTTAATTGACTATGATGTTTCTTCTAATACCCTTAACTGGCTATATAATGCTGGACTAGGAAATGATCCTAGAGAAAATAGAATGTTTAATTACATCACTCAAGGAGAACGCAACGATAAGAATTGTAAGTATTTAGATGCATTTCTACCTGAATTAAAAAAAGTTCCGATTCATTTAAAATATAAAATAAGTGAACTATTAGAACAAGAACGTGTTTCATATGGTATTCAAAATTATCCTAGACCCATAAAAAAGGTAACTAAATCATGATGAAATTGGTATTGTTTCCGTTTCAACTTAATCGTAGTTATATCGATCATCTTAATATAGATTTTGATGAAATCCTTGTGATTGAGCATTTATCTTTTTACAAAAGATATCCTTATCACAAAAAAAGAATTGCACTCCATCATAGTGCGGTTTTGCATTTTGTTGATACATATCAAAAAAAGTATCCTATCAAGCATCTTCTTATTGAAGATTTAAATGACTTCTATAATATATATAATGATCCTCGCATCTATATGTTTTTACCCAATGACCAATCAGATATTGATTTTATAAAGCCTTTAACCGAAGTTACGTACGTTGATGATCCGATGTTTATTGTATCAAGAGAGGAATGGAAATCTTTACTTGTTAAAAAACCTTGGAAAATGGATACCGTATATAGAAAACTCCGTCATAAACATCTCATCTTAATGGATCATGACTTACCCATCGGTGGAAAATTCTCATTTGATGCTGAGAATAGAAAACCCTATAAAAAAGGATTACATTTTCATGAACCTCTTACATTTGAAATCGATGCTTTAACGCAACAATCAATTGATTGGACAAACGCTCTATTTAAAGATCATCCAGGGAGTTTAGATTCGTTTATTTATCCAGTTTCAAACACTCAAGCAAATCAAGCACTCAAACATTTTATTAACTACAGGCTTTCAACGTTTGGTGATCATCAAGATGTCATGATTAAAAATGAGCCTTATATGTCTCATGCGCTTATTTCTTCATCTTTAAATTTAGGTCTACTTAATCCCATGGATGTGATTAAAGAAGTTGAACAAGCCTATCATGATGGATTATGTAGTATTGAACCTGCTGAAGGTTTCATTAGACAAGTCTTAGGTTGGCGCGAGTATATTCGTGGTGTATATTTGATGACACCTGACTACCATAAAAAGAATGCATTAAATCATCATATACCTTTACCCTCTTTTTATTGGGATGCAAATACAGATTTATCATGTTTATCTCATACTATCAGTGAAACACTAGAAAATGGTTATAATCATCATATTCAAAGACTCATGGTTTTATCAAATTATGCCAATCTTATTGGTGTCAAGCCTAAGGAAGTTAATAACTGGTTTAATAGTATGTATATTGATTCTTTTGACTGGGTTGTAACGCCCAATGTTATGGGAATGGGTTTATATGCTGACGGTGGATTAATGTCAACGAAACCTTATATTTCTGGTGCTTCTTATATTAAAAAGATGAGTAACTTTTGTGACGGATGTAAATATGATCCAACCATAAAAACAGGTGAAAAAGCGTGTCCATTTAATGGTTTATACTGGAATTTTATAGACAATCATAAAGAAACTTTAAAACCTAACCCTAGAATGTCAATGATGGTTAACTTATTAGATAAGATGGATAGTGAAACAAAACAAAATCATTTACATCTTGCTCAATTACATATAAAAAGTATCAAATAAAAAAAGACCTCCACTTTATGAATAGTGTAGAGGTCTTTTTTTAATTTTAGTTTTATATATTTTTTAAGACATTTACCATTTCAATGGCTGATAAAGCTGCATCAAATCCTTTGTTTCCAGCTTTTGTTCCTGCACGTTCAATCGCTTGTTCGATAGAATCCGTTGTAAGTACTGCGTTAATCACTGGAACACCACTATCAAGAGACACCGAGGCAATGCCACTGGTGACTCCATGTGCAACCATATCAAAGTGTGGTGTAGCACCACGAATGACTGCACCACATGCAATGATTGCGTCATAAGTTTTTAATTCTGCCACTTTTTTAACTGCAAGTGGAATTTCATATGCACCAGGCACTGCAACAACTGTGATATCTTTTTCATCAACACCGTGTCTAATTAAACCATCTTTTGCACCTTCAACAAGTTGTTTGACGATCATATCGTTAAATCGACTCATGACAATTGCAATTTTTAAACCTTTACCCATGTAATTTCCTTCAATCGTTTTCATAACTACTCCTTTATATCGAGCATATGCCCAAGTTTATGTTTTTTTGTTTTTAAATAAAATTCATTTTTTTCATTGTGATTCATTTGTATCGATACACGATCTGAAATCTTAATTCCATATCCCTCTAAACCAACAATTTTTCTTGGATTATTGGTCATTAAACGGATTGATTTTACACCTAAATCTGCAAGGATCTGTGCTCCAATGCCATAATCTCTTAAATCATCTTTAAACCCTAATTTTAAATTTGCTTCAACCGTATCATACCCTTGATCTTGAAGATGATATGCTTTAATTTTATTAATTAAACCGATGCCTCTTCCTTCTTGTCTCATATATAAAACAATGCCTAAACCATTCTCTTCAATCGTATGCATGGCTGCATGAAGTTGATCTCCACAATCACAGCGTAAAGATCCAAATGCATCTCCAGTTAAACACTCTGAGTGTACTCTTACTAATACATTTTCTTTACCTTTAACATCACCTTTAACCAGTGCCACGTGATGTTCTTTATTTAATGTGTTTTCATATCCTACCATTTCAAATTCGCCTGAAATCGTAGGCATAATTGCACTAGCTGAACGTGTAATGTATGTTTCTTTTTTTCTCTTATATTCAATAAGATCTTGAATTGAAATAATTTTCAGTTGATGTTTATCTTTATAAATCATTAAATCATCTAGTCTTGCCATAGATCCATCATCGTTCATGATTTCACAAATGACACCTGCGGGTTTAAGACCTGCAAGTTCGGCAAGATCGATACTTGCCTCTGTATGACCGGCACGCTTTAATACACCACCTTCTTGAGCAATTAAAGGAAAAATATGTCCAGGTTTTCTAAAGTCACGATGCGTTGCCTTGTCGCTCACTAATAATTGAATTGTGAGCGCACGTTCTTTTGCTGAAATCCCTGTGGTTGTATCCATTGCATCAACAGATACTGTGAAATTGGTTCTAAATACATCCGTATTTTTTTTAACCATTTCATCTAGTCCTAGTTTGATAGCATCAGATTCTTTAAGTGGTGCACAAATAAGTCCTTTTCCGTAAGTTGCCATGAAATTGACATCTTCAGGTCTTACTTTTTCAGCGGCCATGACAAGATCGCCTTCATTTTCTCTATCTTCATCATCGACAACAATGACCATCTTACCTAATCGGATATCTAAGATTGCTTCTTCGATGGTGTTGAGTTTAATAGCCATAATCTTTTAAAGTCTCCTTTGTAAGATTTTCTTTGGTGGGTTTTAATAATTTTTCAACATATTTAATCATCATGTCCATTTCTAAATTCACCTGATCACCCACTGTTTTATTAAGTAACGTTGTTTGATCTTTAGTATGAGGGATAATAGAAACTGAAACTCCTTTAGATGTTAATCTTGATATTGTTAAACTAATACCATCAATCGCGATTGATCCTTTTAATATACAATATTTTTTTAAATGTTCCGGAACATCAATATCAACCCATGTTGCATTATCTTCAATGAAAGTTTTTGAAATCACACCCACATCATCGATATGTCCAGAAACCATATGACCACCAAAGCGTTCACCCATAGACATCGCTTTTTCTAGGTTTACCTTTGATCCGATGTCTAAACTTCCTAAATTAGATCGTCTTAATGATTCTGCCATGACATCAACTGTATACGTGTTATCTTTTAACGTTGTGACTGTAAGACATAACCCATTGGCTGCAATTGAATCACCAATAGAAACATCATCTAAGATAGAGGATTCGATTGTAATTTGTTGTGATTTTTTCCCTTTTTTTATTGATGTGATTGTTCCGACATCTTGAATAATTCCAGTAAACATATGTTTATTTTCTCCCTGTGATTTTGATATTGTTTTCAAATATTTGAAATGAAACATCTTTTAATTCGAGTGCTTCACTCATCGTTGAAATGTTTAAATGTTGAAGTGTTTGTGTACCACCAATGAATTTCGGAGCCACATAAGCTTGTATCTCGTCAAACAATTTATCCCTTAAAAAACTTTCATGAAGTGTTTTACCACCTTCAACTATAATATTTTGAATGCCAAAGTCGTGTAATTGATTTAACAACCTCTCTAAATCAATGACATCATCTTTGCTTTGAATATAGATCACGCGATTGCCAAGATGTTCTATCTGGTTTCTTTTTTTTTCTGGCATCAAAGATGTGATGATCCAAGTTTCTAATTCGTCTTGAATGACTTGACGATTGATCGGAACAACTCCTTTTGGATCTAAAATAACTCTAATAGGTTGTTTTCCTATATAGTTTTCTAATCTTATGTTAAGTTTTGGATCATCTTGAATCACAGTATTAAGTCCAACCATGATTGCTTGGTATTTTGATCTCGTGTGATGAACATCTAATCGTGAAGCTTCATTTGTGATCCATGAACTATCCATGGCATCAGTTGCATATTTACCGTCTAATGTTAACGCCATTTTTAATAAAACATAAGGTTTATTTTGAGTAATGTAATGATAGAAATGTTGATTCATCACATTGCTTTGTTCTTGAGAAATACCTAAATGTACTTGAATACCTGCATCTTTTAACATTTGGATGCCTTTTCCAGCAACTAAAGGATTTGGATCTAATGTCGCAACATAGACTTCTTTAATACCTTTTTCAATGATTTTTTTAGCACAAGAACCTGTTTTACCTTCATGGCTGCATGGCTCTAATGTGACATACATTGTTGCACCAGTAACATCTTCTTTAGCGTTTAAAAAAGCATTGATCTCAGCATGGGCTTGACCATATTCTTGATGATAACCTTCACCAATAATTTGATTATTTTTAACAATGACTGCGCCAACAAGAGGATTTGGTTTGACATTAAGACCTCCTTTTTCAGCAAGTTCTAATGCTTTATTCATGTAAACATCATTCATAATATACTCCTAATAAAATAAAAATGCCCATTTTCAGGGCATAGAAAAGTAAAAAATAAGGTTAAAAAACCATATCTTCTCCCATCCAGACTATACTGTCGGTTTTGGAATTTCACCAAATCCTG
>JAURNN010000007.1 GCA_030830185.1 Bacillota bacterium | reverse complement strand
TTGAATTGCGTTCCCGCGATGCGATACATTTAATTTCTCATTAGGCTGCATGCATGAAAATGTGTTTGAATACCCTTTGGGTATGAAAATACGATCATAGCCAAACCCTTGATCGCCTTCTTCTTCAAGACTAATCTTACCTTCTACTCGTGCTTCAAAATCATACATTCCTGTGTCATCCATATATGTAAGATGTGTAATCATGTTTGCATCTCTTGAAGAATTACCATCTAACTTATTTAAGATGATTTTTCGTCTTTTTTCATCATTTTCACCAATTCTAGCTGAGTATATACCTGGATAATTGTTTAATGATGAGACTTCTAATCCAGAATCATCTGCAATGACAGGTAAATGGTATTTTTCATAAAAATAAATAGCTTTTAAGTGGGCATTTTCTTGATAAGTCATCCCATTTTCTTCTACTTCATCTTGATCATTGAATGATTTTAACGAAAGAAAAGTATCGAAAAAAGATGAAAGTGCGATTTCAAATTCTTTAAGTTTTCCTAAGTTTTGAGTTGCAATGATAATTTTCTTTTCCATATGACTAACAATATTTTATCATAATCATGAGTCAAACTATATTATGTGTATAATTTTGTTATAATATGGATAGGAGTTACCCATGAGTCAACTAAACTTTTCAGAACTATTTAAAACTACACATGAAGAACATCATTCCAATCTTGTCAATAAAAGTCGCTTTATTTTATCAATAGGGTATTATTTTTTTGTGATGTTGATAATAGCTTCTTTTATTTTTATATTATTTGATCAATTAGGAGATACGTCAATCCCTTCACTCAAAGAAACCATTACACCTCAAGTTGAGGTAGATCGTTTATTTGATCAATATGAAAATTTGGTTGTTGTTTTGCCTAACGCCATTATTTCAGATTTTGTTAAGTATACTACATACCCATTTAATGATTCTTATTTTATGATTGTCTATCAAGACTTTGATGACTTTATTGATGTTGATGGTGTTCCTAATATACTTCCTACCTATATCGTTTCTGCCTTAGAATTAAGTACGATAGATGTGGCAACCCAGAAATCATTGATTCCTGAAGAATTACTAGGATATGATGTGATAGAAACAATTCAAATCAATGACTATCTTACCTTTACATCATTTACAAATAGTATCATTAATTTTATTGTTTATCTATTATTATTTCCTGTTTTGTTTTTCTTATTAAGACCATATTTAATAAAAGATATTCAAGACGCTAAATCTTATCAAGCTAAATGGGTTGGACTCATCATTTCAGGATATTTATATGTACTCGCTGGAAATATATTCGCGAACGTTTTATCGCAATTTGTTTATTTAGTAACTGGTAGAGAGCAAGTAGAGGCTGTCAATCAAACCATTATCATGGAATCTCTTCAAGGAAATGGTGCGATCTTAATGATTGTTTCTGCAGTTATTTTAGGTCCTATTGTCGAAGAGTTAATTTTCAGAAAAGCATTTTTTGGAATCATCTCCAATCAAAAAATTGCTGTCATCGTTTCTTCTTTAACATTTGGTCTCATTCATGTTTTAGCTGAACCTACTTTTACTGATTTACTCATCAATATCATCCCTTATGTTGTCATGGGATTTGTATTTGGTTACATCTATACAAAACAAAACAAAAATTTATTTGTTGTGACCGTTGTACATATGCTCACAAATTTGATTTCAATTATATCGATATTACTTATTTTTTAGGAGGCGACATGTATCACTTTCAACCAGCAATTTGCTATTCGGGATATCGAGAAGGTCAAAGTCCAAGAAAACAAATGTATCCAACTGATCAAGACGTTTTAGAAGATCTAAAACACTTACAAACATTTGTGAAACACATTCGTATGTATGATACTTCTTTTCATGTTAAGCAAGTTTGTAAACTCATTATCAATCATGATATTGATTTAAAAATCATGCTTGGCGTTGAACCAAAGGGTGAGTTAGATAACCCTAATTGTCATTTTGGTGGTCGTTACTCAAAAGAAGAAATTGAACATAACAAACGTACAAATTATCAACAACTTGATGAGATGATTGAATTAGCTACAACCTATAAAGACATTGTTTTTGCAGTTTCAGTAGGCAATGAAAACACTTCAGATTGGCATCCCAATTTAATGCCTGAACAAGCGTTAATTGATCATGTTCATTATGTACGTCAAAACATAGACGTTCCGATCACATTTTGTGAAGGTCAATATTTTTGGTTACAAAATAAAAAACTTGGTGAAGTCGTTGATTTTATTAGTATTCACTCTTATCCTCAGTGGCAGAGTCTTCCTTTAGATGAAGCGATTAAAAAAACAAAACAAGATATCAAAGAAGCTAAAGAAACGTTTTTTAATAAACCTGTCATTATTACTGAATTTGGTTGGGCAACACAAGCCAATCATCAAATGATTATTAGTGAAGCAACAGAAGAAAACCAAGCCATCTATTTAGATGCTGTGTATCAACATTTAAAAGAAGAGAATATGCTTGCTTACTTATTTGAAGCTTATGATGAAACATGGAAAGGTTCTAGTAATACCGAGGAACAAGAAAAACATTGGGGTATTTTCAATGAAGATAGAACACCTAAAAAATGGCAAAAAGAAAAGCCCTTTTACGAGCTTTCGAATTTAAACAACGATTGAAATTGATAGTGCATGATATAATCATGTGCTTTTTTTTGATATCGATCCAATGGATCTTGATCTTTCAGTGATATAAGCTTTAAATATTTTTTTTTATCTCGATTGAGTACTGCTAAAATTTTTTGATAATTCGCGAGATGATTTTCGTAAGTAGGCATAAATTTATACTCAGTAAAGAGATTTTTTATGTCTTGAAAATCGTGTGCTTCATCTTCTGGTGTCACTTTGTATTTATTCATGATATCCATAAATGCAAAATGACTCAGTAATTGTTGTATGGCATCTGTATTTTGATGTCTTACTGCAATATGAAGTGGAGTATCATAATCTCTTGTAAGTCCGTTGATATCAACATCACAATCAATTAAATATGAAATCATATCAACATTAGAAGTCATCACACCATAATGTAATAAATTGAGTCGGTCATGTGTCAAAATAAAGACGGACTGTTGATCTTCTTCTATCAAGTATTTAAGAGCCAGTAGTTTCCCATTTAAAACTGCTTCATGAATTGGACTTTTTCCTAATAAATCAACTTGATGTGTTGCATAATTTTCTCGTAATAATTGAATCATTTCGACATGTCCACTCATCGCAGCGATATGAAGCGGTGTTTGACCTAAGTCATTACTTTGTTTGATATCTACTTGAAGTGCAATTAATTTTTTTAATAAGTCAAATCGTGCTCGGCGTATGACTTCAAAAATAATGGTTTCTCCTTGATCATCGCGTGCTGATAATCTCGTACCGCGAGAAACAAAATCTGATAAAACATCATCTCGATGTGTTTGGATTGCATAAAAAAGCAGTGATTTACCACTTGCATCTTGAGCATGTACATCACGATATCTCGATTTAATCGTATCTAATGAACATGTATTCAAATCATTAATAAGTAAAATTGGTTCAAGCATAATTCTATTGTATATGAAAATAAAAAAAAAGATAAAAAAAACACACAATTTCTTGTGTGTTTTTTACTTGATCAATTATTTAACTGCTGCTTTTAATAATTTACCAGCTCTGAAAGCAGGTGTATTTTGTGCAGGTACAGTAATTGGTTGACCTGTACGAGGATTTTTACCTTGACGTGCAACACGATGTCTCACTTCAAAAGTACCAAAACCTGTAACAACAACTTTTTCGCCTCTTTGTAAAGTTTCAGAGACAGCATTTGTTAATGCTCTTAAAACTTCTTCAGCAACTTTTTGTGTTACTTTAGCTTCGTTTGCTAAAACTGCAATGAGTTCTGTTTTGTTCATAGAATTTCCTCCCTTTATTTTACCTTTATTGTAGCACCATTAAGGCAAGAATGCAACATAAGAACCTTTTTTTTTTAATTTTGTTCTAATTTTACGTGATGATCTAGTATTTTTTCAATAATTTCACTGATTTTTCGCTTATTAAAGATAATTTCATAAGCTGTTTCAATGATTGGTAGGTGTAGTTGATGTTGTTTTCCAAACGCATACAACGCTTGAATCGTTAAAAATCCTTCAATCGTTTGCTTTTCATGCGTTTCAATGGATTCACGTTCCATACCTTGACCAATCTTTAAACCTGCCTTGAAATTTCTTGAATGCATAGATAATCCAGTCACAATTAAATCACCAATACCGGTCAGTCCAGTCGCTGTTTCTTCTTTTCCACCAAAAGCTAAAATAATTGCTTTCATTTCATGTAAACCTTTAGTTAATAGAGCAGCTCTTGCATTTTCACCGTATTCTAAAGCTGTTAAGATACCGGAAGTCACGGCAATTGCGTTTTTACTCGCACCTGCAACTTCACTTCCAATTAAGTCATCTGACATATAAAGTCTCATGTATCGGTTATTAAATGCGAGTGCAATTTCTTTTCTACTCTCAACTGAATCTCCAGAACAAACAAGTGATGTTAAGTTTCTTTCAATCACTTCTTCAGCGTGAGAAGGTCCAGTCAAACTAAAATAATGCTTTACTTTATCTTTCATGTGTAAGTTCATATATTGACTCATCGTCATTAAATCAGGTAAAATAAATCCTTTCGATACATTAATGAAGATCTTAGGCGTTGTTAATACGTTGTTAATATCGTGAACTAAATTTTTAAAAAACTTTGTAGGAACAGCTAAAATGATATACTCTGAGAAGTCAAGCGCTTTTGTGAGATCATCTGTTACTTTGATTCCATATGGTAATGTGACTTTAAAAAATGGATGTTGATGTTTTTCTAATAAAGCACGATGTGACGGATTGATTTCATAAATCATCACGTCATGGCCATTATCTAAAAGAACTTGTGCAAGTGTGGCTCCCCATGCGCCACCTCCAATGAAACTAAATGTCATCAGAAACCTTCTTTCTAAGAATAAATTTTATCGGCGTACCGGTAAAATCTATGGATTCTCGATACGCATTTTGTAAATATCTTTCATATGAAAAGTGGACATAGTCAGGTTGATTGACAAACAATTGAAATGTTGGTGGTTTCACGCCTGACTGAGTAATGTATGTAAAGTTTGCACGGCCATGATTAAATATTGCAGGTGGATGTTTTAATGTTGCTTCATGTAAGACTTCATTTAAAACAGATGTCTTTATTTCTTTAATGTAATTGGCATACGCTAAATCAATGGCATCAAAGAGTGGATTGAGTCTTGTTTTATCTTTAGCTGACAAAAATACAACGGGTGCATAACCGAAAAATTGGAATTTATCTCGAATTGATTTTTCCATTTTGGCCATGGTTTTATCATCTTTCTCAATAAGATCCCACTTATTAATAACAATCACAACTGATTTAAAATAATCTTCAATCAGTCCACCAACATGTAAATCTTGTTCAATCACACCTTCATGCCCATCAATCACAAGCAGGGCAACATCGGCTCTTTCTAATGCAGAACGTGCTCTTATGAGCGCATATTTATCAAAACTTTCATATATCTTACCGCGTTTTTTAATACCAGCAGTGTCAATGACAACATATTCTTTTTGATTTCGTCTAAATGTCGTATCAATGGCATCTCTTGTCGTTCCACTTAGTGGAGACGCAATCACGCGTTCTTGATTTAAAATAGCATTCATTAAAGATGATTTACCAACATTCGGTCTTCCTACAATCGCAAACTGAATGGCATTTTCATCATATTTTTCTTCTGGTAATTGATGCATTGACATGATTTTATCTAAAACATCACCAATCCCAATACCGTGAATTGTTGATATACCAATCGGATCGCCAAGTCCTAATGCATAAAATTCATAAATGCTTGGCATTTTAGAAGCATCATCAATTTTATTAACAATGACGATCACTTCTTTTTGGCGCTTCATTAAAATTTTAGCAACCATTTCATCGGCATCTTGTATGCCTGAAACACCATCTACAACAAATAAAATGACATCAGCTTCATCCATTGCAATTTCTGCTTGAACTCTGATTTCAGTTAAAAAAGGAGCATCAACATAGTCGATGCCCCCTGTATCAATGACTTCAAATGGTTGGTTCAACCATTCCGCTCGACCATACAATCGATCTCTCGTGATGCCTGGTTGATCATCTGTAATCGCGTGTCTTTGACCAATCAGACGATTAAATAAACTTGACTTGCCGACGTTTGGACGTCCAACAATTGCTATTTTAAATCCCATTATTTTTTCTTTTTGAATTTATCTTCAAAAAGTTCTCCAAGATTTGTACCTGATTCATCGACTTTTTCTAATTCCATAAACTTCTCAAAATCTGCACGTAATTCTTTTTCTTTAACGCGTTTAATCGATAATTCCATTGTCCAAGTGCTTTTATCTGCGACTAAGACAATTGCTTCAACTGTATCTCCAACTGCAAATAATTCATCAATTTTTGCAACACGATCGATGCTTAATTCATCTTGTTTGATGATGCCATCTGCACCTTGAACATTGACAAGTATCATATTACGTTCTATCCCTGTTATTGGAACTTGAATCACATCACCTCTTCTAACGGTGACATCTTTCCAAGGGTTATCTAATAAAACACGTCTAGAAAGTGCAATTTTTTCTTTTTTAACATCGATACTTAAAATCGCAACTGGAATCGTTTCACCAATTTTAACATAAGCATCATAATTATCATTTGGATTCCAAGAAAATTCTGATTGATGAAGAAGACCACGTATGTCACGTGCAAGTTCAACAATGATACCAAATGGTAATTTTTGAACAACAACACCTTCAACCGTTTCTGCTTTATGATGAACTTTTGCATATTCTTCATAAGGCGTTGGCATAAGTGCTTTCATTGATAAATCTAGTCGATTGCCTTCTTTTTTAATGACTTTTACTTCAACTTCTTGACCAATCGTTAATAGATCATCAAGTTTATCAATACGATAATGACTGACTTGTGAAATACGCAATAATCCAGCAACATGACCGAATTTGACGGTTGCAGCATAAGCTTCAATCTTATCAACAATCCCTTTTATGACATCGCCTGTTTTAATTTGTAATAATTCATCTTCACGTGCTTTCACACGAGCATCATATGCTTCTTGACGTGCTTGTTCAAAAATCTTTTTACGTGACGCGATGATTTTTTGAAAACGTCCTCGTTTTGTTGCTTCTAGAAGTTGAACTTCTAATTTTTTACCACGTAATTGTTCTTTGTTTTTTACTAAATCAAAATCTAAATGGCTATAAGGAAGAAATGCTTCAAAGCCGTCTACATTAAGTAATAATCCTTTTTCGTCTACTTTTTTAACAGATGCTAAAACAACTGTTTCGTTTATCACAGCTTCTTCTAGTTTCTTAAAAGACTCTTCTTCTAAAAGTGGTAATCTAGAAAGTAAAATTTGGGCTGGTTCATCCGTTATTTTTTGAATGCGTGCTTTTACAGTGTCGCCAATAGCAATCAAACCAATAAACGTTTGTGGCGCTGGTTTTGCATAATTATCTAAATGGATTTTACCTTCGGTCATCGCATTTAAATCGACATATAGAGTATTTTCTTCTACTTTTATGACATTACCTTCTACGATTTGACCAACGCGGGGGATATTAATGTTTTGCATGTTGTCGCTTCCTTTTATCAATTTCTATCAAGATTGCTTGAATGACTTGTTCTTTTGTTAAATATGTTGTATCAATGACGATGGCATCACTCGCTTTTGTAAGTGGGGAGATCATTCTTGTAGAGTCTTTTAAATCTCTATTAGCGATATCATCAATCATTTGTTTGAGCGGGATATCTAATCCCATTTCATGAATTCTTCTTTTCGCACGTTCTTCAATTTCTGCTGTTAAAAATATTTTCACTTGTGCTTGAGGTAATACAACAGATCCGATATCTCTGCCATCCATCACAACATCATACTTTTCAGCAATGATTTGCTGAACGTCAACAAGTTTTTTTCTTACATATTCGATACTAGAAACCAAACTCACATGTTGATTAATGGTTTTATCACGTATCATATCGGTTAAATTTTCACCATTTACATAAATAGATTCTTTTTGATATTCAAATATTGAGGATTCTAAAAACTGATACGTTTTCACATCATCTAAAGGTGTCTGATTTCTAAGTGCGATGGCGGTAACTGCTCGATACATTGCACCAGTGTCAATATGAACGCAATTTAGTTGATTCGCAAGTTCTTTACTAATTGAACTCTTACCTGAACCGGCAGGGCCATCAATTGCAATATGAAACAGCTGCATAGTTCCTCCAATATCTATATTATTATAACATATTTATACTACTGAGCTCAATATGATCATTTGAGTTTGAACTGATATCCAAATAATTTTTTAACTTCATGAACTTTTAAATATCGGTACAAGCCACGTTGAATTCCTTCAGAATCTAAAAATGCATATCTAATTCTTGTAAGTTTTGAAACCGGAAATCCAACACTTGCAAACATTTCTTTGACTTGATGATATTTCCCGTCGACTAGCGTGATTTCAACATAAGATGTTTTTGTTGGAATTCTTCTTTCAAGAACACGAACTTGAACACCTTTAACAACG
The DNA here is from genome assembly GCA_030830185.1 of Bacillota bacterium. Lineage (GTDB taxonomy): Bacteria > Bacillota_I > Bacilli_A > Acholeplasmatales > Acholeplasmataceae > UBA8290. Next base: position 30,083 of record JAURNN010000007.1, on the reverse strand, counting down.
TGTTTACCACCAATGGGAACACCTGTTCTAAGTTGTTTGATTGCTTCTCTAGAAATAATGCCTTGGCACACAACGCGATATACTTTATCAACAAGATGCTTAGGATGAGTAAGTCTTTGTGTGAGTGCACCATCATTGGTCATCAGTAAAAGACCCGCTGTATCATAATCAAGTCTTCCAACTGGATACAAGCGCGCTTCTTGATCTTCTTTTAATAATAAATCAAAGACCGTTTTACGACCTTTTTCATCTGAAACCGAAGAGATAATCCCTCTTGGTTTATTCATTAAAATGTATGTATATTCTTGTTTAAAAAGTTTTTTCCCATCCACTTCAATGTCATCCGTTGAAGAAACTTTTGTTCCAAGTTCAGTGATCACTTGACCATTAACTTTCACACGACCTTCTAAAATGATCGTTTCACATTTTCTTCTTGATGCAATTTGATGGTTGGCTAGGACTTTTTGTAGTCTTTCTAACATATGAGTATTATACCATAAAAAAAGGCTTCAAAGCCTTATTTTTCTCTTGAAACATAACTTGCATCATAGGTTGAAACAATGACTCTTTCACCTTGTGCAATAAACATTGGTACTTTGATCACGAGTCCTGTTTGTAATGTCGCATCTTTCATTGCATTTGTTTTCGTGTCGCCTTTAACAGCATCCATGGTCTCAACAATTTCTAATGTAACTTTATCCGGTAAAGAGACACCTAACATTTCTTTTCCATCGTAAAACATGATTTCTACGGTCATACCCTCATAAATAAATTGAATTTCATGTTCAATTTGCTTTTTTGTAAGCTCAATTTGTTCATAGTTTTCTGCATTCATAAAAGCATATGTATCACCATTTTGATATAAATACTGCATTGGCAATTTATCTATTTGTGCACGGTCGACTTTTACACCTGCATTAAATGTATGATCAATCACTGCACCAGATCGTAAATTTCTTAATTTTGTACGAACAAATGCTGCACCTTTACCAGGTTTGACGTGCATGAACTCTAAAATTTGAAAAATGTTTTGATCATATAAAATGGTTAATCCTGTTTTAAAATCACTTGTTGATATCATCATTGACTCCTTTTTCGTATATTCCTTAAATATTATAACAAATTTAATCCAAAAGTGTTTGACAATAATCGATTGCCTTTGTGTAACTTAATAATTTTTCACCCATAAATGTTTTTTTAGTGAGGCCTTCAAGGATATTTATTTGACGGAATGCTTCACGTTTTGTTAAATCAGATAAATGAACATCAATGATGATCTTATTCGTTAATTCTAATGCGTCTCTAATGGCAAAAGCATAGTGCGTCCATGCCCCTAAGTTTACAATAATTGCATCCACATTTTGAGTTTGTTGAATCACATCGATCATCTCACCTTCATGATTCGTCTGATAAAATGTAAAATCAATGTGCTGATATGTCTCTACGATATGATTAAAAATATCTTCTTGAGACAATCCACCATAATAAGTTGGATCGCGTTTTTCTAGCATATTCAAATTGGGTCCGTGTAAGATTAATACATTCATTTTAATTGCTCCTTTAAATATTGATAAATGGTATTGACGGTAACCTTTACATCATCATCATTTTGAAAATGGACATGAGCAAAGTCTTGGTATTTCAAAAATCTTTCGTCTATAAGTCGTTCTAAGGTTTTCTTTAAAAGTATGGGTCTACCATAACTATTTTTTTGTCTTTCTTTAAGCGTTTCTAACTCTGACATTATATGAATGACGTAACCTTGATGCATGATGGTTTTATGTAATTTATTTAATACAATGCCGCCACCACATGCAATGACTGCTTGTTGATCTTTAACTTTATTTAATATTTCTGTTTCTAATTGTCTAAAGTAAGCTTCACCATGAGACTCAAATATGTCATCTATAAACATGTGGGCATTTTTTTCGATTTCACTATCTAAATCAATATATGTTAAGTCTAATAGCTGTGCAATTTCTTTTGCAATTGTAGACTTACCAGATAATGGCATACCAATGAAATAAATAGGATATGTTATTTTAGCCATTTATCGATCTCCTTGATACATTCATTTAAAAGATTGGGTGACGTTGCATCAATGATATAAGGATGCATTTGATTGATAAACCATGTTTTTTGACGCTTTGCAAATGCTAAACTTTTTTTAAGAATGTGATCTTTTGCTTCTTCTAAAGTAAGTTCTTGATTAAGATACATGTTGATCTCACGATAACCAATGACATCTTTAATTGGACCTAATGTTTTTAAATACTTGACTTCATCTATAAACCCATCTTCTAATTGTTTTTCTAATCGTGTTTTAATTCTTTCTTTTAAAACATCTTTTGAAATATCTAAGTAGATGGTGAGTATGTTGTATAAAGGTTGATCTTTATAATGATTTTCTGAAGGTTTTTGACCCAATAAAACTTTTTGATACATCATTTTTAATCGTTTTGTATTTTGAATATCTACAACTGCATTCGAATCCAATTTTAAGATTGTATCATACATCGTTTTTGAATCAGGATATGACACTAACGTATCAAAAGACACTTTTTTAAAACGGTAGTCATAAAGTGCTGCTTTAATATATAATCCTGTACCACCGACAATCATGCTAAGTTGTTGTTTATTTATGATGGTTCTTGCATCTTGTTGGAATTGTGCAACATCATAATGACTTAACGGATCAATCACATCAATTAAATGATGATGGATCCCTTTTTTTTCTTCTTCTTTGATTTTAGCTGAACCAATATCATAGTTTTTATAAACTTGGACAGAATCACCATTGATGATTTCAAGATGATACTTTTTAGCAAGTTCGATACTTAAAGCAGTTTTACCAGAAGATGTTGGCCCGCAAATTACAATCACTTTTTTCATGAAGGAATCCGCTTAAACATTTTTTCTATGTCATCATATGTGATTGATATGATGGTTGGTCTTCCATGCGGACAATGATAAGGCTCTTGACATGTTTTAAGTGTTTGTATCAAATATTCAAATTCATGTTGACTAATTTTTTGATTCGCTTTTATAGACCCTTTGCAACTAATATCTTTAGCAAGTGCATCTCTAAATTCAGACATCGTTAATGTATGACTTGATAAGATAATTTCAACTGCCCGGTATACATCTTCTTCTTTTATACCTTGAGGATGTGCGTGTATACCATCTTTAGAAATATCAAATTGATAACGTTCAAATTTTTCTTTTTGTTGTAATAATTCAGAAATACTTGAGTCATCAAGTCTCCATGGAAAAGGAATCAGTCTTTGCATCTTGATTGTATTTAACGTATCAAATTTATTTTGATAATATTCAAATCGCACACGTTCTTGAGCAGCATGAGCATCCACTAAATACATGCCTTCTTTATTTTGAAAGATACCATAGGTCCCACCGATCATACCTATATATTCCATCGAAGGTAATTTTGATTGTGTTTCATAAGATACATGTTCTTCAAATAGAGTTTCAAAGTCTAGTGCTTGCACGTGATATTGATCATCTTTGACTTGCATTGGTCTTACAATCGGTCTTGCTTCTTGATTGAAGATGGATTTAATCGTTTCTTGAAGATGATACGATAAAACTGATTCATTGGTGAGTTTAACATGTAGTTTTTGAGGGTGAATATTCACATCCACACGATTAGGATCAATGTTGATATAACACACAACAAAAGGGTACCGTTTAAGCATCAATCTGCCTTCATAACCTGAAAGAATACTTTCTTGAAGGCCGTAATGTTTTACAAATCTTTGATTAATGAATATGTTTATAAATGTTTTTGTAGAAAAGTTTAAATCAGGGGATCCTAAATATAAGGTTATATTAGTATGTGCAATTTTAGTTTCATGAACTTGAATCATTGATGCATATTGTTTTCCGTATAGTTCTTCAATTAGTGTGATGACATCACTCGATCCTGATGTTGATTTATATGGTTTCTCATTTTCAAATAATGTAAAAGCAATGGATGGATGTGATAATGCCATTTCTAAAAATAGTTGTCTTACATGCTTTTGTTGTTGAAATGAAGATTTCATGAACTTAAAACGTGCCGGTGTATTATAAAATAGGTGTTCTATCTCCACAGATGTTCCTTGATTCATCGCAACAGGATCGATTGATTGGATCACACCGGATTCTACAACCATTTTTAGACCTTCAGTATGCTTTGTCTTAGAAGTTATTCGCATTTTTGAGACAGATGCAATCGCAGCTAATGCCTCACCTCTAAATCCTAATGAATTCATAGAAGAGAGTTCTTTGATTTCTGATATTTTAGAGGTGGCATGTCTTAAAATGGACATTTTCAAATCCTCTTCATCCATACCGATGCCATCATCTTCAATACGTATTTTTGTAAGTCCTTCATCAATAACTTCTATTTGAATATGTTTTGCTTTAGCATCAATGGCATTTTCGATTAATTCTTTAATGACATGTTGAGGGTGTTCAACAACTTCACCTGCTGCAATCATATTTGCAAGTTGAGGCGACATGAGTTTAATACTCGGCATCTTGATCCTCCAGGTCATCAATGAATTCTGATAAAATACGAAGTGCTTCTAGAGGTGTTAAATGATTTATAGACATCTTTTTTAATTTTTCTATAATAGGATGAACCTCTACTTGAACAGCATCATCTTGATATGTAAATAAATCTGTTGATTGTCTTATGTGCATGTCTTCATATGCGTTTAATATCATTTGACTACGTTTAATAATTTTTTCAGGTAAACGTGCTAAAGAAGCAACAGCAACACCATATGACTTATCACTTTTACCTGGTTTAACAACATGTAAAAAGGTCATGGATTGGCCTTGCTTTTTTGCAGCAACATGATAGTTTTTTAATCCCTTTAAATGATGTTCTAAATCCGTAAGTTCATGGTAATGCGTTGAAAATAATGTATGGCAACCAATATCATCATGGATGTATTCTAAAATACCTTGAGCAAGTGCCATACCATCATAGGTTGAGGTTCCTCTTCCGATTTCATCAAATAATAATAGACTATTTTTTGTTGCATGTGAAAGGGCATGATTTGTTTCAGTCATTTCAGTCATGAATGTCGATAAGCCTTTTGAGATATCATCACTAGCACCAATACGTGTGAAAATTGCATCATATAATGGTAAATGAGCATATGACGCCGGAATAAATAACCCACATTGAGCCATGTAAGCAATGATTGCAACCATTCTCATATATGTAGATTTTCCGCTCATGTTAGGACCCGTAATCAGCATCATTTGATCGTGTTCTGTCATATGAATTTGATTTTTAATAAATCGGGTATGTTTTTCAACAATCGGATGTCTGGCATCCATAAGTTCAATCTCAAAATTTGTATTAAATGTTGGTCTGATGTATTGATTTTTTTTGAAAACAAGTGCTAAAGACCAAATAACATCTAAATAAGCGATGGATTGAGACGCTTTTAATAATTCGAGATAATGATTTTGTATGTATAAAACAACAGTTTCAAACAATGATTTTTCGATTTCAAGTTTTCTATGTTCTGAATCAAGATACGTTTTCTCGATATCTTTTAAGTGTTTTGTTGTATATCTCTCTACATTTTTTAATGTTTGTTTTCGCTCAAAAAAATCAAACGTGTCAATTTGATCATTATAGATTTTACTGATTTCAAAAAAATAACCAACAAGTCTTTGATATCCTAATTTAATATTTTTAATGGATGTGATTTGTTTAACTTCATCTAAATATACATCCAGTATAGATTGATGATGTTCCATTGTATACAAAAGCTGATCAAACGTGTCATCAAATCCCTTTTTAATGAATCCACCCTCTGTTGTTAATGTTGGTGGATCATCAATAATGGCTTGATCTAAATACGTAAATAATTCTGGATTGATATTTAGAGCCGCTATTTCAGATTCAAATATGTTTAGTTCCACTAGTGAATCTTTTATCAAAGCAATTTGTTTTAAAGAATTTTTTAACTGAATGATATCTTTTGGATTTGCACGTTGATACATAAATCTTTGAAGCAAACGATAGACATCATAGATAGATGTGAAATGAGCATGTATTTGTGAAACTTGAGGGTGATTCGTTGTTTTTTCAATGTCATTTAAACGTGTTTCTATGATCTTTAAATTTTTACTAGGCGTTTTTAGAATATGAGCCAGTAATCGACTACCCATCGCTGTTTTTGTTTCATTTAAATAATAATACAACGATTGCTTTTTTTCTGGATGAAAAATATCTAAATTTGTCATCACATGAGATTCAATATGCATGTGTTCTTCTAATTTCACTTCTTCAAAAGGTACAATATGAGAAACAGGATGCTGTTGTGTTTGATGGACATAAAATAGTAATAATTGCACACTTTCTTTTAAATGTCCTGTAAGATTTCTAGTGGCTTGAATATCAAATGACTTTGGAATTTTTAAAACCGTTTTTTTAATCTCTGAAAACCAAGAAACATCGATATTTATGATGATTTCTTTTGCACCATATGATAAAAAAAGTGCTTTAGCTTCTTCGATATTTTGACATGCATACACAAATCCTTGTCCAGTGGACATATCAAAAAAACTTAATCCAATAGCAGTTTCATCCATGGATAAGCCAGCTAAATAGTTATGATTGGTAGGATCTAGTAATCCTTCATCAAGCACCGTACCTGGTGTAATCAGACGCGTTACTTTTCTTTCAACAAGCCCTTTTCCGGGTGCAGTCACTTGTTCAGCAATTGCAACACTAAATCCCTCTTTAATAAGTTTTTGAATATATAAAACTGAAGCATGGTAGGGAATTCCACACATCGGTATATTTGATTCTTTATGTCGTGAAGTAAGTGTGATGTCTAAAACTTCTGAGGCTATTTTAGCATCATCAAAAAACATCTCATAAAAATCACCAAGTCTAAAAAAGACTATCGCGTCAGCGTAGTCTTCTTTGATGTCTAAGTATTGTTGTATCATTGGCGTATGTTTGATATTTTCAGACATGATACAAATCAGTTTCCTTTATGTTATATACCTATTTGACGATAAAAATCAAATATATGATCTAATAGTCCTTTACCTAAAAATTCAATTGTATTTATTTGATCATTAATCATATTAAGTGCTTCGATATTTAAGAAGTAACTTGCTGTTGCATAGCCTACAAAAAGTAATCCTAAGACAAACGCAATCGCAAATACAAAGATTAGTGTTCTAAAGACTACGAGTGCTAAAAGTTTTAAGATTAGGAGTTCACCAATAACACCGTTATTTTTCTTAGGTGTTGATACACTTCCTAGTTGATCTAATTGAACTTTAAATGTTCTTCTTTTCTTATGATATTTTCTATCAGGTAAAATCATTAATTTTTGATTGTTACTAATCGCATATAATTTTAAAAACTTAGCTGTTTGACGATCTAAAACAAGTGGGACACCTTTAGAATTGACAATATCTTCTTGCGTTTGTTGTTGAGGCTTCACTTCTGGTTTAGATGTCTCTACTTTGTCTTTTGTTTTTGAAGTTTTTTCTTTGTTTGGTTTAGCAACCACAGGTATCACTGGAATTGGAGTAGGTTTTGAAGTCTTCTCTTTTAATTCTGATACCTCTTCAAATTCAAATGGGTCATCAATTTCAAGTTCGTAATCACCAGGTTGTGGGTATTTATAAAATGATTTTGTTTGGTGTGAAAATTCTAAGATATACTCAATAATTTCAGCTTTTTTAAGCTCAGTCGATACTTTAATATCATGATCAATTGCATATCTTTGAATAAGTACCACAGATTTCTTTTTAAGTTCAGCTTTTATATCATCTGTCAAAATACCACGTGATTGAAGCTCCAAATAAATTAGTTCTAGAAGTTGTTCTTTTTTTAATCTTCTTGGGACAATAATACCATATTTTTCTCCAAATGCTTTGAGTTCTTGTAGCGTTGAACTTTTTAGGAGTACAAGTCGAATTAAGTTTAAAGGAAGTCCATCAATTTCTAACTCTTTATCTTTAAATATTTGATTGAATGTTTGATTGAAGAGTAAAATATTTTGAGAATCATATGAATCTTGTTGCGCTTTTTTCGCATCTCTTAATGACTGGATAATATCCTCACGCTTCTGCTCAACTAAATGCTCACATACAGATGTTAATAAATTTTCTACATATGCTTGATTAAGTTTTTTATTTTGATAATAAACCAATAAATTCACGTATTGAAAATCAGAATATTGATAAAACCATTTCAAACGGTAATTAAGTTCATCAGCAAGTGTTAATCTTTCTTTTCTTGTTTGTTTGACACTAGATTCTAATAAATGACGCAAAACATCCATTCTAAGTTGGCGAGGTAGTAAAAAATTGGCATTTTGAAATACAGAAACATATTGTTCAGCCTCTAGACCTTGTAATTCGTGTAAAAGTGACTCTAATGTGACTGATTCTTGATTCACGTTAATTTGTGATTGTAATTGTAATTTTGCCATACTAAATACCTCCAACCTTACATATCTTAATCATACATGAAAAAGGCTTGTTTATCAACATTCAACAATAAAATATTCAGTTTTTTTACATCTTTACTTAAATTCTCATGAATTACTTTTACGAAACAAGTTCCCCAATCATAAACCAAGTTTTTACTTCTGTAATCCTAACTTTAACAATGGTTCCTACAAGTTCTTCAGATGCTTTGAAATTGATAAGTTTTTGATGTGGTGAATATCCAGCTAAAACCTCAGGGTTATTTTTTGAAGGTCCATCGACTAATACATCAACAACTTGGTCTAAAAAGCGTTGATTTCCCTCTAAATAACCTTGATTAATACTCTCATTAAGTTTATACAATCTTTCTTTTTTTATTTGTGGATCAAGACAATCCTCAAATTTAGCTGCAGGTGTCCCTTCTCTAGGAGAATAAACAAACGTAAATGCACCTTCGAATTTAGCTTTTTCTACGAGGTCAAGTGTATCTAAGAAGTCATCATCTGTTTCACCAGGAAATCCTACAATAATATCGGTTGTTACTGAAATTCCTGGTACAATTGTTCGAAGCTGTTCAAGCTTTTCTAAGTAACTTTCTTTCGTGTAATGACGATTCATCTTTTTTAACACTGAAGATGATCCAGATTGTACAGGAAGATGAAAAAAAGGCATAATTGTATCACAATCTCTTATGGCTTCCATTGTCTTTAAATCTAAATCATGAGGATGACTTGTTGTAAATCGGATTCTAGGAATACCAATTGTATCAATATCTCTTAAAAGATCACCAAACGTGTAGTCATTGTCTTTAAAATCTTTACCATACGCATTCACATTCTGACCTAATAGCGTAACTTCTAAGTAACCAAGTTGTTTTAACTCTATTAATTCTTGAATGACGTCTTCTTTTAATCGAGAACGTTCTTTACCTCGTGTGTAAGGTACGATACAGTAGGTACAAAACTCATCACAACCAAACATGATGTTGACCCAAGCTTTTTTTGAATGATTTCTTGTTTTAGGTAAGTTTTCAACGATATGACCTTCTTGAGAAAATACTTCAATCACTCGCTCTTTAGAAAACATTGCTGTTTGAATGTATTGAGGCAGTTGGTCGATGTTATGTGTTCCAAAGACTAAGTCGACATGTTGAAATTTCTTTAAAATTCGATTGACAACATTTTCTTCTTGAGCCATACAACCAGAAACACCTAAGATCAAATCTGGATTTTCTCTTTTTAAAGCTTTAAAACGCCCTAATTCTCCCCATACTCGGTTTTCAGCATTTTCTCTTATGGCACATGTGTTAATGATAATGATATCAGCTTCTAGCTCTTGAGATGTTTTTTCGAAACCCATTAACGTCAAAATACCCGCCATGGTTTCACCATCTGCTTCGTTTGCTTGGCAACCATACGTATCAATTAAATATTTTTTTCCATGGCCAATCGTTTTTAACTGTTCGTCCAATTGAAATTGATCATGTGAAACGTCTTTTCTAGAACGTTTTCTTGCTTCATTCAAATTAGGTTTAAAATATTTAGAAACATCAATATCCATAATTATCCCTCAAATCTATTATAGCAAAAGCACCATTATTTCATTTCATCATGCTCTAGATGAATGAGTTGATGTGTTTTAAGCTGTGTATCAATAAACCATCCATTAAGTTGTATCGCGCCATCATCAACGGAATTAGGAAGCGAATATCCATTAATAAATCGGTCAATAACTATTTCTTTTTTAACACCAATCACTCCATTTAAAGGACCTGTCATGCCAACATCAGTTAAATAAAAGGTTCCTTTTGGCATGATTCTACTGTCATGTGTTTGAACATGGGTATGTGTTCCAAAAATAATGTCAATTTTTCCATCAAAATAATGTCCTAACGCGACTTTTTCACTCGTTGCTTCTGCATGGATATCAAGAATCGAAATGTCATGTTCAACGGTATGAAGGGTTTGTTCAATGGTTAGAAAAGGACTTTGTACATTTTGGTTCATGAATGCTTGACCAAGCGCATTTATTACTAATATTTTTTGATTATTAAACATCATGACATGATATCCTTTTCCAGGTGCTTGTAAGTAATTAATTGGACGAACAATGTTGGATTGGTCAATAAACGTTTCTAATTCTTTGTTGGCAAAAACGTGATTTCCCATCGTGAGTACATGAATGCCTAAAGACATGAGAGATTTATATATAGATTGATTGATGCCTCTTCCATTTGCAGCATTTTCTGCATTCACAATAATAAAATGAGGGTTATGTTTCTCTTTTAATTGCGGCAAGAAATATTCCAATGCTTGAAGCCCTGGTTTTCCGTATACATCACCAATAATTAAAAATTTCATGGATTCTCCTTATGATAAAAGAGGCAATAGCCTCTTTTATTTTGCGACATCTGATGCTCTTGTTTCTCTTATCACAGTTACTTTAATTGTTCCAGGATAAGTCATATTTTCTTCAATTTGTTCTTTAATGGTTCTTGCAACTTTAATGATTGCTAAATCATCAATTTTTTCAGGTTCTACGATAACACGAACTTCACGTCCTGCTTGAATCGCAAATGATTTTTTAACCCCAACCACAGCATTAGAAATTGTTTCTAATTGTTCAAGACGTTTCATGTAATTTTCCATGGATTCGCTTCTTGCACCTGGTCTCGCAGCAGATAATGCATCTGCAGCAGCAACTAAGACTGCAATGACCGATTCAGGTTCTTTATCACCATGGTGTGATGCGATCGCATCTATAACTACTGCAGGTTCTTTGTATTTACTTACGAGATTAATACCGATTTCCACGTGTCCACCTTCAATTTCATGGTCGACTGCTTTACCGATATCGTGTAAAAGACCTGCACGTCTTGCTAAAATTTCATCTTCATGCAATTCAGCAGCAAGTTTCCCTGCAAGAAATGCAACTTCTATTGAGTGTTTTAAAACATTTTGGCCATAACTTGTTCTAAATGATAAACGTCCTATGAGCTTCACTAAGTCTGGATGAATACGTCCAATTCCTGTTTGGAAAACAGCCTCTTCACCAGCTTCTCTTATGAACATATCAACTTCTTGACGTGCTTTTTCTACAACCTCTTCAATACGTCCTGGATGAATACGTCCATCTGAGACGAGTGACATAAGTGCACGTTTCGCAATTTCACGTCTTACAGGATCAAACCCACTTAAAACGACGGCGTTAGGAGTATCATCAATAATTAAATCAACACCTGTTAAAGCCTCTAAAGTACGTATATTACGGCCTTCTCTACCAATAATACGGCCTTTCATATCATCATTAGGAATATCTACAACTGTAACTGTACGTTCAGTTGTTGTTTCACTGGCATATTTTTGCATGGCATTAGCCATTAATAATTTTGCTCTATTTTGAACTTCAACTTTTGCTTTATCTTCTTCTTCACGAATAAAGTTTGCAATTTCATCAGCCATACTATCTTCAACACGCTTCATAATAATTTCACGCGCTTGATCTACTGACAGATTAGAAATTTCTTGCAGCTTGGTTTCTTGTTCTTTTAAAGCGATTTCCATTTTGCTATTTAATTGTTCAAGTTGCTCTTTACGTTCTTCTAACTTTTGTTCTTTATTTGATATAGACTCCTCACGTTTATCTAAATAAACGGAACGATTATTAAGCGCTTCTTCTCTTTGAGAAACTTTGTTTTCAAGTTGGATGACAACTTGACGACGCTCTTTTATGTCATTATCAAATTCTTTACGTAACGAAAATATTTCTTGTTTTGCTTCAATAATACTTTCTTTTTTGTATTTAGAAGCTTCTTTTTTACCATCTTCAACAATTTGTTCTGCTAATTTTTTTGATGCTTGAATACTTTTTTCATGATGCCAAACACGAATGAAATATCCAAGAATTAAACTTACAATTAACGTTAGCAAAATGGAGATAATCAATACGATTGAATCAATCATAATATCCTCCATTTTTAAAATATATAATTAAACTACTATTTCATTATACATTTTTCTGTCACTGTTTTCAATCTTTGTATGATATATTTTTAACTTTATAAATAATCATGTATAATAAAAAAAGAAATCTATGAATCAGGGGAACATATATGTCTAATAGTCATACGAATAATCCGTCAAAACCTAATCTATTGAGTTTGTTTCATAAATATAGAACTAAAATTGCATTATCATTGTTTTTAGTTTTAACACCTTTACTTCTTATTGTAATTGCATATGTAAGCCCTTATTTACAATCGACTCGCGTCACTTTTGATTTTGAAGTCACTGAAGATAGTGTTTATGTAAGAAATTTTAAATCTTTAGATGACTTAGAAGATATTACGCTTTATGTCGATTGGCTTAAACTAACCAAACCTATTGAAAATGAAGATGGTAGTTTATCAAATGGTAGTATGGAGTTCAGAATTACATATGAGATTGAAAATAATAAAGATATAAACGATATTAAAGTCACTCCTGTCATTCAACCTTTATTTTCAATTAATAGAGACATTGCTCAACCAAGAGTTATTCTCCCTTTTGGTCTTACGACATCGAATACAGTCTTCACATTAACGCATAATGTTTTATATCCTTATCGCCCAATGTTTCTAGTAAGTATTACAGATCCAATTCTTTATTTAAAGGTTACTTATAACGAAGTATTAAGTGATCGAGTTGATCCTCTGGTTGTCACTGAATATATTTCAATTCCACTAAATGATTTAAATCCAGATCGCGTCAATTAATACAAAAAAGCCATTCTTATGAATGGCTTTTTATTTATGCATATGAAATTTGATAATGCTCTAAAATCTTTTTTTCTAATAAATGGTAAATATCTGAATGGTCTTCTAAATATTTCTTTGCGTTATCTCGTCCTTGTCCAATTTTTTCGTTATTGTAGGCATACCATGCACCAGCTTTTTGAATAAGCTCTAAATCGGTAGCTAAATCTAGTACTTCACCGTATTTAGAAATACCTTCACCAAAAATAATATCAACCATTGCTTCTTTGAATGGTGGCGCAACTTTATTTTTGACAACTTTTATTTTAGCTTTATTACCGATAAAATCAGTGCCGTTTTTTAACGATTCAGAACGTCTTATTTCTAATCGAACACTAGAATAAAATTTAAGAGCACGTCCACCTGGAGTCACTTCGGGATTCCCAAACATCACACCTACTTTTTCACGAATCTGGTTAATAAAAATAGCAGTCGTATGTGTTTTTGAAATAATACCCGAAAGTTTTCTCATGGCTTGACTCATAAGTCTCGCTTGCAAACCGATGTGAGAATCACCCATATCTCCGTTGATTTCAGCTTCTGGTACAAGCGCAGCGACTGAGTCAACAACAATCATATCAATTGATCCACTTCGAACTAATGCTTCAGCAATTTCAAGAGCTTGTTCACCAGTATCAGGTTGGGAAAGTAATAGATTATCAATATCTACTCCTAGTTTTTTTGCATATTGAGCATCTAATGCATGTTCTGCATCAATAAAAGCGACATTACCACCCAATTTTTGAGATGAGGCAATCGCATGCAATGCAAGTGTAGTTTTACCAGATGATTCAGGTCCATATAATTCAATAATACGTCCTTTAGGATAACCACCAACTCCTAAAGCGATATCTAAGTTGATAGATCCTGAAGGTGTTGCTTCAATTTTACGATCAGGCTCATCCCCTAATCTCATAATTGCACCTTTACCATATTGTTTTTCAATACTTTTAAGTGCTTGGTCTAATGCTTGACTTCTTTTATCTTTATCCATAGGTAATACTCCTTATTGATTAATAATAGGTGATGATGTCATTTTTACTTAAAACTATTTTTAAAAAGTGTTTTGTGGTGATACACGTATTCCAACCCCGATAGTATTGTTAAGCTTACAAAAATAAAGATTAAAATTTGAGATACAATGATTGAAAATTGTTGTAAATTAAGTAAAAAGAACATGATTGCAAACATTGTCCAAGCTGTTTTCTGTTTACCTAAATTACCTGCAGCAATGACTTTTTTTGATTCTACTGCGACAAGTCTTAACCCACTAACAATAAACTCTCTTAAAAAGATAATCACAATAACCCAGTAAGGCATATCTCCTAAGTATAAAAGATATGTTAGCGCTGTTAAAACAAGTGCCTTATCAGCGATAGGATCTAAGAATTTACCAAAAATCGTAATCGTATTGGTCTTTCGTGCAATATAACCATCTAAATAATCAGTGAAAGCAGACAAGAAAAATAATATCGAAATGATGAATTGCTCTATACTTAATCCAAGAAATCCAATTGGATCATCTAATGGTTGAATATAGACAATGATTACCATGATTGGTATAATCACAAATCTTGATAGTGTTAATTTGTTTGCTAAGTTCATTTTAAGTACCTCATAACATTCATATTTTACCATAAAAAAGTTTTTGTTGTTGCTTTTTTGGTCTTGTTTTGATAGAATAATATCGCGTAAATTGGAGGTGAAACAATGGCAAACATTAAACAACAAATCAAACGTAATAAAACGAACGAAAAGAGACGTCTATTCAATGCATCTTATAAATCATCAGTTCGTACTGCAATCAAAGCCGTTGAGCGTGCGGTAGAAAGTAAAGATGCCGACGCTGCTAAAACTACCTTAGCTTTCGCAAGTAAAAAGCTAGACAAGGGTCAAGCAAAGGGTATCTTTCATAAAAACTTCGTTGCTCGTAACAAATCACAGTTAGCAACACTCGTTAATGGCGTAAAATAAAAGAATGGCATCCATTCTTTTTTTTATAGCTTAGATACAAGCATTAAATCTTTCATCCCACTTCTTTGTGGTAAATATTTTACATGTGGTAATTTCAAACCAAAATATGTTCTAAATGGTGGATAGCCAATAATATTTTTATACGTATCAATAATGTGCGCATTTTCTGTGTGCATTTTTTTTAATACTTCAAATGTCGCAATCACATCATCTAATGCGCGGTGGGTATTTGGCGTTGTGACTTGATAATAATCAACTGCATCTGAAAGTTTATGAGATGTGGTACTTAAATCTCTAAAAATTGTCAAAACATCAAGTATGTCATTGTTAATATGATACTCACTTTTTACATATTTTTTGATAAGCGTTTCATAAAAACTCAAATCAAACATAACATTATATCCACAAATTACAGCCTCTTCGGGAATAAATTGAAATAATTGTTGAGCTGCATCAACTCTTGGTATCCCTTGAGTTTGAAGCATTCCATCTGTAATATGCGTAATTTCGATAATTTTTTGAGGTAGAGGTTGATCTCTTTTGATAAATGTTTGATAGGTATCAATAATCTCAAAATTTGAGGTCGAAAATAAAAGTGCACCGATTTCTATAATGTCATCTTCACGACCTTTGAAACCTGTTGTTTCAAAATCAATGATGGCGATTATCTGTTGTTTCATTTTGACCTCCTATCAAAAATAAATAGACACCTAGCGTTTTATCTATTTGACCTGATTTTATCTTAAAATCTAAAATATTGATGGCATCTATCGCTTTTTCGATGTCTTTTGTTTCAAGTGATTTTGATTCTTTAATTAAATAATATGCTTTACCATTTGAAACATTCATCTTTTCTGATATTTGCCTTTGATCTAACCCTACTTTTAAATAACGTTTTACATCTTCGATTTCAATTAGTTTTCGACTTATCATAGATAGAATGCTTAAAGGATCTTCTTGACTAACCAGTAAGTCTTCAAAAAGTGATAAGGATTGTTTAATGTCACCTTGTATGTAACTGGTAACGATATCAAAGATATTATCTTCAATTGGAGCAGGTACCATCATTAAAATATCTTCTTTCAAAATCACTTTTTGTTGCATCTTATACGTTTTTAAAATCGCTAAATAAGAATACATGGTTTCTTCTTGATTTTTTAATCGGTCTAAGAAAAATTGTTGCGTAGAAAAATCCATACTATAATCATCTTCTAACAAATTTGATTGAATGTATGATGACATATCTTGAGTATTCATCTGGCTTGTTTTTTGAATATCAACATACAAATTAAATGCTTTTTTTAACTCTGGATGATCTAGCGCTTTTTCTATTTGTATACATAAAACTAAATCTTCATCACTTCTTTGTAAAACTTGAATGAATTTTTCTCGATGATTGTCTTCTTCTAAAATTTCCTCTAAATGGAACAGAAGCATGATTTTTGCATCAAAAAATAATGATGGTGTAATCATAGCTTCATACACATCTGAAAATGAACTCTCTTTACAATCAAACTGGATGAGATCGTACGTATCGTTTTTAATTGTGTCGATATGTTTTTGAATTTGTATTTGTAAATGTTGATTATTTGGACTTATCCAAACATAATTTTTTATTATCATATAAAGATTATACCAAATTTATGGTGGATAGGTTTCCCATTTTATTTCTCCTTGATGAATGGTCATTTGAATGCTACCATCTAATGATGTTATGAAATACTTTATGTGAAATACTTTCAATTGATTGATGACTTCTTGATGTGGCATACCGTATCGATTATTAATCGATGTACTAATGATACCAAACTCAGGATTTAATGCATTAAGTAATTCAGGTGAGGTTGATGTTTTAGAACCATGATGTCCAACTTTTAATACATCGATATCATCATTGATCAATTTTATGAGTTGTTTTTCTCTTTCTTTTGAAGCGTCTCCAGTAAACAATATCTTTTTACCTGAAAAATCGATAAGGATAATCAGTGAATCATCATTATCATCAAACATCGAATCAACAGGACCTAAAATATCTATTCGTATTTCACCACAAAAAAAAGTTGTTGGAAATTGATATATTGTCGTTGTTGTTGGTATGTCTTCTATTTCTTGGTAAGGACTTGTTATCACGTGATGAATTTGCATATTTTCAACAAGACTTTTTGCTTCTTTTATGTGATCTAAATCACTATGGGTTAAAAATAAATAATCAATATGTTGTTTTCCTTTACTTCTTAAATAGGATTCAACATTTGAAAAAGCATCAATAACAACCACACAATCTTTGTCTATATAAACAGTAGCATCTCCTTGACCAACATCTAAAAACATTAATGATGCTGGTTGGTTTAGTACAAATAATTTCCCTGAAATCAAAAAGATGAGACACATCAGAAAAAGTCTTTTCATAATCATTTTTTTAGAAGATGATAGATGCATTAAAAAAATGACTATGAAAGCAAGGGAAACAATCATGTTTGATGGCATCGGAAGTTGAATCACACCACTATAATTTTGAACGATTTTAAACATATCAAATAATTTATTGAACCAATCTATAAAAAAAATAATTTCGATTTGTAAAATAAACATCAACAATGTCGGCATAAAAATCGTATAAATAATGACAGAAACAAGGACTGGCATGATGATGATTGGAATCAGTAAGAATCGTCCATTAAATAAAAAAATTAGTGATGCTGCTAACAAAATAATATGATATTGATTGATGATTGGATGTGTTTTATCTTCTATACTTAAATAGAGATTCATCACTAAGAAAAAACTAATTAATAAACCAATGTCATATATCTTAAAAGGCTGAACAATTAAAATTAAAATCCATATCATTCCCAAGATGACATATTTAGGAATTTGAAATCTCAATATCAACAAGCATACGATTGCGATATTCATTAAAAGTATTCGAATAATTGAATAATGGAAGGGTTGAAAGATTAAAAAAAGGATGACAATTAAAAGTCTTGTATATATTTGAAACTTCATTTGTCTAATTTTAAAAAGATAAATGATGAGTTGACTTAGTGCGAATATATGTATACCAGACACACTAAATAAATAAAATAACCATTCAAAGCTAAGCGTTCGAAGTTCTTTTTGATCATCAAAGATAAAAGCATCGATAAATGGTTCAACCTCTGTTTCATGATACGTTTCTTTCCAATCATAAAACCACTCTTTGATGGTCGTTTTCTCATCAACAACGATGACTTTTACATGATTTAATCTTCCAATGATACCTTTACTCAAATAATATTCTTTTGGATGAAATCCATTAGGAATTGTATTTTTATTAAATGGTATGATTTCTCCATCGATATGTAAGTTTGTGCCAATTGTATAATCAATGTAAGAGTGATATATATACTTAAATTGTTGGTCTCTAACAATATATTGATACATATGAGTTTGTTTTTGTTTATCGATGATGACGATTTCTTTATTAGTGAATTGATCATAGGTAATATTTGAGGTAATATCGATCAACCCACTAAAAAAGATAATCATGCTGATGAAAAACAATGGATAATTGATATGATTTTTAAATTTTAGCCATATCAAGATACAAACAATTAAAAATAATGGATACAAAACACTATAAAAAATGGTTAATATGAAAATGATTGTTATGAATAAATTACGTTGTAGTAATAAATGGACGAAGATTTTCAATCGTAGCAGTTCCGATATATTTAACATGAATCAATCCTTCAATAGAATCAAAAAATCCATGTTCTCTTCTATAAATGATGAGTTCAGCAGCTCTCGTTTCTGTCATATATGGAATACTAAGTAATTGTTGAAAAGACGCTGTATTAATATTCACTTTCAAAATATTTTCAGTTAGTTCAGTGTTTTGTATAGGTACTGGAATATGGAGTACTTGAGATTGAGTAAAAACATAACTTGGAGGCGTATAATTTACATCGGAATGATTAAATCCTCCAACATAATTTATAATTTCTTCATAAGTGATAGGCTCATAAAACGTCAATGTCTTTGGAAAAACAACAGCTCCTGTGACAGTAATCTGAAATGATGGTTGAGATTCAAGTTTTGAAACATGAATCTCTTGACTTGGTAAAAGCCAAACAGAAACAAGTATTGTCATTAATAATGAATACATCCATAAATAGCGCATGAAATATTCTCCTTTATCAAATAATAGTATAATCATGGAATTTTACTTAAAAAAAATTACCGTTTCGCAACGATAATTTTTTTATTTGGATCAATAGATGAGATTTGTATGACTTCAAAATCTAAGTCTTTGAAATACTGATAAAAATCAATGTGAAGATGCATGTATTGAGTGAGTTCTATCGATGTATCGTCAAATTGTATGCGATGATAAATTTCATCTTGATGGATGTTTCTTTCCCATGTGTAATGAACTGGTTTTTCATGGACTTCCCTAACGTTGAATAAAGGTTTTATAAAAAAATCGAATATAATCATTCCATGTTCTTCGAGCGCATCTACTGCATGCGATAATACACTTATTGGATCTTTTGAAAAATGAATGACGTCCATTGATAAAATGATGATATCTGCATAATATGGAAACGATTGATGCATATCATGTATTTTAAAATGAATTTTTGGATGCTTAGTTTTTGCATAAGATATCATTTGTGCATCTTGATCTATGCCATATAAATATTGAACTTCATGGTCTAACATTGAAAGTAATTTCCCAGTTCCACATCCTACATCTAAAAGACGCATATTTTCATCCAAATAAGGTTTTATGATTTCAATGTACTGATCATAAATCTCTTTTTTTATCGAAAAATCATAAATCTTTTGAAATGTCATCTACCGTATATTCCATGAGTCTTTGGTCAAATTGATAAAATTGTCTTGATGGTTCATCAAAAATATGTACAATCACATCAAAACAGTCCATGAGTAACCATGATCCGCCTTTACCTTCTGAGTGTTTGATTTCTTTGTCACCAAGTGCTTTTTTTATATAATTGATTGCGGCATTTGATTGCCTATCGTTTGCTGTTGCAACAATAAAATAATCATAAAAAGGTGACACACTTTTTAAATTGAATACTTTAATATCTTTTGCTTTAACGTTTTCTAATTGATCAATAATTGTTTTAATTTTAGCTGACATGATTTTCCTCTATATTTTCTTTTGCTTTTTTAAACCAAGGATGAATCTTTTGATTTTCTTTCAAATGCATTTGATATTTTAATTCAAATGCCATCTTGTATGCTGCTTCTACGTCTTTGAGTGCAACATTGAATATCAACGTTGTGTCATGATGTTTACGACTTGGTTCACAAACATCAGAAATTATAAGTAACTTTGCATAAATGTCTAAATCATCATGTCCTGTACAATGATATAGTAATGCATCTAATATGGATTGATCTTCTATGTTATATTTTTCTTTTGCGATATGACATGCTGACAATGCATGTAAATAGTATGGATAATCTTCAAAAATAGTTAGATACAAAGGATTTGAATGACTTAGGTGCCAACGATCATCTTCTTTTTTTGTAATATCATGTAAATACGCAATAATAAGCGATTTTATAACGTTCAAATGATGTTGTTTTGAAAATTTCTCCATGCAAGAAGCGACACCTTGAATGTGTAAAAGTCTTTTTGGATGTGATTTCATGACATGATTCACATCATGAATCACATTACTTAAAGTCTTTAAATAATCCATGAATTTCTCTTCCGTATGCAATTAGCGAATGATTTAAAAGTTTAGGATATTTTTTATTCATCTTCTTTAATAACATACGTTCGATTTTTCGATTTGTTCTTGTAAAAAAATGATCAGAACGTTGTTTGAGAGGTTTCACTAAAATAGAAGTTATATTCATTCTTGCTGCTCCAAATATATCTGTCATCAATTGATCACCAATAAATAAAGAGGTATTGACTTGAGCAGAGGCTTTTTTAAGTGCTCTTTTATATCCTGATTTAAATGGTTTTTTAGCACTATGAATAAAATCATATCCTGCTTTAATGCATGCGTGTGAAACTCTTTTGTAGCCACTATTTGAAACAATAACAACTTTGAAATCTTTTTTTAATTGATCTAAAAATAACAAGTTTTCAGTAGAAATTATTTTTTCATCATAACTCATAACCGTATTATCAAGGTCAAAAAACAAGGTTTTTATACCTTGCTTCTTAAAATCATCATACGGAATATCTTGAAATGATTGTACGTATAATTGAGGTTTGAGATATGGAATAATTGCCATTATTCAATCGTTAAAATTTCAATCGTTGAAACTTTATTTGTCTCTGATTTAAATGTAATGATATCTCCAATTTCATGACCTTTAAGTGCTTTACCTATAGGAGACTCAATTGATATTTTATTGAGTTTAGGATCGACTTCGATACTAGAAATAAAATAAAATTCCTTTTCTTTTCCAGTGTCTTTAAATTGAATCTTGACTTTTTTACCGATATTTACAACATCTTCATTACTTGTTTTAATGATTTTTGAGTACTTTAAGATGTTTTCAATCTCAGTGATTCTTGATTCGATACGAGCTTGTTCTGTTCTTGCAGCATCATAATCTGCATTTTCAGATAAATCGCCTTGTGCACGAGCTTCTTTTAAAGCATCTAAATTTTCTTGTCTTTTTACATCAACAAGTTCTTTAAGTTCTTCTTTTAAATGATCATAACCTTCTTGGGTTAATTGGTAAACAGGTTTTATAGCCATAATATCCTCCTAAAATCCTTCTTTACTATTATAACGTAAAATGTGTGGGAATCGTTAATGTTTTGAGCCATTTTGATAATTCTTTATCATTAGAACATAATTGATGTTGCAAGTCATAAAATGATTTTTGATGATGAAACTCTTTCGTATGGGCATATTCATGCATAATGACATAATCGATGAGTTTAGGATCAAGCATATATAAATAACTATTCAGTGTGATTTTGTTTTTTAAACGATGATAACTGCCATATTTTGATTGTATATACTTAATTTCAATGTTTACAGGTTTTAAACCATGTTTGATGATGTGTGCTTGAATCTCATGTTGAATCAATTCAAGGTACTTTTGAAATTCCAATTTTAAAAATAACTTAAATCCAACATCAAAACTAGTTGGATGAGCGATCTTTAATTGATTGTGATGGATTTCATAATGAAACTCTCTTTGTTTGTAATCAATCGTTATTGCTCTGCCTAACAATGTATATTGAATGTCATGAAGTTTTTGATAGGTTTGCAATAACCTACGTTCATTTTCGGTGACATATTGTTGTATGAGTTGATGTGAAAGTAGTTTAGGTACAGTTATGTGACATCCTGTATTTCTCATGCGAACATACATATGTTTGTTTTTTTTACGATAAATATATACTGGCATGTCCTTGTGTATGTACATCATAGGTCTTGTCACCATTTTTGAAGTGTTGATTCAATGATTGAATGCATTTCAATATATCGTTCATGATCTTGATAGCTTATACTTAAGCCATCACCATAGGATAAGATTTGTGATTGAAAATTTGGATGTACTGATAAAAAAAGTTTAAACTTTTCAATCTTTTTTAAAAGTTGTCTTGTTGGTCGTTTTACTTTTAAAGGATCTAAATGATGGAAAAAAATATTATCAACAATCATTAATCCTTTTGGATTTAAATAGTGTTGATACTTATCAAAAAATGGAATATATTGGCTTTTTGCAGCATCAATAAAAATTAAATCAAAATGATTTTCCTTTAATATGTGTGTTAATGCATCATCAAAGATTAAATGAATTTTATGGTGATATTCAGAGTTTTTTACAAAATCTTCAGCAATTGAGTATCTTAATGCATTTCTTTCAATTGTCCAAACCTCTGAACCACAGCTTGCGATCACGTGAGCACTGTATGACGTTGCTGTACCTATTTCAAGAACTTTTTTAACATCATACGTTTCAATTAAAATTTTTAATACCTTGGCAACTTCATCTTGAATGATTGGAATTTGATTTGCAATTGCGTGATCTTTAATTTTCTGTATCGTCGTCGTCTTCGTCGTCTTCTTCATCTAATTCTTGTTGATATGATTCTAATGCATCCTCTAATTGTTCCCATACATAATCATCTTCGATGTCTTTAAATGTTCCTTCTCCTTCTTTAGAGGGATTAGGAATATATTCAGCTGCGCTGACTTCATCTGAATCAGGTACGGTGAAAATAACATAAGAACGGTCTTCTATGTCCATTGTAAAAATGATTTCACAAAGTTGTTCATTGCCTTTTTCATCCGTAATAATTAATTGCTTATCTTCCATGTTGATTCTCCTTATAATTTAAATAGTTTTGTAAGATGATGAGTGCTGCTTGAGTATCTTTTTGAGCTTTTTTTTCCTGATGAGATAAACGAAACATACGCATTGAATCCATTGCTGATTTCGTAGACAAACGTTCATCCCATAAAATCACGTCGACACCTTTAAGTTTTTCTTGAAATTGAATGGTTAATTGAGCACGATCACCCATATCATTATTCATATGTTTAGGTAATCCAAGAATCACATGTGTGACAGAATATTCTTTAATTAATTGATTTAAATATTGAATTGCCATGTCATAAACATGCTCTTTAAACCGATATGTTTCGAGTGGTGAAGCAATAATTCCAGAATGGCTTATTGCGATGCCAAGCGTTTTACTACCTAAATCTAATCCGAGATACACACTCATAATATCAATGCCTTAATCGCATCATCAATCAAATCGAGTCTTGTTGTACCACCTTGCGCAAAATGATCTTGACCGCCACCTGAACCTTCCGTCATAGAAGCGATTTTCTTAACAAGAACAGAAGCAAGATTTTTTGAAGATTTAATCACATATGACGCTTTCTCATCTTCTTTATTAATTAAAATTAAAGTTCCTGATTGAAGGTGATCAAATAATTGATCAACAAGAGCTTTCAGAAGTTTTTTCTCAATGTGTTCTACTTGAATCACAGAGATGTCTTGATTCTTTTCAAAACTAGATACATCAACTAAAGAAAGAACATTTTGTTGGTCTTTCTCAGCTTTTGATTTTTCTAATTCTTTAACTTTTTTTCTTACTGTCTCTAAGTAATGTCGGTAAGTGATGATATCTTCATATGATCCTTTTATCGTTGGAAAGTTCAACTTAAAATTATAATTTTCTTGATCTATTTTATCTTGTATCGCTTTTAGTTCAATCAAAAATGGGTTGAGCTGGGTTTGCATTTGAGCAATTACTTGATCACCACTTATCCCTTCCATTCTAAAAATTCCCGATCCAATTGAGCTTAATGATGTGATCGTAAAATTTATAATCGATTTCGTGTTTTTAACGTGAGTTCCACCACACAACTCAATAGACCATCCCATATCAACAACTCGAACATGATCTCCATATTTTTCTCCAAAAAGCGCCATTGCTCCTTTTTGTTTAGCGTCCTCTAAAGTGGTTTCATAAATATTAACATCTAAGGGGTTTTTTTGTATGTAAGTGTTTACTAATGTTTCTAGTTTTAAAATTGTTTCATCATTCATGGATTCATAATGGTTAAAATCAAATCGACAACTTTTTGCATTGACTTGTTGACCTTGTTGTATCGCATGATCTCCTAATACTTCTTTAAGTGCTTGGTGAAATAAATGTGCTGAACTGTGATTTCTTTCTGTTTGAAGTCTAAGTTTTTCATCTACGATGGCTAGAACTTGGTCTCCCACTTGAAATGAATCTGTCTCACACACATGCAAGAACTGACCATTAGGAAGTTTTTTAACGTGTTTTATTTCTATCCCATTAATAAGTCCACTGTCTGATAGTTGTCCACCACTTTCAGCATAAAAAGGAGTATATTCTAAGACAATACCTTCTTCAAAAACGCCTACGACAACTGTTTCCACTTTTAGTTGATCATAACCTACAAACGTAGATTTTTCAAAGAAATTTATATACGCATCATCTTGTAGATGCATACCTGAAGATTGTTTCATGGCTTGTCTTGATCTGTCTTTTTGAATTTTTAATGCTTCTAAAAATTCTTCTTTATTTACTGTAAAGCCTTTTTCTAATACATATTCTTCTGTGAGTTCAAAAGGGAAACCAAACGTATCATACAGCTTAAATGCCACATCACCAGATAATATTTGGCCTTGAATATGTTTTAATTCATGCTCCAATAGTAATTCACCGTCAGAGATCGTTTCAAAAAATTTCGTTTCTTCTTGAAACACGATTTTTGTAACAATGTCTAATCTATCATTTAAATATGGATAAAAGGATTGCATCATGCTAATAACGGTAGGAATCAGAACATGTAAAAAAGGATGATTCAAATTAAGTTTCAAACCATATTTTATCGCTCTTCTTAATAACCGTCTTAAAACATAACCTCTGCCTTCATTAGATAAAATCGCACCGTCAGCGATTGCAAAAGTAAGTGCTTTAATGTGATCAGCGATGACTTTAAATGCGATCTGTCCATCATAGTTGATACCTGATAATGCTTCGATGTGTTGAATGATAGGTAAAAATAAATCCGTCTCAAAGTTCGTTTTTGTACCTTGCAAGATACAGGCAAAACGCTCTAAGCCAGCGCCAGTATCAATATTTTTCTGAGGAAGTAAAGGATATTCATCACGAGATAGTCCTTCTGTAGAATTAAATTGTGAAAAAACAACATTCCAAATTTCAATAAATCTTTCATTTTCAATATCTTCAGCAATTAATTCTTTGCCTCTTGCATCATAGGAGGATCCACGATCGTAGAATATTTCCGTATCAGGTCCACACGGTCCTGGTCCAATTTCCCAAAAATTACCTTCTACAGGAATAAGATGTTCAGGATCGATACCAAGTTCAATCCATGTCTCATATGCAACAACATCATCAGGATAATAAGTCATATAAAGCAACTCTTTTGGCATATTAAAATATGCTTCTGATATTAAGATTTCATATGCAAACTTAATCGCATCTTTCTTAAAGTAATCACCAATTGAAAAATTACCAAGCATTTCAAAAAAAGTATGATGTCTTGCCGTTTTTCCTACATTATCAATATCATTCGTTCGTATACATTTTTGAATATTTGCCAGTCTTGGTTGACTTGGTTTTTCTCTTCCATCAAAGTATTTCTTTAATGGCGCAACCCCTGCATTGATCCATAATAATGATTTGTCGTTTTGGGGTATAAGACTAGAAGAAGGCTCAATTAAATGTCCTTTATCTTTAAAAAAACGTAACCAAGTTTCTCTAATTTCTTGGGCTGAAAAAAACCTCATGTTTCACCTCAATTATCAACATATATTGTATCATATTTTAGTTTCATATCTCATCTTAACATGTAAAATTCCTTCTTCTATGTACGGTTCTGATACGACTTTAAAACCAAACTTTTCATAATAGTGAATTAAATATGCCTGAGCTGAAATCATGAAATTTTCTTTATATGTAGATAATATTGTTTTTAATATTTCTGTTGCATATCCTTTATTTCTATGTGTCATATGCGTTGCAACTCGTCCAATGGACATATGATCTTGATAGCGCTGGTCTTTTTTTAAAACACGCGCATATGAAACAATGTCATCATTAACAACATACATGACATGATCTGCTTGTAAGTCATCATAATCGGTATCGACATACACAATGTTTTGTTCCTCTACAAAAACTTTAAGACGTAAATGCATAATGTCATACAGCATGCGTGGTGAAAGTTCATCAAAAGATTTTACAACAATCATCTTTTAACCTCTTTTATGTATTTTCTTTAAACGTAAATTCAAATCTTTTGTTTGTAAATCATGGCGTTTATCATATAATTTCTTCCCTTTAGCTAAAGCAATTTCTACTTTAGCAAGGCCCTCTTTTAAATACATCCTTAAAGGAATAATGGTTAACCCTTGAAGCTTCTTTTTTGATTCAAGTTTATTAATTTCATGTTTATGTAGTAATAATTTTCTTCTTCTTGTTTCATCATGATTAAATAAAGATGAAAAAGCATATGTTGAAATATGCATATTAATAATAAATGCTTCTCCATCTTTTACTAAAACATAAGCATCTGTTAAATTCACTTTTTTCAAACGGACAGATTTAATTTCTGAACCTTTTAAAGCAATACCGGCTTCAAAAGTTTCTTCGATGAAATATTCAAACCTTGCCTTTTTGTTTTGTACGATGAGCTCCATGATGGCTCCTTCTTTTTACTTGATTCATAATTCTAAAGTCAATGTGTCTTTTAATAATATCGACTGAAATTAATTCAACTTCTACGCGATCTCCAAGTCGGTATAATAAGCCTCTTCTATCAGAATACGATACAGTATGTTCATGATAAATAACATGTTGTTTAAATGTTTTTAAAGATACAAAACCTTCAATTCCACTATCTAGTCTTATAAACATTCCTCTGGAAAGCGTTGCAATAACAACACCAGAAAACGTTTTATTTACTTTATCGACCATAAATTCGCAACTTTTTAACTGATTCACATCTCGTTCCAATGATAATGCCATACGTTCTTGAACAGACGTTTGTTTTGCAATATCAGTAAGATCAAGTTTTTCAATGTCATGATCTTTTAAAATAAACATATGTATGAGTCTATGTATGATTAGATCTGGATAACGTCTTATTGGAGATGTGAAATGTGTATAGTACGTTGCCCCAAGTCCAAAATGTCCACTTACTTGAGACTCATATTTTGCTTTTTGCATCGCACGTAAAATAATCATATGAATCAAATCTTTTTGAGGATGGGTTTCTGTTTTTTCAATGATTTTTTGTATGAAATGAGCATCTTGATTCAATTGATGAGGAATTGAAACACCAAGTTGCGTTAATATATGAAGTGCTTTTTGTAATTTACCAATATCTGGAACATCGTGTGTACGGTAAAGTGATGCGATATGATGATCGTTAAAGTGTTTTGCTACAGTTTCATTAGCAAGTAACATTAAAGATTCAATCAATTTTTCGGCGTCATCTTGTTTACGAAGAGACACACTTTTAATTTGATGATTTTCGATATGAAACTTCATTTCTTCTGTATGAAAATTCATTTCACCACGTTGATAACGAATCTTTGATAATCCTTTTGAAACCTCATTGAGTTGAAATAGCATGTCTTGAAGTTCTCGGTTTTTATGATTTTTATTTCCTTGTAAAATCAAATTGACTTCACCATACGTTAAACGGTATTTAGACATAATCACAGATGAATGAAACGCATGAGAGATGACTTTATAATTTACATCTAGCTGCATCAAAATACTTAATGTTTTTTTAGGTTCCAAAGGATTGAGTGAACATAAATCATTAGATAAATATTCAGGCAACATCGGTATCACTCGATCTGCTAAGTACACAGAGGTTGTTTTTGAAAAAGCTTGTTGATCAATCTTATCATTTGGTTTAACGTAATGAGATACATCAGCGATATGAACGCCAATTTCATAGCCACTATTTGTCTTTTTTAAGTGAATGGCATCATCTAAATCTTTAGCATCTGCACCGTCAATGGTAATAATTAATGCATCTTCAAAATCGATTTGATCAAAAGTTTCTTTTTTAATTTTCTTTAAAGAGTCATAGACATCTTTAATAAATGCTTGTGGCCACTGATAACTTGATACAATCTTTTTAGTTTCAATATCAGGGTCGTGCTCATGACCAATAATGTGATCAACATGTCCATGGATATTTAACCCATCGATAGAATCAATAAGAATCGCAACTAAATGACCTTCCACAAGTGGTACATCATAATTGATATGTAATAACTGTTGAATGTCAATGAGTGGTTCAAAATAAATCATCTCTTTTTGTTTGTGACAACGACATAAAAGGAGTGTCATCGCTCGGCTAATGATATGAATCACTTTAGATTGATAGCCTGTATCATCAACAATCACAAAATCATCTTGCATGGCACCATTCAAGAATTTTTTATCTATATAAATATCATCTTCAGGTTGTCTTAAAAAACCAAATTCTTTTTTGATATCCATTGTACCAATAGAGTATTGTTTTTTTAAACAAATCTTTTTCCCATTGACATGTATATATTCACTTGATTTTGCAAGTTTTAAGATCGATTCATCATCAACTTCAATGCAATGTTGATAACCATCATAAAGTGCTTGATAAAGTTCTTTAATATCCATTATTTATTAAAAAGGTAAGAGTGTTATCTCTCACCTTATCCTTTTACTTTAAATTGTAAAATGCGTTTAAACCTAAGTAAGTTCCTGTTGACTCTAATTGATCTTCAATACGAATAAGTTGGTTGTATTTTGCAATACGGTCTGTACGTGACGCACTACCGGTTTTAATTTGACCGGCATTGGTTGCGACTGCAATATCAGCAATGGTTGTATCTTCTGATTCACCACTACGATGTGAGATTACTGCAGTATACCCTGCTCTTTTCGCCATTTCAATCGCTTCAAATGTTTCTGTAAGCGTACCAATTTGGTTCACTTTAACTAAAATTGAGTTACCAACATTTGACTTAATACCTTGGCTTAAACGTTTTGTATTCGTGACAAATAAATCATCTCCGACAAGTTGTACATGTTTTCCAAGAGTTTGTGTTAGATATGCCCAACCTTCCCAGTCATTTTCATCAAGTCCATCTTCGATTGAGATAATTGGGTATTTTTTAACAAGTCCAGCATAGAAATCAGATAATTCTTTAGACGTAAATGATTTACCGCCTTCTCCAGCAAGTACATATGTTTTCGTTTCTTTGTTATAAAACTCTGAAGACGCAACATCCATTCCTAAATAAATATCAGAACCAGCTTTGTATC